>CALAFB010000048.1 GCA_937891135.1 uncultured Elusimicrobium sp.
CCCCGTTGGGGTTTAACCTCAATGGGGATATATGCTGAAAATCAAAAACTAAAATACGGAGTCGACGAGATTCGAACTCGCGGTCTCTGCCTTGACAGGGCAGCGTGTTAACCAGGCTACACCACGACTCCTAAACTACTTATATAGTATATCTTATTTTGAGGTTTGCGTCAAAAAATTTATCTTTCCGACGGGAAGTTGAGCGAGTAAATTATGAAAACTTCCCCCACAAAATTTGTTCCAGTTCTAATTCTACGCCAAATTTTTCGTGCACTTTTTCGCGCACCTGGTCCATTAACTGTTTAATATCTTCCGGCGTGGCGTGATTGAAATTCACAATAAATCCGGCGTGTTTTTCGGACACTTTTGCCCCGCCTACCGTCAGCCCGCGCAGCCCCGCCGCATCAATTAAGCGCGAGGCATAATCCCCCACCGGGCGTTTAAATACACTTCCTGCCGACGGAAACTCCAGCGGCTGTTTTTCTACCCGGCTTTGTTGCACACTACGCCGTGCTTGTAGTAATTCTTGCGCGTTAGCAGGTTGTAATTCAAACGTGGCGGATAAAATAACCCCGGCAGGTAGTCCCGTTACCTTGCGGTAAGAAAATTGAACTTCTTGTTGCGTGAGCGTATGCAAATTTCCGTCTGCGTCCAGCACTTCAAACGAGGCCAAACAATCAGCCGTTTCTTGCCCGTACGCGCCTGCATTCATATACACCGCCCCGCCCACGCTGCCCGGAATACCGGAGAGTTTCTCCATTCCTCCTAACCCGGCTTGGCACGCGCGCGCGCATACTTGGTCCAAGGCGGCCCCGGCTTGTGCCGTAAGGCGTGTACCTTTCACACAAATTTGATTTATTTTACGGGTGGAACACGTAATACCGTCAATACCTTGTCCGCTGACTAAAATGTTTGAACCGCACCCCAACACACGCAACGGAATTTGTTGTTCCCGTGCCAACTTAAAAACAAACTGCCACTCTTCAACCGTTTGCGGATATACCAACACTTCCGCCGGTCCGCCCGTGCGGTATGTAGTGTGGGCCGCCATCGGTTCACGTAGGACGCAGTTTCCGTTGAAAAATTGTTGGAGTTCCTGCTTGTAATCCATACTTAAAAACTAACGCCTAACCCGCCCGTAAAACCGTGGCTGTCTTTGGTAATGGTGTAAGCCACAAAGCCCGTCAGCAGCGGGAATGGGTGCACGTTTAACCCGACCATACCGCGTGGGGTTCCGTTGGAAACGGATTCATTGGATGTATATCCGCGGGTTTTAAGTTTGCCGTAATCATACCCTACGCCGATATAAGGCGTTAAAAAAAGTACATTGGTAGAGGCAATTGCCGAAGCCGAATAGTGGTCATTTTTGTACCAATCCGTACGTCCGTTGTCATAAAACGCGCCAAAGGACAGATTTAAAAATTCTACCAACGTCATTTGATACGTAAGCCCGCCGCCCAAAGAAGTATATCCGTTGGCCGAAGTGCCGCGCGCTACTACGCCTACATCTAAATAAGGGATTTTAGTTTCCGCCACCAAGAAAGGCAGCACCGTATAACTATCGGACGAAATGTTATTTTCGGACGACGGTTTAAACACGCTGACGCTGGCCCCTAAGTTAATGCCCGGAAAATTCTTAGGCCGCCCCGTATGAAAATCCACCGTACCGATGAGGCCGTTTAAATCCCGGTTATAGGCTTTTAAGTTAGAAACGCCCGGCACATAATGATCGTGGAAGTCATCGCCCATGTCCTTGGCTTGGGCAGCGAAAGGGACGGCTGCCAATAACACAAATACATACAGTAATTTTTTCATCAAGTTCTCCGTTTGCAAAAAATTTAGATATATAATATCATAGAAAAAGACAGGCCGCCTTGCAACCCTGCCGCCGTGAATAGGAGAAGGATATGATTAGTGAACTAGCCGGGAAATTAACTACCCAAAAAATTGATGTCCAAAAATTACGTAACGAATTTTTTCATCCTTCTACCCCGCCTGTTCCCGTTAAATTTGGTACGTCCGGCCACCGGGGCGAACTGGGGGCCGGGTTTTGTGCGCTGCATGCCAAAGCGATTGCACAAGCGGTGGCGCGGCTGCACCAAGAGGAACACATCTTAGGCCCTATTTTAGTGGGGGGGGATACGCGGCTCCTGTCGCGCGAGACAGCCAACCTGTGTGCTGAAGTGTTAGCCGGGAACGGGCTTACGGTCATTTTGCCGGAACTCCCTGTACCGACGCCGGTTTTTTCGTTTGAAATTTTAAGCGGCCGCGCGTGTGCGTGTTTAAACGGTACCGCCAGCCATAACCCGCCGCAAGATATGGGCCTAAAATACAATCCGTCCAACGGTGGCCCGGCCGGGGCCGAACTAACCCAAAAAATTGCCCAATACGCCAACGAATTTATGGCTCATCCGGAGCATATTAAAACTTTGCCGCTGGACCAGGCACGTGCGCAGCATTTGGTGCACGGTGCGGATGTGATTACGCCGTATGTAGAAGCGTTAGGAAAGTTAATTGATTTCAAAAAAATTGCGGCTGCACCCCTAAAATTTGCCGTTCATCCGTTAGGCGGGGCCAGTTTGGCCTTTTACCGGGCCATTCAAGAAAAATATCAATTAAAAAATTTGGATATTGTCAGCCAAGAGCAAGACCCTACTTTTTATTTTATCCCCATAGACCACGACGGTAAAATCCGTATGGACCCGTCATCTAAATACCCTATGTCCCCGTTAATTCAATATGTGAAAAAAGGGCAGTATCAATTTGCCGGGGCCAGCGACCCGGATGCCGACCGCTTTGGTTGTGCTACGGCCGCGGGGGGGCTCATTTCGCCCAATCATGCGCTCTGTGTGATGGCGGATTATTTAGTGCGCCGCCAAAAAATTCAAGGGGCCACCGTCCTTGGCCGCACGTTAGGAACGACGGCTTTGTTAGACCGGATTGCCGCCGCGTATGGGCTAGGATTAGACGAAGTTAACGTAGGTTTTAAATATTTTGTAGACGGCCTGTTGCAGCACAAATATGTACTAGCCGGGGAAGAAAGTGCCGGGATGTCGGTCAGCGGCTGGACGACGGAAAAAGACGGCATTTTTGCCGTATGTCTTTTAATGGAAATTACCGCTGCCGAAGGCGATATTGCTGCGCTTTACAATAAGTTGACCACCCAACACGGTACCCCGTATTATACACGCGTAGACGTGCCGACGGATGAAGCCACTAAAGCGCGCGTCAAATCTTTCAAAGCTGCGGACTTTGCCGGGCTCACGCAAGTAGCGGGGGAACAAGTAACCGGCGTGCGCGATACAGACGGTATTAAAATTTATTTGGAAAAATCGTGGATTTTAGTACGCCCTTCCGGTACGGAAAACATTTTAAAAATTTATGCCGAAACGTTTGTGAGTGAAGAACACTTGCAAACCCTGATAGAAGAAGCGCAAAAGTTACTTAAATAGCATTACTAAAAAAGGCCCGCTTTTTGGCGGGCCGGTAGGCTAGGACTGTCTAGGTCTTAAGACCTAGGGCCCCATTAACAAGGTATTGGTGGGAAGACGGCTCTGCCGTCTTCACAACTTACACCAGGTAAATGGGTAGATAAATATTGGCAAATAACAAACCCTTTTTCATCCCACCCTGCACAAATTCCGTCCGGAATATTCATATCATAGCTGAAATCCATGAAACCAGGATATATGGAAATATTCCAGTAATTCGGGTCTATCTTAATACTTGCTTCCGGCATCTGCTTGTTACTGATTGGAATTTCCAGGTCCAATTCCGAAAGATTGTTCGTATTGCCGAATCCTCCAGTTGCAAAAAACTGTTTTTCTTCCTCTCCGTGCTCCAACACATACGCAGCCAATGCTTTGTGGGTAGCGTTAATAATATTCAAATACTCTACTGCGCGTGCTTTCCAAACTGTTTTTTGGTACTGTGGCAACGCCACTGCCGACAGTATACCAATAATCAGTACCACAACCAAGAGTTCAATCAGCGTAAACCCACGGGCTGTTTCCCTCTCCCTTGAGGGAGAGGATGTTCGTAGGACAGGTGAGGGGGAATTAAATAAGGTCATCCTGGGAAGTTTCTGCTCAGGATCTCCTCCTTGTTTTTTGAAAGCGGATGAGAGGTTGAGCAACGGTCCTTCCGCATAACTCTTATTTTGATTTATTGCTTGCGTATTTCCCCGCCGGGTATTTATCTTTTTCATGTTGTTTCTCCTTAATTTATTTTCAATTTACCCGCCTTTGGAGAACACACGTAAAAACGGCCGTAATAGATGAGTCAGTTTCAATGTCTCAACACACAAACAGCCGTAATCTACCATCAAAAATGGCAAACATTCGGCAAAAACAATTCCAGGAGCGACCCTTCTTTGTTTTTGCCTAATTGGGCTGATTTTGGATTGAAACTGAACTCTTGTTCCCAAGAATACATCCGTCGATTAAACGGTTCCAAAAACAGGAATAAATTGTACCCATAGTATAATAAAAAAGTTCCCCAAAAACAATAGGAACCCGCGTACTTTAAGGGGCAGAATATAGTACAATAGTATTAAGAGGCCGTTTATGTGTTCTAAACTTTTTACCGCCCGCGCGGGAAAAAGTGGTAGTGCTTGCTCCAGTCCTCAAAACAAAATGAGCCGTTTGCCCGTAACCGGAAACCTTGCTATTGGGGAAAGTGCGCCGCTTTCGTATGGGGTGGAATTTTATCATACGATTTTACTTGTTGGGGTGCCTTTTTTTGAACCTCAAGTATTCCGTATTCCCGAAGAAGGGGCGTGCGATGAATTGTTACACGCGCAAGGGTTGCATGGCCAGCAGTTACGCCGTGTGCAAGCTAGTGGGCAAGTGTGCCAATATGAATGGACCATGGAACGCCCTAAAAAGAATCATATCCACCAAACTACCTTAGTACCCTTGACCGGACCGGACGGCCGCGTCAATAGTATTATTTCGGTTACGAAAGATATTTCATCGTGGGGAGAGCAACCTGCCCCGCATTTGTTAAAAGAGTCTGCCTCGTCGCGCACCTTTGCCCAAATTTTGCTTTCTGCCCGGGAAAATGAAAAACGGGAAGTAGCCAAAGCCTTGCATGATGAAATCGGTTCTGCTTCCGTGATGTTGGCTGCCTTAGTGTGTATTGCTAAGCAAGATGCCAAACAAGGCAGTAAAACCCGGGTATTGGCGGATTTGGACCGCTTATACCAGCAAATCCAAAACAGTATGGAACGCTTGCACGCCATTATTGTTACGTTGCGCCCGCCCAGTTTAGATACGGAAGGTGCCTTGCGCGGTAGTGTGGAAGAATTATTAAAAAATGTTTGTGAACTAGGTCGTATTGAGTATCAGTTTAGTTGTAAAAGCGGGTTTCAAGAAAAAGGAATTTCAGATGGTGTAAAAATTTTGTTGTACCGCATGGTGCAGGAAGCCTTAAATAATGTGATTAAACATGCCCGTGCTACGCACGTAACCGTACGGTTGGAACGGACTTCCGCTGCCCAACTCATTGTTACGGTGCAGGACGATGGGGTAGGATTTAAGCGGGAAAAGCGTTTATCCGTTAAACATGTGGGCTTGTTATCCATGCGGGACAGTATCCGTTCCGTAGGGGGCACTTTGACGATTAAAACCGCCCCCGGCCAAGGAACGTCTATCCGGGCCGTGTGCCCTTGTTGTGTATATGAAGGAGAATATGAAGATAAAAATTGTATTAGCGGATGACCATATGCTTGTACGTCAGGGTGTACGGTTATTACTGGAAGCCTATCCCCAGGAATTTGAAGTCATTGGGGAAGTATCAAACGGAAATGAACTCTTGCGTTTGGCTAAGAAAAAACCAGCTGATTTGTATGTGGTAGATATTTCTATGCCGGTGTTAAACGGGTTGGAGGCTATTGCAAAATTACTTAAAATCCAACCCCAAGCCAATGTACTGGTGCTAAGTATGTATGATGACCGCGTATCGGTAGAAAATGCACTTAAAGCCGGGGCCAAAGGATATGTGGTTAAAGTATCCCCCGGGGAAGATTTATTAACAGCTGTGCGGGAAGTAGCCGCCGGGCGGTTTTATTTTGGGGGGAAAATATCTAAGTTTTTAGTCCAAGGGTTTTTAAATAAAAATGTTTCTAAGAAAAAATCCGGTGGTCTGACCCCGAAAGAGAAAGAAGTTTTACAACTGATTGCGGAAGGATATAGCAGCAAGCAAATTGCCAAGCATTTTACGCTTTCTTTAAATACCATTCACGTGCACCGCAATAACATTATGCGTAAATTGGGTATTCACAAACAGGCCGAGTTGGTGCGCTATGCTTTAAAAGAGGGGATTGCCCAACTCTAAGGGCTTTTTATGCGTATTATTGCCGGAACAGCCCGCGGAAGGCGTATTTTTTCCGTCTCCAAAAACCTGCCCGTAAAACCCATTTCGGACCGGATGAAACAGTCTTTATTTGATATTTTACGTCCGCGTATTACGGGGGCCAAACTGTTGGATTTATTTGCCGGCACGGGGAACGTATCGTTAGAGGCCCTTTCCCGCGGGGCGTTAAAAGCCGTGATGGTGGAAAAGGAACCCGCGTGTATTAAAAATATCCACCGCAATTTAGTACACTTAGGGTTTGCGGAACGGGCTACCGTGCTGCGCGGGGACGTATTAAAACCGTTAGATTGGCTGCTGGCGTATAGTGATAACGACGGCTACGATATTATTTTTATGGGCCCCCCGTACCGGGACATCAACAACAAAATGTTGTCGTTTTCGGAGCCTTCGTTAAAAAACGTGGCCGATGCCCGGTTACTGGCCCCAAACGGTATTTTGGTCATTCAAACCCATAAGACGGAAGTATTTACCATTCCGCCCGGCTATGAGGTTTTCCGTACGGAAAAATACGGCGATACGTTGGTACGGTTTATCCGTGCTACTAAGTCTGCCCCACAGGAGTAAATATGTATAGCGATCCGCGCGAATTAAACTATTCCAAAATTAAAACTTATCACGAGTGTCCGCTGCTTTATAAATACAAATACATCAACGGACGGCGCGAAGGGCTTGTCCCGGCGTCCTCGTTAGGGGTGTCCATTCACCGCACCTTGGAACAATACCACCGCCACAGTAACGACCCGTCTGAACTGCTTTCGTATTATGATGATTGCTGGATGAGTTCCGGGTATGCAAGTGCCGGCGAACAAATGGAATGGTATTTAAAAGGCAAAAAGATGATGGAAGATTATGCCCAACAAGAATACCAGCGCAAAACTACCGTGGATAGTACCGAACGCGAATTTATGTTTGAAGTAGACGGTTGGAAATTCCGCGGCAAAATTGACCGTATTGATAAGCATCCGGACGGATCGTGGGAAGTCATTGATTACAAAACCGGGACGGATGCGGATTTATCGCTGCCGGTTACGGATTCCTTGCAATTAGGTATTTATGCGGTGGGGGCGCGCCGTGCCTGGAATATGCAAACCGGCAAAGTAACGTACTATTTTACGGCGTTTAACCAAACGCAAAGTGCCCCGTTTGAAGCCTTTGATGAACAAAAAATTTTAGATATTTTTATAGAAGTCGGCAAGAAAGTAGAAGCCGAGGAATTTCCGCCCAATCCGGCGCATTGTGCCGAATGTGCATTCCGCAACCGGTGCGAACATTCGTCCTGCCCGGAGGAAGATTCCGGCAGTACCGACGCGTTTGATTCTTTCGGTGCCACGCTGGGTGATTTACTTAAAAGTTTAAAATAAAACAGGCCCCGCTAAAACGGGGCCTACGTTTGCTTGCATGAAAAAGTTAATTTTTATTTGTGTAATACACGGGCGTATGTTTTTTATCTTTCGCAAAGGCCGAAATCGTATACGTTTCCCCTTTTACGCCAATCCCTAATGCATATTTTCGCCCGGATGCTAATACTTTATCCATATCCCGTTGGAATTGGACCGGGTCCCCGGATAGTAACGCTAAGCGCAAGAAATCGTTGGTATAATAACCGTAACGGAGTTTGTGTCCTTCTTGCAAAATAGCAATTTTACCCAAAAATTGGTCGGCTTGACGTACCTTATATTTATTTTGCCAATCCCGCCCGCCGAACGATTGGTACAAACTAAATACAAACACGCATAGTAGCAGCGTACCCATGGCCCGCACGGCCCATACTTCCCACGCGTCGCGCTCACGCAGTTGGATGACAACACTACCGCCTAAAAAATCATGCAGCGCGCGTTTTTTATCATCTACTAAGGCCAGTGCAAACCCGCCAAAAAACAGAAACGCGCTCATGTAATACCCCACGGCACGCAGCAACGCACGCGGGAATGAAATGGGTCCGCTTAAATCTTTTTTAACTACCGCAATACCTACTAAATTTTTACCAATGCTTACGCGCCCGCCCGAAGAAAACACGGCTTCATACAAAATAAACACGACGTTCATGCCCACGGCCATGGCAATTACTTGCCACAGTTCCAAATAACGTCCGGCCAGTTTGCAGACAAGCCACGCGATTACCTGCAGCGGCAAGAAAATAATGCCGTAGTCAATAGCCAACGCTACAAACCGTTCGGTAATAGCGGCGTATTGAAGGGTATTTTCCTGGGTAGTTCCCGGCTGCTCGGCCGGTGTATCTTGCATAATGTTAATGCGGTGTTCTTCGTTCATAAACGCTCCGTTACTTTATTATAACAAGTTTTGTAGGCTAACATACAAAAAATCCCGGGGCGGCTTTCCCCGGGACGCAGCGTGCAGAACCCCTAAAGCGTCAACGATTAGTTACGGCGATCATCAGTTGTCCACCCTTGGGAACTTAAACTTTGGCAAATAGCATATCCAAAATCCGTATAAGCATTGCAATCCTTCGTTGTTTGCCACCCGTCTCCGTTATGGGGAGTGTAAATATATAAAACATAATCCTCATGTATAGAGGAAATTGTATATACCGCCGAATTGTCATCTACATAATACTCCCAATTTTTTGTTTCATAACTATAGTATCCATACCCTTCTTCTTTTTTCCATTCGCCTCCGGTAAAATCATAATATTCCGGGGCGTGATTGAGTGGGTCATAACCAACGGGAGCGTCATTTTCATCTGGCGCAAATGCTCCTTGTAAATCCAACAAAGCAAGTTGCTGTTGGGCATGTTTGAGGTTTGTAAGTGCTTCCGTCAACCGGGCTTTTTCCACCGCTTTTTGGTATTGCGGCAACGCCACGGCAGCCAAAATGCCAATGATGAGTACGACGACCAAGAGTTCAATCAGCGTAAACCCGCGGGCAAGCCCCCTCATCCGGCTTGCAGCCACCTTCCCCCTCAGGGGGAAGGAAACAGGCTGTTCCCCTCTCCCTTGAGGGAGAGGGTGCCCCGTAGGGGCAGGTGAGGGGGACACCGAGCCGGTGCTCCCAATGCCCGCGACGCGTGATTTACCCGCTATACTCACTCTGCTATACCCGCGAGGCCGTATATCACATACAGGTATCATCCCCGCGTGCTGGTATCGGGAATCAGTTGTTTTCTTTCCTTGTGATAATGAAGTCATAGCCTCATTATCTTCCCCCCTGCGTGGGGGAAGTGGCACGTAGTGCCAAAGGAGGGTTATAAAATTAGTTTTTCCGCTTTGAGGGAGTACCGCCGTTAGGTGGGAGCATAAGGATTTTTTCCAATTTTGCCCCTCTTTGGTCGCTCGCGCGACACTTTCCCCACAAGGGGGACAGATAACCCCATCATTTTTTAGTGCTTGCGTATTTCCCCGCCGGGTATATTGGTTTTTCATAATAACTCCTATACAGTAATTTCAATTTACCGGTTTGGGAGCCAACAAAAACGGTTGAAAAATACCTGGGAGTATCAGCAACCAGACGTAAAACAGCCGTAATTCCACGCAAAGTGAAACATTAAACAGAAAACATCTTCGGAGCAACCCATTGTTGTTTTCTGTCTAATCAGCTGTTTTGGGGGCTGATACTCGTTTTAGTTGACTAAAACTTGTCTGCTCGCGCAGAATCCCAAAAACAGAAGTAAATTGTACCTATAGTATAATAAAAAAGGGCTGGTCGTGCCAGCCCCTTTTGAAAGTGTATATTTCGTTTTTATTCTTTTTCTTCCGCGCTTTTTTGGTTGTGGTAATACTGATAGCGGGACGTTTCATACAAGCCCTTTGCTAACGCCTTCATGTGTTTAAAGCGTTGGGGCTCTTTGGCGGATAAATCTTCCGTAAAGTTTTCCGCCGCGTACTTATACAGCCCTTCTTTGCCGCCCTGGCTGCGGTAGAAATAATCCCCTTGCACAAACCCGATGACAGACGGCGAATCCGCCCACCCGTAAATGAGAGCCCCGGGTTCGGCATCTTGATGGGTAGTTAATACGTCGCGCCCGACGGCGCGCGTGGTATATCCGCGGCCCAACAGGCCCATCGCAATCGGGAAAATATCCACCTGACTGGCAGTTTTATCAATCACTTGTTTCTGCGTAATCGGGCCGCCCGCAATAATGAGCGGAATTTGGTGGTTAATTAGGTTGAGTTCCACCGTGCCGCGCGGCATATTTTCGGACTGCGGAGCCGCTAAGCCGTGGTCCCCAAAGATAAAGAAAATCGTGTTTTTGTAATACGGTTCTTTTTCAGCCAGTTTGAAAAATTCCCGCAACGCATGGTCGGAAAACCGCAGCGAATTATATTCTGCCACACTTACAAAACTGCGTTTGTGGGCCAAATCCTCGCCAATGTCTATAGGTTTAAACCCGGCGTTGTCGTCGGGAATCGTATACGGACGGTGATAACCGGCAGTTTGGATAATGGCAAAGAACGGTTTTTTAGTTTCTTGTTGTTCTTGCGCCAGTACGCGGTTGGCTTCGCGGAATAAATCCAGGTCCGAAATACCCCACACGTCGTTGCGGCTTTCGTGTTCAAAACTGCCTTCTTCGTACAGGTGCAGCCCGTCAATGTTATGTTCCAATACGCCGCGGATATTGCCCCAGTTGGCACTACCGCCGATAAAATAGTATTTTTCGTACCCTTTTAAGGCGTTTACAATAACGTGCTGGTCCACAATGAGCGGATTGCGCGAACTGGTTTTAAACGAAGATACATCCGGGATATTGGTTACCGTAGCAAACACGGCGCGTGCCGTGGCCGACGTAGGCGAATAAAAATGCGTAAACAAAATGGATTTGTCGGCTAATTCCCGCACAAACGGGGTGGGGTCCAAATCCGGGTTCGTAAACGAGATTTTATTCCACGCTAACGATTCCATAAAGATGACCACTACATTGTAATCGTGTTGTTTGTCTTTGGCTTGGTCTGCCACCGTGCGGTCAAACGATAAGGCTTGTGCGTTGGGGTTTTGCACTTGTAAGAACCGGGAAACCTCGTCATAATATTGGCGGGTTTTTTCCGTATCGTAACTGTCGGCTTTTACAAAGCGGGCTGTATCAAACATATTGAGTACCGGGTTTAGCGTCAAATTACAAATAAACGAATTGGTGGAATGATACGCGTTACTCCAGCGCAAGGGGTATTGGCTAATCTGTCCAAAACCCAGTCCGCCGGTAATCAATAGTGCCGCAAAGAACCACACCAGTTTACCTTTCCAGCGGTAATTGTCTTTTTGTTCAAATGCTTTTGTGAGTAAGCGGTTTACAAACAAGTATCCGATAAACACGCATAACAAGAGCCCTAAAATAGCCCATATCAAGGGATACGTTTCCCACGCCATTTGCAGGGAGATGAGCGGATTTTCGGCATAATGCATAATGGAATAATTCACGCGCATAGAGATATAGGCATAATGGGCAAAATCTACAAAATAAACCAACAGCACAGCCGCTTCTAAAACGCCGTAAATGGCGGCGATTACTTTGCGTATTTTAAGAGCCCCTTTCCAAAACGCACAGACAGTTAAGTAAACGCCTAATAAAATGGATAAAAACGCTGCCAGGCGGAAATCAAACTTAGCCCCGATGTAAAACGTGGTCCACAATTCCCGGGCCGGGTTTGCGGGCAAAGCCGCGTGAAAAACACCTAAAAAAATGACCCGAAACATCCCAAAGACGAACCAATTTACTAAAAAAAACGTAAAAAAAACCTTAATCCAGCCCGGCACTACAAATTTGAATTTTTTCATATAAAAAGCCCCAAATCTAGCATAAAATACACCTATATTTTACCAAATTTGGGGATAATATAATTTCTTGTAATTTTTTGCTATGGGTTTAAGGAAGCATTTATGTAGGCACACATAGCTGTCCCTTTATCGGTCCAATCTGTACAGTCTACGTATTTAAGTTGTTCGGATATGTCCGTTGTGAATGTTATATCACCGGGGTATATGTCTGTGCTAGGGTTTCCGCCGGAGATTATAATAGAACACAGCTGGTCTACATCGGAACAAAATATAGTTATCTCATATTTTTCAAGCATATTTTTATCAAGTGGAATTTCAATATCTAAGTCTTTCCGGTTATCTACTATACTGCTTTTCATATTATCAAAAAATGTTTTGTCTACAAAACCATTTGCTAATATATAAGACGTCAACGCAGTTTGAGCGGCCTTTATAGTGGTAACAAACTTTACAGCTTCCGTCTTGGCTACGGCTTTTTGGTATTGCGGCAGGGCTACCGCTGCCAATATGCCGATAATGAGTATGACGACCAATAATTCAATCAGCGTAAACCCGCGGGCTGTTCCCCTCGCCCCTTGACGGGTAGGGTGCCCCATAGGGGCGGGTGAGGGGGGCACCGAGTCGGTGCTCCCAATGCCCGCGCCGCGTGATTTACCCGCTGAACTTGTTTTACTATACCCGCGAGGCCGCATGTCAAATAAAGGGCTCATCCCTGAATGTGGGTATCGGGAAACAGTTGCTGCCCTTCCTTGTGGTAATGAAGTCATAGCCTCATTATCTTCCCCCCTGCGTGGGGGAAGTGGCACATCGTGCCAAAGGAGGGTTATAAAATTAGTTTTTCCGCTTTGAGGGCGTAGTGCCGTCAGACAGGGGAAAATAGGCCTTTTCTTAGTAGTCCCTCTTTTTGTCGCTAACGCGACTTTTTCCCCACAAGGGGGACAAATAACTGCCTGTTCATTTTGCGTATTTCCCCGCCGGGTATTGCTTTTTTTCATGGCGTTTTCTCCTTATTTGTTTTAGAAAACGCACACAAAAACGGCCGATACCCTTTGAGTCTTATTCGGTGAACCCAACGATAATAGCCGTAGTTCCCTGTTTATGAAATAAACAAAGAACACTCGGTACAGCCAGGGCGATCGTTCCCCGGCTGTACCTTTATACGGACTATTTTTGAACCGAATAAAACTTTTGGTTATCCAAAAGCCTACGTATTCTGCATACGCTTTCAAAAACAGATTTCAAATTTTTATTTACTACGTTTCTATTATAACAAACTTTCGCAAGAGCCGCACGTATATGCAAACAAAAAAACTCCCGGCTTAGGCCGGGAGTTATATGCACAAAAAGACGTGTTAATGAATATCGCGCAAGAACTGGGTATTGGCTTGCATCAGTTTATTTAAACTTTGCTCCTGTTGTTTGAGCAGTTGTTTTTGGGCCTGCATATATTCTTGCAAAGAAGCACTTTGCGCGGCTTTTTGGCGCAAGGCTTTTTCGGTCTTAGTGGTAATGGCAAATGCTTCGGCTTGTGTACCCGTGCCAAACATGTGGCCGATGTCTTGTACCGCGGTTTGGTTTTCTTGCAGTACTTTATTGAGGGCCTGTTGCATGGCTTGGCGGTCTTGGAGTGGCGCTTTTCCTTTAATAGCACCGGAGGGATCTTCCAAGGTAATTTCCATAAATTGGGCCGTGGAGACCGGACGAGATACGTTTTGCCCGTATTTAGCTAAGGCTTTTTGAACAGCACTATCTGCATCGGCTAACGGGTAACCCTGCACTACGGAATCTCCCACAAATAACGAAGGAGTTCCCACAGATGTCATTTTATAGCGTTGCATCAGTTTAGTAAATCCCGCTTCTCCTTCCGGAGTAGTAATATCATATTCAATCAAACGGACGCGTCCTTGGTATTTATCGCGAAATTCTCCTACCCAGCCTTCTTGTTTGAGTTTACGGCACCAACCACATTGGGAACTTACTACCAAATAAGCATTGATGGGTTTCGGTTTAGAGGCAGAAGTTGTTTTTTTAGCCGGGGCATTTTGAGGGGGTTTGGCGGTTGTTTGAGGAGCCGTTTTAGCCGGGGCATAAGCGGGCAATTGGGAAGAATTCTCCGGCGTGGCAGACGTATCAGTAGGGGCCGCATCCGGCATAGCAGCGGGGTCCAAAGTGTTTTGGGTTTGTTCCCACTCTTTCATCATCTCCTCAAATTCTTGCATATCTTGAACATTTGTTTCTGTAGATGCAGTCTGCGGAGCCATAAACGGCATGGCATTCCCCGGCATAAATTTAGCAAGAAGTTGCTGAAATTGCTGGCCCCAAAATGAGTTAATTTGCTCATCTTGTTCTTTGGTGGTACAAGCGGATAATACGCTGGCTATAACAAATAAGAAAAATAATTTTTTCATAATCTCCCCAAACATACTATAACAAATTTAAGATAGCCCATACAACTGTTTTGTTTGTTGTAAGGTATGTTCGGCCAGTTCTTCCAGGGGTATTTGTAAATAATCAGCCACAAATTGGGCAATGAGGGGAATGTTGGACGGGTCGTTGCGGGTACCGCGTTTGCCCTGGGGGGATAAATACGGACAATCGGTTTCCAAAATAAGGTGTTTCAGACCTACTTTTTTAACAGCCTCACGCACATATTCATTTTTCTTATACGTAAAACACCCGTTAATACCTAACAGAAGTCCGGTATCCACGGCTTTTTTGGCTTCTTCGTAGCGGGCACAAAAACAATGCAGTACCCCGCTGTACGGGCGCATCACGGTTTGTTTCCAACGGTGTTTTAACTGGGCAAAACAATCCTCGTACGCGGTGTAATCTTCCCCTTGCCGGCGTACGTGTAACACCAGCGGTAAACGGGAAGTATCGGCACAGGTAATCATGTGGGATAAAAGAGTCTGTTGGGCATCTTGGGTGGATTGCTCTAAGCAGGTATAATCCAGCCCTACTTCACCTACAGCTGCTACAGACGAATGTTGGAGCAAGCGTTGTAATGCAGCCAACTGTTCCGGGGCAATTTGGGCGGCATATTCCGGATGTATGCCTAATACGGGAACTATGAATTGCGGGTATTGCCGGGCCAGGGCCAGCGTAGTTTGCCATTCTTGGGGAGCACAGCCGATTTCTACGCTTTTAACAATGTGAGCAGCCGGGAGTTGTTGGGTAATTAAACCGTCCCGGTCGGTATCAAAAGCCGGGTCGGTCAGATGTGCATGCGAATCTATAAAATCCATACCCTATTATATCTTTTTTAAATGCTTCCCAGGGAGAAGTAATTTATAGAAAAATTATGTTAAAATAATAAAGTAGTAAAAAAACAATTTCATTCTGTTTTTGGAACCGTTTAAGAAACGGATGACTGCTAAGGCGGTCCTTTGAGTGCCAAAGACAGCCACTTAGGTACAAAATCTATATGGGTAGCTCCCGTTGGGTTTTGTGCCGAATGTTTTTTGTTTTGTAATCGCAAAACAAAAAATTACGGCTGTTGGTAGGTGGACATACTCAAAGGTCTTGCGTATTTCAGCCGTTTTTGCGTGTATTCTCCAAAAGCAGGTAAATTGAAAATTAAATTAAGTGGAGAATGTAATTATGAAAAATGCAGTAAAAAATAGTTGTTTCACTAAAGGTTTTACACTTATTGAACTTTTAGTAGTAGTGCTTATCATCGGTATTTTGTCGGCGGTGGCCTTGCCGCAATACCAAAAAACGGTATTTAAGGCCCGCGCCGCAGAAGCCATTACCATGCTAAACAGTTTAAAAAACGCTTGGCAGGTGTGTGAATTGGAAGGAAAAGAAGGATGTGGAGATGAAGACGAAGTCTGGAATTATCTGTCAATTGAAATGCCGGGAACTATTTCTACTGAATGCACGGAAGATTCTTCTTGTTTTCGTACAAAAAACTGGGAATTTGCGACGGATGGTGGAGGAAATTTCTATAGTTATCCTATAGAAGGTCAACGTGTTAATGATAATTTGGTGTTACAAGTAATACATGGTGAAAACCTTGAGTGTTACGACAATCGTAATGCCCAAGCAAACCTCAAAACCTACGAGGGTTACTGTGATTTGCTAAACTTATAAAGGTTTTATTAAATCCGCCGGAATACCCCGGGGTTCATGTAAGCCTGGAGAGTTCCATTGTGATACTAAACCCCCGGCAAAGTGCCGGGGGATATTTTTTTGTTCCTTCTTTTTAGTACGAAACTGAATTTACTTTTTAAGTTGTTCCAATGCTTTTGCCAGCACTTGTTTGGCGTCGCCTACAATCCCGTATTTGCATACGTTAAAGATAGGTGCGTTGGCATCTTTGTTAATGCCGATAATTACGTCGCTATGTTCCATGCCGACTACGTGCTGCACCGCGCCGGAAATTCCGCACGCTACATATAACTTGCTGGCTACGGTTACACCGGATTGGCCGACTTGTTTTTCTTTGGGTTTAAAGCCCATATCCACAGCTGCGCGGGAAGCACCCACCGCACCGCCTAGGGTTTGGGCAAACTGTTCCAAGAGTTCAAAGCCCTCTTTGTCTTTCATGCCGCGTCCGCCGGAAATCACCACTTCGGCTTCGTCCAACTTTTGGTTGGCAGATACCGGGTCCATCTCCGTTTGCATAATGCGTACTTTGTTGGCTTCCGCGGGAATGGCAATCGCTTCATTAACAATCATGGCCATACGGCCCGGGGTGCTGGGTACTTTTTTAAATACATTCGGGCGCACGGTGGCCATTTGCGGACGGTAATCCGGGCATTTAATATCGGCCATAATATTGCCGCCAAACGCCGGACGGGTTTGGATTAAATTGCCTTCCTTAATAGATAGACCCGTGCAATCTGCCGTCAATCCGACAAACAATTCCGAAGAAATCCGCGGCGATAAATCGCGCCCAATGTACGTAGACGGAAACAGAACCACGCTGGGGTTGTATTTTTTAATCAGCGTAATCATCGCGTTGGCATACGCCAAGGTATTATAATGATGATACTCCGGCGCACTAACCGCGTAAATTTTATCCGCCCCGTATTGGGAAAGTTCGGCAAAGTAGTTTTGCACGTTGTCGCCAATGACAACGGCACACAGCTGCTCGCCCAGTTGGTTGGCCAGTTCGCGCCCTTTGGACAAAAGTTCAAAGCCCACCGGGCGCACTTTTTGCGTTCTTCCGTCGTCAGAAATTTCAATAAACGCCCATACACCTTTGTAAGCCGATAAATCTTTTTTGACAGTCCCGGTAGCGGGTAAAGACAAGGCCTTCATCGGGCACACGCTCACGCACGCACCGCACATGGTGCACGCATTAGACGCCACCGCCTTGCGGTTTACTAAAGAAAGTGCCCCAAACGGACACGCGGCCACACACTTGCCGCATCCTACACAATTTGCAGAAATTTGAATCATTTGACCACACTCTCCTTCTTTAAAATTTCAACTAACTTGTTGGCAAGTTCTGCCGGGGAACCGGCAAACATTTCGCCTTTTTGGCGCGCCGGCGGCGGGAAAATGCGGTCCACGCGCGTAGGCGAACCGTTAAGCCCCAACTTACTGGGGTCCGCGCCAATGTCGGCGGCGGTCCAGGTATGGACGGGTTTTTCTTGCGCTTTGTGCGCGGCTAGAAAAGACGGATATTTGGGCGCATAATCTACCGGCATCGTCATGGTTACCAGTACCGGTAAATCGGCCTGCAAGGTTTGTTTGCCGCCTTCAATAAGTTTTTTAACAACCACTTGATTGCCGGCAGCGTCAATATGTGTGCAGAACGTAATTTGCGGGATATTTAATTGGTTGGCAATCCCGGGCCCGGTTTGGGCGGTATCGCCGTCAATGGCCATTTGGCCGCACAAAATTAAATCATATTGACCGATTTTGCGAATCGCCGTCGCTAACGCATAGGCCGTGGCCCACGTGTCGGACCCGGCAAATGCCCGGTCGGAAAGTAAAATGCCTTCGTCCGCACCTAACGCAAGTGCTAAGCGCAAGACGGCAATTGCTTGGTTTGGGCCCATAGACAGGACTGTTACTTTGGCCCCGGTTTTGGCCTTCATATCTAACGCCCGTTCCAACGCAAAGTGGTCGTACGGGTTTAAAATGCTGGGCACACCCGCGCGAACGAGGGTACCGGTTTTCGGGTCCACTTTTACTTGCGTGGAATCGGGGACTTGTTTAATACATACAATAATGTTCATAATTGGTCCTATTTTTTAAAAATCTCTCTAAGTTTGGCGGATACTTGGTCCATATCGTCAATGAGTCCGCGCATTTTGTCTTCAATGCCCACTAAATTGACGGCTTGGCTAAGTTCCGCCGTGTTGATGTTCGGGCATGTGCCTAAAATGAGGCGCAATCCCTCGCTGGCTACTTTGAACGCACTTTGCCGCGCATTGACGCGGGCCATAGTGCATAATGAGTTAATATCAAAGCGGCTTCCTTCGGTTACCAGTTTATTCGCACACTGGCGGCTGAAAACGGCGGCTACTTCCATTTCGCTGATGAGGTCGCCCAGCATAAACGTCACGTATTGGTGGCGCGTTAGTTTGTTGATGCGGCAATCTTCCAGCACGCGCGCCAGGGCCCTAAAACCTAACGCCACGCTGTCCGCACCGACGCTGGGGTTTTGGGCGTGGATAGCATCAAACTCCGCGGCTTGGTTTAAGTAATATTGCCCGCGGGATTTTAAGTGTTCCTGCCAGCGTCCGCGGAAAATGGTCATTTCCAACACTTCACTGGTGCCTTCGTAAATGCAAGTAATTTTGACGTCGCGTTTGATTTTTTCTACGGCAAATTCTTTGGTATAGCCAAACCCGCCCATGGCTTGAATGGCGTCTTCGGCGGCTTTATTGCCGGACTCCGTGGCGTAAAGTTTGGCAATCGCGCCTTCGGTGGCTAAGCCGTGGTTATTGACTTCCAGCTGTTTGGCGGTCCAGTCAATATACGCGCGCGCCGCTTCAAAACGCACGTAATGCGGCGTGATGAGTTTTAGCATAAAGCCCTGTTTTTCGGCGAGCGGGCCGCCGGCTTGGATGCGCTGCTGCGCGTACGTGAGCGCGGTTTCTACAGCTTCTTCGCCGCCGCCTAAGCCAAACGCCGCTACCATTAAACGCGTGTAACCAAACACCGCTTGCGCTTGTAAAAATCCTTGTCCTTCTTTGAGGCCGATTAAATTTTCGGCAGGCACATATACTTCATCAAACGCCAGCCCCGCCGTGTTGGACAGGCGGATGCCGTGTTTATCCTCGTGCGCGTCTTGCGTGAAACCGGGGGTGCCTTTCTCTACAATAAACCAAGACGGGCCGCCGGGCGCAAGGGCCAACACCGTGTAAATATCGGCCACGCCGCCGTTGGAAATCCACATTTTGCTGCCGGTAATTTTGTAGCCCACCACTTTGCCGTCTTTAACGACGTGCTCCGCGCGGGTACGCAAGGAAACCAGGTCCGACCCGGCATCCGCTTCCGTGGCCCCGTACGCGACGAGTTTATTTTCGTGCGCGATTTTTTGGAACCACTTGGCTTTTTGCTCGGGCGTGCCGCCTACGTTAATAGGGTCGCTGCCCAAGAAAGTCGCAAATACGCCCGTGGCAATGCCCAGGTCAATGCGGGCGAGTTGTTCGCAAATGCGGTAAATTTCGGTCGTCTGCCCGCCGAGGCCTCCGTATTCTTCGGGGATTAACAAAAGATGTACGCCCAGCACATTGTGGTCGTACATTTCTTTTAAGATGTCTAAAGGAATTTCGTTCTTGGCATCATGTTCGCGGATGAGGTTGAACGAGATGCGGTTTTTAGCATACTGGCGCAAACTGTCTAACATCAGGTTGCGGGTGGTTAAGTCATTCTTTGCCATAATATAAATGCTCCAATATAGAGTATAAGATATTATACTAAATAAAAAGCAAGCGCAAAAAAGCCCCCACGCAAAACGGGAGGCTTGTGAATTGTTGTTATGACCTTTAGGTCTTATTTTTTCTTTGGAAGGGACGCTTTCACTTCCCGTTGTACGGCCTGTTGTTGGGACTTTGCGGCTTCTACTTCGGCTTCTAATTTTTGAATTTTCATTCGCCATTCGTAGTGTTCTTCAAAGTGCGGTGATGAGAAAAAATATCTTTGAAATTCCGGTAAGGACCAAAGATATTTCAGTACTTCAAGACGTTTGTTTACTTCAAGGCTGTCGTTGATAAATACACGTTGAAGGATCCCACCTTTGCCTTCGTCACTTACGTTAGGACATTTCCAATTAAATTTATGTGCTTGCAATTCTTTCAAGATGTCCAAATGGCCTTGCCTTGCCGCCTCTTCTGCCTTTTCAAACAAATAATAGTGTTTAGGAACCCTTACCAAGCGTGGTGGGTTTTCTTTAGCCCACTCGGCAAAACCAGGATCTTCTTGCAAATCCTCCCATCCCATAGGGAACTCTTTCTCCCACACCATTTCTTCCACCATGAGGTTAGGATCAATCCCCGTATCCAACAATTTTTTGAAAGTGGCGCAGTCATTTTTATCGGCGGCCTCATAAAGTGCTTTATAAATATTTATCCGCGCATTTATCTTTTCCTGCTGGTTGCCCATAACATACCCCGGGCCCATCAGTTGGGCTTGGGCAGCTATCGTGCATAACATCAACATCCATACTGCCACTACTTTTTTCATACATTCCTCCGTATTCTGTGTTACTAACAATTATAGTATAACAGCCTTTGTTTGAAAAACAATGGTCTTTGGGCCTAGATGTCCTCTAGGTCCTTTGGGTACTTGCCCCGCCGGGTTGCCGAGGAAAGTTGTGCGGCAAATCAGGCAGAAATTCGCAAGTCAGCCTACCGACCCCGCAGCGCGGTAATTTCAAAATAATTTGGCACAGAACGAGGCTTGCGCTTGCGCGGCATACTTGCTTAGACTGCCCTTCAGGGCAGAGGTATGTAAGCAAGCACGTAACGAAGTGCTGTGCCAAATTAGGAAGAAATTACAATTTTGCCCCAGTATGCTATAATAAGGTATGACTTGTATATTTTGCGGCATTGCCGACGGCTCTATTAAGAGCCAACTTATCTATGAAGACGAACACGTAGTGGCGTTTAAGGACTTAAACCCCCAAGCCCCTACGCACCTGTTACTTATCCCGCGCAAGCATATTGCGCGCCTGTCCGAAGCGGACGAACAAGACGCCGCGCTGTTGGGGCATATTCTGCTGGTTGCCAAAAAATTGGCCAAGCAATTTGACCTGAAGGACTTCCGCCTGGTAACCAACAACGGCAAAGGTGCGGGGCAGAGCGTGGACCATTTGCATTTTCATCTAATGGCAGGGCGGCGATTTCTGTGGCCCGCGGGGTAGTTTCTTCCAATACGGCAAATAAATAATACAGTCACCCTGAACTTGATTCAGGGTCTTCCACGCTTGCCATTGCCGTTGCGAAACAACCTGCGTGGATCATTCCGTATCAAGTACACAATGACAGTTTAATTTTATGAAAGCATTTGTTTATATACTTACCAATAGAACTAATAACGTATTATATATTGGTGTAACCAATAATTTGGCACGGCGAATATATGAACATCAAACAAAAATGCTTCCCGGTTTTACAGAAAAGTATCATTTGGAAAAATTGGTTTTAGCCGAAACATATAATAACATCGTGGATGCAATCCGCCGCGAAAAACAGCTTAAAGCCTGGCGCAGAAGTTGGAAACGTGATTTAATTACTAGCCAAAACCCACATTGGGAAGATTTATCTAAAAATGTATTATATTAAGGTCATGCTGAACTTGATTCAGCATCTTCCACGTTTGTCGTTCATACATCTTGCCTTTTCCAACAAAATAACCTATAATATATAGGTACATTTTAATCTACTGACCCTAGAAGGTGGTGAGAACACACATGGTTTTTGTAAAAGTTAGAGACGCTGAACACTTGGAGGAAGCGATTAAACGCTTCAAACGGGAATGCGAAAAAAACGGAATTTTGCGCGAAATTAAACGCCGCGAAACCTACACGCCACCAAGCGTGAAACGCAAACTCAAATCCGAGGAAGCCCAGCGCCGCGCACGCCGCACCAAACGCAGACGCTTTTAAGTTTTCTTCGTTCCAGGCAATAGTCCTTGCAAAAGGGCTATTGCCTTGTTTGCCTTTTATGTATGGGTGTTTCTGTGAAAACAGACATTGTAGAACAAATTAAGGACCGCTTGGATATTGTGGAGTTCATCCGCCAGTATGTGCCCAGTTTAAAACGTGCCGGGAAAACATACAAAGCCTGCTGTCCGTTCCATCACGAAAAAACGCCGTCTTTTACTTGCAGTAGCGAAAAAGGACTTTTTTATTGTTTCGGCTGCCAAGAAGGGGGCGATATTTTTGCATTTGTGATGAAAATGGAAAATTTGTCCTTCAAAGAAGCTGTAGAAAAACTAGCCGGCTTGGCCGGGCTGGAATACCAGCCGCAAACCCTCACGCCCGAAGAACAACGCCGCGCAGGCGTACGCAAAGTGTTGGATTTTGCACGCAGTTATTACCATAAATTATTACTTTCCTCTGCGGGCGAACACGCGCGCGCGTACGTAAAAAGCCGCCACCTTACCAAAGAAACTTGCCAACATTTTGAACTGGGTTTATCCCCCGCGGCCGGCGTGCTGTTGCGCGAAGCCAAACAGGCCGGTTATACGGAACAAGATTTAAAAGAAGCCGGACTGTGCGTGCAAACCGAGTACGGGCTGCGCGATTATTTCCGCCACCGCTTGATGTTCCCGATTTGGAACCAACGCGGCGATACGGTAGGCTTCGGCGGACGGATTTTAGGGGAAGGGGAACCCAAATATTTGAACTCGCCGGAAACGGTTTTATTTACTAAATCACACGTGTTATACGGGCTCAATTTTGCCGGGCCGGAAATCCGCAAAGTAGGCCGCGCGGTACTCTTAGAAGGATATATGGACGTGATTGGCTGCCATCAAGCCGGTGTAACCTACACCGTAGCCCCGCTGGGGACCAGTCTAACCGACCAACACGCCAACTTGCTAAAACGCTACACCCAAAATGTGATTGTGCTATTTGACCCGGACGAAGCCGGGCTCAAAGCGGCACTACGCGGGGCACTTATCTTGCTGGAAGCCGGACTTTTTGTAAAAGTGGCTTCGCTGCCGGACGGGCTAGACCCCGACGAATATATCCACAAATACGGCAAAGCAAGTTTTGAACAAATTTTAGATAACGCCCAAGATTTGATTGCGTTCCAGTTAGCGCGCCAAACTGCGTTGTATCCGCAGCCGTTAACGGCGCAAGCCAAAACAACCATTGTCAGCGAACTAGCGCAAACCATCCTTAAACAACCCGACGCTATCGTGCGTCGTGAATGGGCCAAATACGTGGCGGAGCAGTTGGGCGTGGAAGAGCAATTGGTATTGGAACGCCTGGCGAAAACCGGGCGCAATACCCCGCAACCGGGACGGCCCGTTGCACAAACCACTTCCCCCCGGGCTACCACGCCGGAAGAAGATTTGCTGTCCTGGATGTTACGAAGCCCGCAACATATTGTGCTAGGTGCTGCACTAACCGAGCAGGATTTTTCCACCCCGGCGTATTGGCAAATTTTTCAGGCTCTGGTGCAAGTATGGACCCAGCACCCGCAAGCAACAAATTTGGCTGAGCAAACGGCCCAACGGCTGCCTCAGCAAAAAAATGAGATTATTAAATTGGCGTTACTCCCTACGCCCGACGATTTTGACCCCGCACGCGACATTGCCGCCTGCGCGGCCAAACTGGAACAGACCGGCATTCAAAAAGAGTTACAAACTCTTACCCGTACCATGAAAACCTATGGAACGGGAAATGTACCGCCGGAAGTTTTTAAGCAGTATGTAGCGTTGCAACAAAAATTAAAAAAATACCGAAGTTGAGGAAAATATGGCATCCGGAAATAAAGCGTTAAAAGACTTAATGGAAGAAGGTAAAGAAAGCGGTTTCTTGTCGTTAGATGAGTTAAACCGCTCCCTGGCGGCCGCCGATATGAGCGCCGAAGATGTGGAAGGCGTCATGGGAACCTTGGATGATTTAGGCATCCAGGTGGTAGACCAAAAGAAATTTAAAGAAACCGAAAAAGAAACATTGAGCGAAGATTGGAACAATTTGTCGTCGGGGATGGATGTGTCCAACTCGATCCGGATGTATTTGTCCGAAATGGGGCGCGTACCGTTACTCACGCGTGATGAAGAAATTACCTTGGCCCGCAACATCCGCGAACGTGAAAAAGAACTGCGCAAATTAGTTTTGGAATCCCCTATTACCATGCGCGAAATTTGCAACTGGGAAGAACTGGTAGATCAGGAAGAAATGACCACCAAAGAACTGATGCCCCGCGGCAAACGCACCACACGGGAACTAAACAATATGCGCCGCAAACTCAAAGAAGCGGCCCAGTTTATCGGCAAACGCGAGCAGGAAATTTCTAAACTCATGAAAGAACTGCGTACCAATGAATTGACCGACAAAAAACGCAACCGCTGCATTGAACAGCTGGAAGAAAAACAAAAAGAAGTGGTAGCGCGCATTAACAAACTCAATTTGAACCAAAATAAAATTAAACGCTTAACCAATAAAATTAAAAACTTGGCCGACCGTTTGACCGAAGCCACCAACGATATGAAACGCTTTGACGAATATTTCGGCCCGTATAACCAAATTAAAAAATTAGTAAATGACTTTAAAAACAAAAAGATAACGGAAAAAGCCTTCAAAAAAGCTACGAAATTTTCCTTGGAAGAATTAGAACGCGCACTTACAAATATTGAAAGCATCCGCCGGCGTCACACCCAAATGGTAGATACGCTGCCGATGAGCGAAAAAGAATTTTTGGCCTTTAATGACCGTATCGTATTTTTTGAGAATATGATTTTGCAGGACAAATTGAAACTTATTAAAGCCAACTTGCGCTTGGTAGTTTCTATCGCTAAAAAACACGTCAATTCCAATTTGGAACTTTCGGACCTCATTCAAGAAGGCGGGTTAGGCCTTATGAAAGCCGTGGAAAAATTTGAATACAAACGCGGTTTTAAATTTTCTACGTATGCCACGTGGTGGATCCGCCAAAGTATCAACCGCGCCATTGCCGACCAGGCCAACACGATTCGTATCCCCGTACATATGAAAGAGTTGGTTTCCAAACTTACCAAAGTAACCAACAAATTCCGCCAGGAACACGGGTGCGAACCGTCCATTGAAGATTACGCCAAAACGCTGCACTTATCGGCCGAGAAAGTAAAAAGCGTCTTAAAAATTATGCAAGACCCGATTTCTTTGTCTACGCCGATTGGCGAGGATGAGGACTCCAACTTGGAAGATTTTATTGAAGATAAAAGCGGCCCGAAC
The DNA here is from genome assembly GCA_937891135.1 of uncultured Elusimicrobium sp. Classification (GTDB taxonomy): domain Bacteria; phylum Elusimicrobiota; class Elusimicrobia; order Elusimicrobiales; family Elusimicrobiaceae; genus Avelusimicrobium. The sequence goes on from CALAFB010000048.1 coordinate 25,454, forward strand.
CCCACGACCGCTGCGGTGGATTTCTTACGCAAGCAAGAAGTGGCCGACGTGCTGGCGACGCTGTCCGAACGGGAAGCCAAAATTATCAGTTTGCGCTTTGGCATTGACTCCGGGTACCCGCGCACGTTAGAAGAAGTGGGCAAGATGTTTAACGTGACGCGCGAGCGTGTACGCCAAATTGAGGCCAAAGCAATACGCAAACTGCGCCACCCGAGCCGCACGAAGATGTTAAAAGATTATCAGGAGTAGAACGGCTATCTTATAATGTTTTACTTTGACAGCAGGGCTTCAAATAGATTGCATACTTGAAGCCCTGTGTATTTTACTGTAAAAGATTTCTTCAACGTAAAATGTCATTTACATATTTTATCATCTAACAATTTGTGTTCTACATCAAATTAAAATTACCATGGTCCTCCTTTTTGCCACCCTTGTTTTTCCAAATCCTGGCAAATATATACAGAAGGAGTATCTTCCAGGTAGTAACATTTTTTACTCCATTCGGTTTCTTCTTTTTTAGTTAACAAAAGCAAAAGATCTTCCACAAAAACATAAATTTGTAGTTCGCTTCCTCCTTCCCTGTCTGTATCAAACGCCACGTCCCAGGAACACGTAGAAGATGGGTTCATAGAAACAGTTAACTTATCGTTTAAATTTAGGTAGGGAGATTCCCATCCGTTCTCTAGGACATACAGATTTGCAGCTTGCTGTAATTGACCAGCCACTAATACGCCTTCCATTGCCCTAGCTTTATAAACCGCTTTTTGGTATTGCGGCAACGCCACCGCTGCCAAAATACCGATGATGAGTACGACAACCAAAAGTTCTATTAAGGTAAAACCTTTGGGAGATATTTCAGTTTGTTTCTTTGTTGTTTCCATAAGTTTGTCCTCTTTGTATTTGAATTTACAACTTACCTGCCCGGAATATACACGCAAAAACGGCCGCGGGATTGCAGTCATTAGAATGTACAACCAAACAGCCGTAATCTGCCACTTCAAAAAAGGGCAAACATTCGGTACACACAGGTGGCCGCCTATGTGTACCTTTCATTGGGCCGTCTTTGGATTCTAATGACCTCTTTTGCAAGAGCATCCGCACATGCGGGGTTCCAAAAACAGATAAAATTGTATCTAATAGTATAATAAAAAACCTTCTCAAAAACAATAGTGCACTACCTATTGGGCCCAGGTGTTTTTAGGACTAAAGACCCTAGTAACGGAACAAAGAAAATAGTTTAATTTAAATAAGAGGAACTTATGAAAAAAATATTAAGTAGTTTGTTGGTCAGTATAGCAGCTGCGCTCCCGCTTGCTGCTTTTCCGGAACAAGCGGTGGAAAATACCGTCTTGCGTGCCGAAGCCGCTCAACGGAACATGCCTGTTCTGTCTGCACAAGAAATGCAAGCATTTAAGCAAAATTTGGCAAAAGCCATTGTGGTCATGCAGCAGGATAATACGTTTGAATTGGACCCGGCCCAGTTAGCAGAAGCCCTTCTTTCCAGCGTATCGCGTGTAATGGAGGATGAAAAAGAGGTTTGCACACACGCGCAGCTTCCGTTGTCCGCACAAGAACAGCGTGCCGTGTATTATGCCATTTACACGTTGCTGCCGGCTCAAAACCGCCGGAATATTCTCAGCGTAAAAGAATATACGAAGCAATATCCGGTGACGGATTGGGAAACTTTCCGGCAAACATCCCGCCATGCGTTGGATTTGGTAGTCCAAGCCGTATCGGATATTGCCAACCAAACGTCTAATTACAAATATACGTGGTTATTTTTACTGACACATTAAACGGTTATACTTGCTAAGGCCCCGGGCTTTGCCCGGGGTTTTTTCATTAAAATGCTGCAACGGCATGCTAAAAGTGGTAAAATATAGATGTCTTTTTCGGGGAAATCCCGTTTAACATATATATAATAAGGAGGTATTTTTATGCCTATTTGGATTTTTCGTATCTCCACCTTGGCCGCTTTTCCGTTCTTATCGTATCATTTTTTAAGCCGGGATTGGATGGGCTTTTGGTGTGGGCTCTTGTGTGGGGCTATTGTCGTAGCGGGGGAAGTACTTTTTAAACGTATGCGGCTCATAAAAATTATGATTGGTTGTACGGGCTTTTTAATTGGGCTGATGTTGTACACGTTGTTTGCCTACGGTGTGCAGAACTTTGGCGGAGGCATTGATGCTACGCTGTGGAACAAGTATAACCAATACGTCCTCGTCGGTCTATTAGTATTTGGGGTGTTGACTGCGGTATTTAAATCGCGTGAGTTGGAAGGTCTTTCCTACAAGGGGCATCACCTCAAGATTGCAGATGTAACGGCCCTTATTGATGGGCGCATTGTAGATTTATGTGAAATTAACTTTCTCTCCGGCGTGATTGTGCTGCCTGTGTTTGTGATGGACGAACTGAACCGCATGGCCGCCTCGCGCGATAAATTAGAACAAGCCAAAGGCCGCCGCGGGTTGGATGTAGCCACCCGGTTGCAGGAACTCAGCGAAATTGAAGTCCGTTTTGCGTCCAAAACTCCCAAGGCTGATACATTACCGGAACAAGTGGTAAAATTGGCGCGCAGTTTAGATGGGGAAATTGTAACCTTAGATTTTACCGTTAACAAACTGGCTGCACTTAAAAAAGTAGTGGCCTTAAATATTACGGACCTGGCTACCGCTTTAAAACCGGTGGTATTGCCGGGGGACAATATGTCTTTATTCGTCATGAGAGATGGTAAAGAAAAAGACCAGGGCATTGGCTATTTAGATGACGGTACCATGGTGGTAGTAGATGAAGCCCGCCGCAGCATTGGAAAACGGGTGGAAGTAGTGGTTTCGTCCATTTACCAAACCCCGTCCGGCCGGATGATTTTTGCGAAAATAAAATAAGTATGCACACACAGCCGGATTTTTGGGTATCTGCCGTAATTGTGGCCGGGGGAACGGGCAGCCGTATGGGCCGCCCGAAACAGTTGCTGCCACTAGGCGGAAAACCGGTGGTAGTGCGTAGTATTGAGGCGTTTCAAGCGTGCCCGTATATACGGGAAATTATAGTAGTTACTCCGCCGGAAAACCGTGCGGTTATTGAGCAATTTGTATCCGGCTTAGTATTTACCGCCCCCGGGGAAACACGTTTGGCATCGGTGCAAAACGGGGTAGCGTGTGTAAATCCGCAAGCTCACGTAATTGCCGTGCATGACGGGGCTCGCCCGCTTGTACGTACGGCGGATATTAACGCGTGTGTGCAAGCCGCGCAGGCGCATAAAGCTGCTGTGCTGGCCGTACCTGTGAAAGATACCATTAAAACGGTGCAGGAACAGACGGTGGTAAACACGCCGGACAGAAATAGGTTATGGGCGGCGCAAACGCCGCAATGTTACCGGCGGGCCGTATTGGTAGAGGCTCTTGAAAAATTTGGTCAAGAAAAGGATGCTACAGATGAATCCCAATTAGTTGAAAAACTGGGCGTTTCGGTTGCGGTCGTTCCGTCCACGTATGCTAATTTTAAAATTACCACGCCGGAAGATTTACTATGTGCCCAAGCGTTAGTGGCCCAATCCCATTTTTGCCGTACTGGGTTCGGGTTTGATTTACACCGCTTGGAACCCGGGCGCAAGTTTATTATAGGCGGGGTAGAAATTCCGCACGACAAAGGTTTCTTAGGCCATAGTGATGGGGACCTGGTGCTCCACGCGTTATGTGATGCTATTTTAGGGGCTTTGTGTGCAGGGGAAATCGGCCTGTTGTTTCCGCCGACGGACCCTACCATTAAAGGCATAGACAGCCGGAAAATTGCCCGGCGTGTGTTGGAAATCGTTCGCCGGCATCACGGCCAAATTATCCATTTGGATGCTACGCTTATTACGCAGGAGCCCAAAATTAAACCGCATTATGAGGCGGTGCGTAAGTCGCTGGCCAGCATTTTTGACATGCCGATTGAGCAGGTTAGTTTTAAATCTAAAAGCCATGAACAGGTGGGCGAAATCGGCCGCGGGGAAGCGGCCATGTGCCAAGCCGTGGCTACAGTTACAGGGAGTGAATTATGAAAATTCGTTTATCTTTGATGTTAGTAACGGGGGTCATTGCCGCCGGTTGTACCAGTTTGCAAGACCCGTCCAAACGTATTACGCTTGCTACGGATGATTTTTTTGCGCCGGGCAGCAATAGTGCGTATTATGAATTTTCTTCTTCTCCGTTAGACCGTCCGTCCGTGTTGGAAGAACAGCCTGTTTCTCCGTCGGAAGGAACGGCTGCGGCACAGGATGAAGATTTTACGGCAGAAAATGTTTCCGGTGCCTATGGTACATACGGGGACGTAGTTGTAACGGTGGCATCGCACCGGTTTAAATTAGGGCCAAATGCGTCGCGCAAAGAAATGACTGCTTTCCAAAAAGCGTTGGATGAAGCGTATGCGATTATTTTAAAACAATACCATCCGGTCGGGTTTACGTATTCTATGAGCAGTATTGGGGCCGTTAATCCGTTGTCGGATATTGATGTCGCCTGCAAACTAAGCGAACGCTCGGCTAACCAAGTGGGGCAAGTCACCTGCAACGGGTTTTTTAAAACCGTTACCACACGTTATCTGCAGTTGTTGAAGGGGAGTATCCGCTAATGCGTTTATATAATACAGCGTCGCACCGGAAAGAAACATTTACCCCGCAGAACGTCAACCAGGTTACCATGTACTGCTGTGGGCCGACGGTGTATAACTTTGCACATATCGGTAATTTGCGTACATATATTTTTGAAGATTTACTCGCGCGTACGATTCGCTTGCAATATCCGTTAAAACACGTTATGAACGTAACCGACGTGGGGCACTTAGTGTCGGACGCGGACGACGGCGAAGATAAAATGGAACTCGGTGCCGCCCGGGAAGGAAAAACCGCGTGGGAAATTGCCAAGTTCTATGAAGCCAAATTTTGGCAAGATTATGACGCTTTGCATTGTACACGCCCGACGGTCGTGAGCCGCGCCACCGCGCATATTAACGAGATGATAGCCCTGGTTAAAACCTTAGAAGAAAAAGGCTACACGTACCGTACCTCTGACGGGATTTATTACGATACGTCCAAATTTCCGCGCTATGATGCGCTCGTGGGCCATGCGCGTATTTCGGGTTTGCAGGGCGGGGCGCGCGTGGAACTAAGCGACGAAAAACGCAACCCGACCGATTTTGCGTTGTGGAAATTTTCGCCCAAGGGTAAAAAACGCCAGATGGAGTGGGACAGCCCATGGGGCGTCGGTTTCCCGGGGTGGCACATTGAATGTTCGGCGATGGCCATGAAGTACCTGGGCCATACGCTAGACATTCACTGCGGCGGCATAGACCACGTAACCATTCACCACACTAACGAAATTGCCCAGAGTGAAGCCGCCACCGGGCAGAAATACGTCAACTACTGGGTGCACGGCGAATTTTTAATTTTGCGTTCCGGCAAGATGTCTAAATCCGGCGGCACATTTGTAACGGTGGACGTACTGAAAGAAAAAGGGTACGAGCCCTTAGCCTACCGCTATTTATGCTTGAGCGCACACTACCGCACCCAGTTGGAATTTTCGTACGAAAGTATGGATTCGGCCGCGAAAAGTTTAAAAAACTTGCGCGCACTCGCGTGTCAAGCCCTCCAAGAAGCGGGGGAAAACACGGCTGAAACCGAACTATCCCGCGCGTGGAAAGACAAATTTACTGCGGCTATGCAGGACGATTTAAACGCCCCCAAGGCCTTGGCTCTTACGTGGGAAGCCGTGCGCGCCACGGAACTGACGGCTGCGGAAAAAGTAGACTTCTTGCGCTTTGCCGATACGATTTTGGCGTTGGACCTTTTCACACAACCCGAAGAAAAGCCGCTGGAAATCCCGGCGGAAATTCAAGCATTGTTAGATGCCCGCCAAGCCGCGCGTGCGGCCAAAGATTGGGCCAAGTCGGACGAGCTTCGCAACCAAATTGCCGCGCTGGGATACGCGGTCAAAGACACGCCGCAAGGCCCACAAGTAACCAAAAAGTAATTTTTTTACATCTCGTAATTACTACAAAGGCCTGGTCAAACCCGGCCTTTTTTATTATACTATAGGTACAATTTTTACCTGTTTTTGGAACTATATAGTAGGTATATAGTACGCTTTTAGCAAACTAAAAGAGTAAAGGAAGTCTAAGAACGGTCGTTTAAGGCATAAGGTTACCGGAAATCATGAGCTGGTTGTCTTATGCCGAGTGTTTATCTTTATATGGTAAGCCACGGCTGTTGCATAATTGAGCGTCTTCCTTTACTCAAGCGGCAAGGGCCGTTTCTGCGTATATTCTCCAAAGCGGGTAAATTGAAAATAAACTTAAGGAGAATCAATTATGCAAACCCAAAACACCCGGCGGGGTTTTACGCAAATAGTAAAAAATGATGGGGTTATCTGTCCCACTTGTGGGGAACAGTCTTTAGCCCCGGAAGGTTTTAATCCGGGGGGCGCGGTAGCGACAAAAGAGGGGCAAAATAGGAACAAGACATCATGGCCCCTCCTACCCCGCCTAGCGGCGGTACTCCCTCCACAGGGAAGGGAGATGCGTAGGGGTTTTACGCTCATGGAACTGTTGGTAGTCATCCTCATCATCGGCATTTTAGCCGCCGTTGCCCTGCCGCAATACCAAGTTACAGCACTAAAAGCGCGTACGGTAAAATATATTCCGCTGCTTAATGCTATGGAAATGGCACAAAATGCATATTATTTAGAACATGGCTCCTATGCTAGTAATAGAAACGATTTAGATCTGCAGGCAAATCCAAATATTGTGTGGGGATACGGATCTAATTTTGCTGTCTATGGGAAAGCAGAAGTGCAGAAGGGAACGCTTCAGTTACAATGGAATTGGCGAAAAAGCCCTCCGTGGGATCATAAATGTATCCCTTTTACTCCTGTTGCAACTCAGGTCTGTCAATTGTTAGGAGGCGAAGAGGCCGAAGAACGTGGAGTAGGGAAACATTATAAACTTCCATAAAATATGAGGCAAAAATTAGTTATAATATAACAGGAGTGGAATGCGCTATATGTGCGCGCACCAACTCCTGTTATTATTATGCCCAACGTCTGTATTATGAAATTTGGCGGCAATACGCTGGCCAATAAACAAAAACTCTTACTGGCGGCACAACTCATTAAATCCCGCTGGGATAAAGGCCTTGTGCCTGTGGTCGTGGCATCTGCCAATGGCAACCTTACCGACGTACTGTTAGACCACGCGTTTAGTATCGCCCCTAATCCCGACAAGCGCGAACTGGATATGCTCATTACCACCGGGGAGCGCGTGAGTGTGGCCTTGTTGTCTATTGCGCTCCGCGCGTTGGGGGTTCCGAGTGTGTCGCTTACCGGTTCGCAAATTGGGCTCGTTACCACGGCTACGCACAACGGGGCCGATATTTTAACTTTAAAAGGGGACCGCTTAGCGCGCGAAATTGAAAAAGGCCACGTGCCGATTGTAGCCGGCTTTCAGGGCATTGGCGAGGATAAAGAAATCACCACGCTTAAGCGCGGCGGTTCGGACGTGTCTGCCGTATTTCTGGCGTACAAACTGGGCGCGGGCCACGTGGAAATGGTCAAAGATGTAGACGGTGTGTACTCGGACGACCCGAACAAAAACCAGCGTGCCCAACGCTACGAAGTATTAGATTTTGACGAGATGTACAAACTGGCTTTAAACGGGGCGAGTGTCTTACACCCGGATGCCGTACGCCTGGCGAAAGAGAAAGGCGTAGAAATCCGCATTGTGTATTATCAAACGGGACAAACGGGGACGGTGATTAAATGAAACTGGAATTTAAATTTACGTTCGCTAATTTTGTTGGATTTGCAGTATTAGGCGGTTTGTTTTACGGGTTGTGTCCGTTGCCGCAAAATCCGCTATGGCGCGCGCTGGTATGCGCGGGGGTGGGGCTGTTGTTATTTACGGTGTGCTTTGTGGTAGTTACGCATAAAAGTTTTATCCGTCAGGCTGCTTACCCTAAACAGAAAAAGCGCAAAAAATAAATAAGGTATGAATTTTTTAAAACTGGTAGGGTTAGTTGGCTATTTGCCGATTATTGATATTCCCTTCGCACCGGGCGGTAAGATAGCGGTGCGCGGGGCATCTTATAAAGGGCTCCAGTTTTTAGTTACGTTTTTAATTGCGCTACTGGTGTTTGGTATTTTGTATATACGGGCTTGGTATCAACAACACCCGTTATTAGGTAAAATTCTTTTCATTGTATTGGTGTGGTGGTGTTTACGGCAGGGAGTGCGGTTTTTCCGTGCGTTGTGTGATGACCCATATACCCGCCTGGCCCCTTACCGCCATATAGAACTGCCGCAAGAAACCATAAAACAACATAAAAAATGAATGGTATCCTTCAAAATATGCTAAGATAATGCTATGGAAACGATGATTATTTTGCAAATTACGGGTTTTGTAGTTTGTTTTATTTTACTGTTTGTATTTATTGCCAAGTATCACGCCGCCCTGGAAGATGAGCCGGATTTGGCCGATCAGGTAGCCGGTTTAAATGAAGAAACCGTCAACCCGCAAGCCCCGTCGTTTGCGCCGCGTGCGTCGTTATTGCAAGCGGCCCAAGGCCCGGCCGCCCTGGAAGTAGCCGATTTAAAAGAACAGGTCAAAGCACTTCACTACCGGTTAGAGGAGTTAAAAATGGCTTCCCAAAAGCGTGAAAGTGATGTAGCGGCACAACTGGCCCGGCTGGAAGCGCGCCTGGGTACATTTGAACAAGAATTTGGCACCAAATTGCAGCCCACGCTACTGCGCGTGATTGATGAATTGGAGCATATTAAAGGGAACGCAGAGCCGGAAGAATTAGTTCCAGCCGCGTCCTCGCCCGAAGAACCTACCGAACCCGCAGCGGTTGTAGAAGACGCGCCTGCGTCCAACTCCCTGGTACCCGAACTTCCCGAAGAAGAACTTAAGTTTTAGAGCCCTTGCGCCAATTGTAATTTCTTACTAATTTAAGGCAATACTTTGTTGCACGCCTCCTTACGTACCTGCGGGGCTGCGCCCCGTCTGCAGTTAGTACGCCGCGTCGGCCTGCGTCGCGTCTTGCCTTAAATTATGTTTAAATTACCGCGCGCTTGCGTTTGTGGACTTACTTGCGATTTTCTGATTTGAAATTCGCGCGAAGTTGCGTGGATTTGTTTCCTTTCTCTTTAATTCTTATAATGATATGCGCAGCCTTTGCGGACCGTCACCGCAAGGATGACTTTATTGAATGATAAATACTCTTCTACTATCAGTTAAAGTCGTATCTTCATTTCCCCCGCTCACGGCCGAGCAAGCCTCTATCCACAACGGAGCTGTTTTGTATGCTTTGCAATGTATCGTTTCGGGGTTCGTCGTATAAAAACTGTATATATAAGCCTGGGTGTCGGTTGTTATAAGACAAAGCCTAGCCAAGGAAGGCAGCCATTCATGTAGGCCCCATCCTTTCGGCAATACGGGCGGGGCTGGTAATTCTTGAATGGAAGAAGCATACACCCCATGCTCAGTAAAATACAGCCGTTGTTGTTTGGCAACCTCTCGCACATACGCAATGGCTAAAGCCGTCTTTGCTTTGGCTGCGGCCTTCTGATACTGCGGCAGTGCTACCGCGGCCAAAATGCCAATAATCAGTACAACTACCAAAAGTTCTATTAAGGTAAAACCTTTGGGATATTTTTTAGTTTGTTTTTCACTTTGTTTCATACTTTTTCCTCTCTAATTTTAAATTTCAATTTACCCGCCCCGGAAAACGCATACAAAAACGGCTCTTACGTGTAAGACAAGTGAACGCTTCTCCGAACGCAACAGCCGTAATTTCCTGTAAACAGAAAACATTCGGCACAATGCAACGGGTTTCGAAGGCCCGTTATTTTGTGCCTGGTTAGGCCGTTTTTGGCGTTCACTTGCTTTTAGTTTCCTAAAATAGCCCGTATTCTGCATACGGTTCCAAAAACAGAATAAAATTGTACCTATATTATAACATAAAACAGAAAAACGGATAAAATTTCACCGTGGCTGATTGCAAAATAGCATCTAAATTCAAACGACAGCACTTTAAAATTACCTTCAAATTTGCAAAAACAGCGGTTAATTTTAAGTTTATTTTTTGCCTGTATTAAGAAGATAAAAGCAAGTGATTGGTAAAAACTTGCAAAAAATCTCACAATGTAAATTAAATTTTGTCAAGCGGTTTTATGCAAATTTGCCGGGCTGTTTGCATAAATTTACTACAATATACCTATACAAGTGCGGGGTAAAGTTCCCCGCATGAGGAGACAGAATGACAAATAAACACCTAGAACCGATAGCCGTAGTAGGTATCGGTGCCATTATGCCGGGGGCGCTCAACAAAGACGAATTCTGGCAAAACATCCAAGCAGGTAAATATTGTATTACCGAAATTCCTTCCTCTTACTGGGACTATAAACTTTTCTACAGCCCGGACCACAAAGCAGAAGATAAACTTTACTCCAAAATCGGCGGTTTTATTCCGCAAACATTCAAATTTAATTCGTTGCAATACCGCATCCCGCCGCAAATTGCCAAACAGATGGACACGGTGCAACACTTAGCCATTGAAACCACGCGCATGGCGTTGGAAGATTCGGGCTATGACAAAAAAGCATTTGACCGCAACCGCACCGCGGTGATTATCGGCAACTCCATGGGGGGGATGAAGAACGAAATGTCCAACACGCGTTTAAACCGCCCCTTTATTTATGAAATTTTGAAAAATACTACCGCCTATAAATCGCTTGCTCCGCAAGATGCTCAAAAGATGATTGATGAAATGGATGCGGGCGTGCGCGAAAAATTTACCCCGGTAACCGAAGATTCTATGCCCGGCGAACTGGCCAACGTTATTGCGGGCCGCGTCGCCAATGTGTTTGACGTGCACGGTACCAACTTTACCGTAGATGCGGCATGTGCTACTTCCTTAGCTGCCATTGACCAAGCCGTCAATGGGCTTCGCCTGGGAAATTTTGATATGGCAATTGCCGGCGGTGTGGACCAGATGATGTCTCCGTCTGCCTACATCAAATTCTGCAAAATCGGCGCGCTGTCCGAAACCGGGTCTTACCCGTTTGATGCGCGCGCGAACGGATTTGTCATGGCGGAAGGCGCGGGCATGGTGATTTTAAAACGCTTGTCCGATGCTGTTAAAGACGGGGACCGCGTGTATGCCGTGATTCGCGCCGTAGGGGCTTCGTCCGACGGCAAAGGAAAAGGCATTACCGCACCCAACCCCAAAGGGCAAAAAATTGCCGTAGAAAAAGCCTTTGAACAAGTAGACTATACGCCCGCTGAGGTCGGCCTTATTGAAGCGCACGGCACCGGCACCCGCGTGGGCGATGCCGTGGAGCTGGCCTCGTTAACCGAAACCTTTGGCCCGTATGCCAAACCCGGTACCATTGGCCTGGGCAGCGTGAAAAGCCAAATCGGCCACGCCAAAGCGGCTGCCGGAATTGCGGCACTCATCAAAACTTCACTCGCCTTATATAATAAGGTATTGCCGCCGTCTGTTAATTTTGAAACCCCGAACCCGAACGTGGATTGGGCCACGTGCCCCTTCCGCGTGATTACCAAGGCCGAAGCGTGGCCGGACGGTAAAATCCGCCGCGCCAACGTGTCTGCCTTTGGGTTTGGCGGCACAAACTTCCACGTCGCCATGGAAGAAATGAACGATACGCTTTTACACAAACCGGCTGCTGCCGTGCAAGCGGCCGTTACCCCGGCTGCGGCCCCGGTAACACCTGCGGCACAGACCGCGCAAGCAACGGTTACGCAATCTGCGCCTGCTGCTACGGGCCCTTACACTTTGCATGTACCGGGCGAGAAAATCCAAAGCGACGTACTGACTTTCTCTGCCGCTACGAAAGAACAACTTATGGACGTCTTAGACAAAGCCGCCCTGGCGGTGCAGTTAGACCCGACGTATTTGCCGAGCATTTCCTACCAAAACCACGTAGCCCCCAAAGGGCATTTTGCCGTAACGATTAACGTGGAGTCGCCGGAAAAACTCAAAGAGAAAATTGAATTTTTCAAAAAAATTGCTGCCAAGCAAGACGTATGGTCCACGGATTCCTTGCACCTTCGCATGAAGGCCATTTATCCGTTTACGCCGTCTGAAATTAAACCCAAAGTCTGCTTTATGTTCCCGGGCCAAGGTTCGCAATATGTAGATATGATGAAGGACCTGGCCTCTAAATATAAGGTAGTACAAGACACGTTTGACGAGGCCGACCGTTTGCTTACAGGCATTATCGGGCAGACGTTAACCGAAACCTTATGGAGCAAACCCGGCGAAACCAAAGAACAAATTGCGGTGCGTGAAGCGGCCATTAAGAAAACCGAAATGACGCAACCCGCTGTGTTAACCGCAGATATTGCCATGATGCGCCTGTTGTCCTCGTTTGGCATCAAGCCGGACGTAGTAATGGGCCACAGTTTGGGGGAATACGCAGCGGCCGTAGCAGCCGGTATTTTTGATTTTGAAAACGGCTTAAAAGCCGTTTGTACGCGCGGAAAAGTGATGAGCGAAATCCGCGTAGAAGACAACGGCAAAATGGCCTCTATCGCAGCCCCGGTGGAAAAAGTAGAGCCGGAACTCGCCCGCATTTCGGGCTATGTAGCCGTCGCCAATAAAAACTGCCCCACGCAGACGGTCATTGCCGGGGCCAGTAAGTCTATTGACGATGCGATTGCTTTATTTACCGCCATGGGTATCCAGGCGGTGCAAATCCCGGTATCCCATGCGTTCCACTCAGCGATTGTACGCCCGGCTATGCCGCAGTACCGTGCGTTCTTAGATACGCTTACGTTCCACGCGCCTAAGATGCCGATTACCACCAACGTAACGGCGGAGTTTTATCCGTCAGATACGGAACAGATTAAAGATTTAATGGTAACGCAGATTTCACACTCGGTAGAGTGGATTAAGCAATTAAAAACCACCTATGATTCCGGCGTGCGGCTGTTTGTGGAATGTGGCCCCAAGCGTGTACTTTCAGCCTTAGCCACCAGTACTTTAGCCGATAAAAAGGATATTAAGGTAGTGGCATCCAACCACCCCAAAAAGGGCGGCATTGTGGAATTTAACGATTTGTTTGCCAACTTTATTTCTTCCGGCATCCATGTAGATTGGACCGGAACCGACGTCTATGGCAACCATGCTACCTATAACCCGGCGTTTGTAAACTGGGTAAAACAAAATGCCCCGGCGCACATGCAAGCCGCGGGCAGCACCCCGGCAGCGGGCGCACAAGCAAATAATTTAACAGATGAGGAAGAAGAACTGATGAAAAAATCCATTGTAATTAGCGGTATTGCCGCTGGCGGTCCCGGCAGCTGGGATAAAATTTTCCGGGACGGTGTATTAGATGAAATTCTGTCCGGGCGCAATATGATTGAGCCCGTCAGTAGCGACATTCAACAAAAACAAATTGATAAACACGTAGAATTTGTCATTAAATCCAAAGACGGCAACCACCGTTTTGAACGCTTAACCTCGGCTGCCCAGGCCATTAAACTCTCGGCCCGCGGTGGTGCGTTTGACCTGGAAAAAGAATTTGGCCTGCCCGCCAAATGGGTGCGTTCTATGGACCGCTCTTTCCAACTGGCTATTGCCGCCGGTATGTTAGCGTTAAAAGACGCGGGCATTCCGCTGGTACTGTATTATAAACCCACTTCTACGGGCGGTTATCTGCCGGACCGCTGGGGGTTGCCGGCGGATATGATTGACGAAACCGGCGTGATTTTTACGTCTGCTTTCCCGGTTGCCAACAGTATGATGGGGGATTTAACCAAGCGCGTGGAAGGGCTCTTAAATAACAAGACCGCCCAAGAAGTGCGCGCGTTCTGCGACAAATTTATTGCCCAAATTGCCGACCCGGCCCTCAAAGCCGAAATGGAAGCCTGGTATCAGCAAAACTTCAAAGAAAAAGAAGTAGAACCGCAGGCGTTTACCTCTGAATTTATTTTGAAAACGATTATTATTGCCCATTCGCACTTCTGCCAATGGATTCGCGCCCGCGGCCCGGCGACGGCTATGAGTGCGGCCTGTGCGTCCACCGCGCAAGCCATTTCTATCGCGCAGGACTGGATTAAACTCGGCCGCTGTAAACGCGTGATTGTCATTAGTGCCGATGATATTACCAACGACAACGTCAGCGAATGGATTTTGACGGCCTTCCTAGCCAGCGGGGCTGCTACCACCGAGGCGGATGTAACCAAAGCGGCTTTGCCGTTTGACCGCCGCCGCAACGGAATGATTGTAGGGATGGGGGCGGTTTCTTTAATTGTAGAGGACGAAGCCGAAGTACAAAAACGCGGGATGAAACCGCTTGCTAAACTCTTAGCCACCGAAATTGCCAACAGCGGTTTCCACGTAACGCGTTTAGATGTGGGCCACGTGGCCAGCGTGATGGACCGCTTAGTTTCTACCGCAGAAAAGAACTATGGCCTAAACCGCAGCGATATTGCCAAACAACTCGTTTTCATTTCGCACGAAACATATACCCCGGCGCGCGGCGGTTCTGCCAGTGCCGAAGCGTATGCGCTTAAATCCACGTTTGGCAAAGACGTCAGCAGCGTAATTGTCAGCAACACCAAAGGTTTTACGGGGCACTCCATGGGAGCCGGCTTGGAAGATGCGATTGCCGTGCGGTGCTTAAATACCGGGCTTGTGCCGCCAATTGCTAACTTCAAAGAGGCCGACCCGGAACTGGAAGGCATTACGCTTAGCAAAGGCGGACACTACAACTTTAAATATGCCTTGCGTTTAGCCGCCGGATTTGGCAGCCAATTAGGGATGACCCTTTTAGAAAAAGCCTGGCAAGAAGGCGAACCGCGCATTAGCGACAACGCCGCCCATGATGCGTGGCTCAAACAAATTTCGGGCCAACAAACCCCGGTTTTAGAAGTGGTACAAAATACGCTTCGTATTAAAGACAACTATCAACACGGCGTCAAACCCGCGCTTATCATGGAAGGCTCGCAAGCGTTTGTAGATAAAGTAAACACCATTCATACAACGGCTGCTACACAGGCCGCTGCTCCGGTAACTCCGGCTGCCCCGGCTCCGGTAGCGGTACCTGTCAAAGCGTTGGATGAAGCCACGGTTACCAAAGAAATTGTCCAAATGGTTTCTGAAAAGACAGGATATCCGGAAGATATGCTGGAATTAGACCTAGATATGGAAGCGGACCTCGGCATTGATACCGTCAAACAAGCGGAACTCTTTGCCGGGATGCGCGAGCATTACGGGATTGCCCAACAAGACGGGATTCAGTTAAAAGATTATCCGACGATTCGCCATTGTATTAAGTTTGTGCTCGCCAATGCGGGCAAACCTGCGGCGGACGTTCCGTCCACGGGAAATGCGGCTCCTGTAGAAGCCGCGCCTGTTGCGCCTGTTGCAACGCCGGTTCCAACGGTAGAAACACCTGTCATGCCTGCCGCGCAGCCGGAAGCCAAGCCCGAAGTTAAACCTTTTGAACCGAGCCACGCCTTGCCGGAACATAAACTCGTGCCGCAGCCGGACCATGTAGTAGCCGAGCATATTGATGCGCCGAAGGCCGACGCGCTCATTACAAACCCGACGGCTCCGATTGAAGCGCACTATTCGCTGGCAGAACGGCCGGAACGCGAAGGTTACCAGGGCGAACATTGCCACGAAAAGAAACTTCGCTACGTTACCACCGTCGCGGACGCGCCTTTAACCCAGCGCGCGAATCGCCGTCTGTCCAAAGACCGCACGGTGCTTATTTTTGCCGATAATTCCCAACTCATTAAAGCCTATCAGGAAGAATGTAAAGAATTAGGCGTGCCGTACCATGTGTTTACCACGCTCAAAACGCGCAGCAAAAACACCACGATTATGAACTGGGAATCGTACGAAGAAACCGAAGCTGCTTTGAAGGCCTACGCCGCCGAGGACCCGAATATCCAAGGGATTATTTACCTCTTAGGGGCTACGGTCAAAAAGTTTGACAAAAAAGCCAGCCCGCATAACGAACTGACCAAATACGTAATGCCGCTATTTATTGCGCTGCGTGTATTTGAAAAGGGGCTTGCCAACCGCCAAGACAGCGATACTTTCTTTGCCGTCAATACGAAAATTGACGGGAACTTTGGTTATTATACCAAAGAAGAATTTAACCCGATTGTCGGCGCGCTTACCGGCGGTACCACCTGCTACCGTAAAGACGTGTACGAACGCACCGGGGCTATCAGTAAGTTGATGGACTTTGAACCTACCGCCACGCCGGATGAAATGGCGCAAAAGACGATGGACGAAGTCTTGCACGGGGATATGCGCTTAATGGTGGGTACGCGCGAAGGCGTGCGCTCTACCATTCTGTCGTTGCCCACCCGGTTGGACCGCCGCGTCAAACACTTTGACCTCGCGGGTAAGACGATTATCTTTACGGGCTGCGGCCGCGGGATTGGGGCGATGCTCTCCCAAAAAATTGCCGCCCAGTACCACAGCAAAATTATCATCTTAGATATTATTGAGCTGCAAGAAAAAACACCGCTTTGGGCCACGATGAACGAAGCGGAACTGGCAGCTCTCAAAAAACAAATCTGGGAAGATTTGAAAGCCGACCCGACCCAGAAAGCCACGCCGGTGCTCTTAGAACGTGCATTTGGGCGCGTGAAGGATTCCATTACGCTCTACAATAATATGCAAAAACTGCGCGAGCTGGGCAGCGAAGTAGAATACTATCATTGTGACGTGTTAAACGGCTCTATGGTCAAAGAAGTCTGCACCAAAATCAAAGCCAAAAACGGACGGGTGCACGGTCTTATCCACTTTGCCGGGTTGGAACGCTCCAAACTTATTTACGATAAAGACCCGGCCGAGTATTACCGTATCTTTGACGTAAAAGCCAGCAGCTTTGGCAGTTTCCTCGCCAACAACATCGTGCGCGATGACGGCTTCTTTGCCTTTGCTTCGTCTATTGCCGGTAAGTATGGCAACTTAGGCCAAAGCGATTACGCGAGTGCGAACGATTATTTAGCTAAGTCTGCCCTTTCGTTATCCAACCAGGGCTACCGCGCCATTAGTATTGCGATGAGTGCCTACAAAAATGTAGGGATGGGTGTGCGCGCCGGGGTGGAAACGTTCCTGCGCTCCAACGGGGTGGACTTTGTAGACCCCGAGGACGGTATGCAAATTTTCTTAGATGAAATTGTATACGGTCAAGTGCCGGAAATTGTGCTGACGGGTTCCTTAGGCCGTTTAGACTGGGACCATCAGTTGAAATTTGATTGGGACGAAATCGGCTCCGCGGCCGATTTCGCCGCCAACGGTTCTAACGGAAATACGCCCACCGGCGGCACCGGTTCGTCCGGCGTGGCGGCTGCACCGAAAGCGGCGGCACCGAACGCCGCTGCGCCCGTTGTTGGGCCGGATGCTTCCAAAGCGACGCACTTTTTAGGTGCTGTTAAAACCATGGAACCGAACCGGCAAATCCACGTAGAAAAAGAATTTAACCTAACCTCGGACCCGTACCTCGCCGACCACGCCATTGAAGGCACGCCGTATGTGCCGGGTGTGATGGGGATTGAGACGTTTTTTGAAGTGTCCACCGCGCTTACCGGGGAAGTAACCCGCGCCCTTAAAGACGTGCATTTCTACTTGCCGATTAAACTCTTACGCAACCGCCCACAAGCGGTGCGCGTGATTGGCAAAGCCGTGGGGGCAGACGTATCTATGGAAATTGAGAGCGATTTTATCAACAGTAAAGGCGTGAAAATGGGCAACACCCGCCGCCATTTTACAGCGCATAAATTAACTGATTTTACGTCCACGTGGGACCAAGTAAAAGCGGCTGCCATGGTGGGTTTAGAAAGCCCCTTGCAAGTTACCCCGGCCGAGATTTACCGCAAGTATTTCCACGGTCCGTCCTTCCAGGTATTAGGCGGTATTGTGCGTGTGAATGACAAAGAATCCTTAGCCCTTTACAACACCACGCCTGCCCCCCAATGGACCGACGGCCCGCGCACCTTGTTAGCGAACCCCATGCTTATTGAAGCCGCGTTCCAATGCTGCGGGTTTCAGGATATGTCGGTAGCGCACAAAATGACATTGCCGGACGGGATTGCCGAAGTAGCGGTGCTGAACAATCAGCTGCCGCCGGCGCGGCTGTACCTCTATGGCGTGAATAAAGGAACAACTGCCGACGGTAAAACCTTGCACGACGCATATGTGTATGACGCACAAGGCAACGTGTGGGTGGAAATCCACGGCTACCAAGCCATTGGGCAATAATGGCCTATCACATAGAAGTAGTTGATTTAAACCACCTGCCCCCGGCCGACACGGTACTGAGCGAAGCGGAACGCGCGTTTTATCAGACGCTTAAACTTCCTAAACGCCAAACCGAATGGCTTGGGGGCCGGTTGGCGTTAAAGAAACTGCTGTGTGCGTATGCGGGCGGCGCGTTAACGGATTATACGATTTTAGCCCCCGGTGGTGTAGGCAAGCCCTCTGTTACACAGGGGGAAAATGCAGTTCCTATCCCTTTTAGCCTTACCCACAGTAACGGCTTTGCGGCGGCGGTGCTTGCACCCCAGGCGTGTTCTATCGGGATTGATTTAGAGAAAATTGCCCCGCGTATTAAAGCCTGGTCTGCTGATTTTTTTCACCCTTCCGAACTTGCCGCGGGCGAACCGTCCGACGATTTTTTAACCCAATTATGGACCCAAAAAGAAGCACTCGTAAAACTCTTGGGCAGCGGGCTCACCGTGAACAGTTTTGACATCCGCGTAGTGGGGGGAGTGCCGCAATTTTTCGGCCGCGCGCTGGCAATTTATAACGCGTTGGGGGCCCCTTCCCTTACGCTGGAAACGCTTACTTTGCTGCCTGGTTTTTGCTGCAGCGTGGCCGTGGGAGCATAACCGCCACTAATCGCGAGTAAATAACCTCTCTACATCGTTTATAATCCCGGGCCGCCGCAAAGGACCGGACATCGTTTCCTTTTCACGCTAACAATACTAGCATATTTTGCGGAATTTGTCAACCCCTTTTTGGGAAAAATAAAATGTGTCCTGTGCCGGCGCAGGTGGCACAGTAAATATATATATTATCACTAACACTATCACTATCACATTCACTATCACTATGCTTAGCGGTGTTTGCGCGCGGTGTAATGTGCGGCGGTAAGCATTTGTTTGTTTGAGAGAAAATATAGGTACTGCGACTATGTGGCGCAGTAAATATATATTTTTTTGTTTTAGTTTTTGTTTTGCTTCTTGTTTTTGTTTTATATTCTTGTTTTGATTGGTTATTCCGGGGCGGTATTACCATTCCGGTAGTACCGTGGTATGGACGTAAAAGTATTTTTTGGGTGTCTTTATATTCCTTATTACAAGTCTTGACGCGTTTTTTTTTTTTGCTACCCTGAAATTAGAGGCACAGACTTAGGTTTGGCCTCGCACATTAACAGGCCTGTAATGCCCCCGGTTGTTTAGGAGCACAGCAGGGTAGGAGAAAAGATGAAAAAAATAAAAGAGGGTTTCACCCTCATTGAGTTGTTAGTCGTTGTCTTAATCATTGGCATATTGGCGGCGGTGGCCTTGCCGCAATACCAAAAAACCGTAGAAAAAGCCCGTTGGACAGAGTGGATTTTAGCCATGAAAGGCGCAGAACAAGATGCACATCTGGCCTTTTTGGAGGGGGTCTTTCCTGAAGATGGGGAGGATGATTATGAAATTTGTGAAAATTTTAAATCTCTTAAAGGCACCCCCTGGCAATCCGCTGCAGAAGATTGCAATTCAGAAGATATATATTTAGATACTCGCTTAGGCGAGGGACCATGGGCGGCTAATGTAGAAGTCCGGTTTTATCCGAATAAACCGACAGAAATTACAGCAATTTATCCACGAAATTCATCCGGTAATTCTAATCAAGCATTTTTTTGTGAACAGGTTATCCGGGCTTTTGGAGAAAGTGCATTGGATAGTTTCGTTAAAAGAGACTGTGGCCTGGAATAACTAAAATGTGCCAGAATTTCCCGGGTGTGAAATCCGGTAAATTTTTTTTAGGCGGGGGGGGATTTATCTTCCCGCCTTTTCTTTTTATTTAGTAAAATATAATAAATAACGGAGGCCACACATGATTGAACTCTTTGAAGACCCCAGATTAGACAAACCTTCTAATGACCCAGCACCGGAAAAACTGGTCAAATTCCGCCAAGTTTCTTTAGACGCGCAAAAAGGTGCCGGCGAAGAACGCATCAAAGCCCAGCACGAAAAAGGCAAAATGACCGCGCGCGAACGTATTTCGTACTTATTAGACAAAGACAGTTTTATTGAAATCAAAAGTTTAATGGAAAGTTCCTGCAGCGACTTTGGCATTAAAGACAAACATATTAAAGGCGACGGCGTCATCACCGGCTTTGGGCGCATTAACGGGCGCGAAGTAGCCCTGTACGCGCAAGATTTTACGCAACTGGGCGGCTCGCTTGGTTTAGCGCACGCGCAGAAAATTGCGGCGTTAATGGACCGCGCATTAGACGCTAAAATCCCGGTTATCGGGCTGTTAGACTCCGGCGGTGCGCGCATCCAGGAAGGCGTAGATAGTTTAAACGGCTTTGGCGAAATTTTCTACCGCAACGTCAAGGCCTCGGGCGTCATCCCGCAGATTTCCATTATCTTAGGCCCGTGTGCGGGCGGGGCTGCGTATTCCCCGGCACTCACGGATTTTATTTTTATGGTGGAAGGCATCAGCCACATGTTTATTACGGGGCCCGGTGCCGTCAAAGCCGCTACCGGCGAAGAAGTAGATTTTGATACCTTAGGCGGTAGTGCCCCGCATAGCGAAAAAAGCGGCGTGTGCCAGTTTGTGGCCAAGTCGGAGCAGGATTGCTTCCGCCAAGTGCGCGAGCTGCTCTCTTTTCTGCCGCAAAATTGCGAAGAAAACCCGCCCTTGCAAACCACGAGTGATTTAGTCAGCCGGCAAGTCCCGGTCTTAGAACGTGTGTGCGAAATGGACCCTAAAAAAGCGTTCCGTATCCAACACGTGATTTGGCGGTTGGCCGACGATTTCGGATTTTTTGAAATCCACCAAAACTTTGCCAAAAACGTGGTAACCGGGTTTATCCGCCTAGGCGGGCAAGTGGTGGGCGTGGTGGCCAACAACCCGGCTGTTATGGGCGGTGCATTGGATTGCGACGCGAGCGACAAAGCCGCGCGTTTTATCCGTTTTTTAAATGCGTTTAACATTCCGCTTTTAACGCTGGTGGATACGGGCGGTTATCTGCCCGGCGTAGCGCAAGAGCACGGCGGCATTATCCGCCACGGGGCCAAACTCTTATACGCGTATTCCGAAGCGTCTATCCCCAAAGTTACGCTGGTACTTCGCAAGGCCTACGGCGGGGCGTATATTGCCATGGGTTCTAAGTATTTGCGCGGAGATTTTAACTTTGCGTTCCCGTCGGCAGAAATTGCTGTCATGGGCCCGCGCGGCGCGGTGGAAATTTTGTACTCACGCGATTTAAAGAAAGAAACAGAGGATACCAAAAAAGAAGCCCTCAAGCAGAAAATGACGCAGGAATATTCGGACAAGTTTGCCTCTCCGTACCAGGCCGCGACGAACGGGTCTATTGACGAGGTCATTGAACCGGCCCAAGCGCGCGCTAAAATTATCCGTGCGTTTGAAGTCTTAAAAAAGAAACGGGACCCGCGGAAAAACCCGCACAAGGGTAATATCCCTTTGTAAAATATGTTACAATAGATTATCTTAGAAAAGGAGCAAAGTATGAAAAAATTTATGTTATTAGCCGTCGGTGCGTTATCCTTAGGGGCGTGTGCGATGGTACCTACGCATGCAGGGTCTGCCTTGATTGAAATGACCAACCAACCCGTATCGGCCACCAATGCGATTGGCAACAAAACCGGGAAAGCGTGCGCGAAAAATTACTTTGGTATTTACTTAGCGGGCGATATGTCCATTGAAGCCGCTAAGCGCAACGGCCGCATTACGCAAGTAGCGTCTGTGAATACAGAGATTAAGAGCTACGCCGTGTATTCCGAAGTGTGCACGGTAGTAACCGGAAAATAAAAAGTAGTTTTTAAGTTGCAAGGCCCGCTTATATAAGCGGGCTTTGTGCTTGTTAATAACAAACCCCCGGTACGAAATACCGGGGGTTTGTAAATACTTCGCAAACGGCTTAGCGGCCGCTTTTAGACAGCATATCCTGAATTTTATTGTTAAACCCGTCGGCTTCCAATAAAGTTTCTAATGTCATCGGCATACGGTAACGCCAATAATGCTGCGGATTGGCCGGTACGTTGATGCGTTCTTCCTGCGGGTTGACACCGCGCAAGGTTTCGTCCATAGCGGTCAAATCCTGCAGACCGATTAAGGCCAGCATAGACGGGCTTTGGTAGTGCAAGCGGATAATTTGCGTGCAAATTTCCGGGGTGGCTTCGGCCGGGGCCTCGCCTTTTTTGCCCAAGACGCGGTGGTAGAATTTTTGCGTAATATCTTTATTTTCCTGCCACCACGCGCGCAGCACAGACATATCGTGCGTAGACGGCGTAGCCACGGATAAGTACGGATATTTTTTAATATCGTCAAATACCGCCCCCCATTGTTTGGGCATCCGCTGGATTTCTAAGGAAAGGAGTTGCAGTTTCTCCATCACCGGTTTTACGCACGCGGGTACCATGCCCAAATCCTCGGCACAGGCCAGCATACGCGTGGCTTGCGTTAAGCGCGGCAATTTTTCCAAGGCTTTTTCTTTCCAAAACTCGTTATGGCGTTCAAAGAAAAAGTGATTGTATAGCGCGGTAAATGCTTTTTGGTCCGCTTCGGACAACGTCTTAAAATACCCGTCCGTGAGTGCTGCAATACGCGGATGATATTTGGACGTATCTTGATGGTCCGTCACAAATAGCACGTTGGAAATCAGCGCATACAATCCTTCCAATAAGCGGATATCTTCGTCCGCGTTTTTACCGGCGAAATACGTTTCCACTTTACGTTGGGTATCATATTCCGGGCGCAAGCAGTACGTGCCGTTTTCCTGACGCAGCAAGAATTGTTCTTTGGCTTTGTCGGCCAAATCGCCGAGTTTTTCCGTCAGATATTCTTCGGTAATAAGCGGGGATAAAAATTCCGGCTTAAACGAAAGACCGAACGTAGCCATTTCCTCGGCACTTAGCGGCAGGGCAGGCGAAAACTGCCCTAAGAGCCCTTGCACACTATGGGTGGGGATTTCCCATATCCGGAAAAATCCCAAAATATGGTCTAGACGGTAGGCATCAAAATACGCTGCCAAATGTATCAAACGCCGTTGCCACCAAGCGTAGCCGTTTTTGGCCATTTCTTCCCAGTTATACGTCGGGAACCCCCAGTTTTGGCCCGTGGCGGAAAAGTCATCGGGCGGAGCCCCGGCTTGCGCATTTAAGTGAAATAAGGCCGGTTCCATCCACGCGTCTACGCTGTGGGGAGAAATGCCTATCGGGATATCTCCTTTCAAAATCACTCCGTTGGTGCGGGCATATTGCGCGGCTTCTAACAGCTGGGTATGCAATGTATATTGTACGTAATACCAAAAGCATACTTGGACGTAATGTTCCGACGCAGGCGCACAGAACTTAACCAGTTCCTCACACGTAAAGCGGGTATGTTCCGGCCAATCTTTAAAGCAGGCGGTTTGGTATTTGTCCCGCAACGTGCAGAACATGGCATACGCCGGCAGCCAATGTACATTGGCCATAAAGAACTGTTTAAAACCGTTGCTAGACAACACATTTTTCCCTTCCGCTTGGAAGGCGTCTTGCAGGGCTGTTAATTTTAATTGTAACGCGCGCTCATAATCCACTTGTGTTTGGGCATTGATTTCGGCCCGTTGCTTCTCTAGTTTTTTGTGTACTTTTTTATCTAATTGCGGCAACGCATCGGCGTTTACATACATCGGGTGTAGTGCATAGACGGACAACGTATTATACGGGTAGGAGTCTTTCCACGTGTGGGTAAGGGTGGTATCATTAACGGGTAAAAGTTGGATGACTTTCTGCCCGGTTTTAACGGCCCAATCCACCAAGGTTTTTAAATCGCCAAAATCGCCCACGCCCCAGCCGTCCTGGCGGCGCAAGGAAAACACCGGGATGACTACCCCGCCTGCGCGGAAGGGGGCTAAGGTTTTAAAATGGGGTTTTAATCCGTCCAACACATACACGGTATTGTCAGCGATTTGCGGCAGAGAGAAGGTGCGGTTGGCACCGTCTTCCCAAAATAGGTTCCCCTCTTTATCTTTTACCACAAACTTATATTCCGTTTTAGCGGGTAATAACGAGGCATCTAACGACACCACCCACGTATTAGGTTCTGTTTCGGTAAGGGTGCGCGCCCAGGTAGCATTCCAGTTGCCCAACTCTTGTGTGGCTCCGCAGAGGTGCAGCGTTTGCCCCGCGGCAAGTTGGGGGGATTGCACCCGCAGTACGACCGTCCGGTCAAACAACACGGGCAGATTGCCCGGCTTGCGCGTACGTTTGCAAAACACGTTTGTCATAGCGGACGTATACATCCAGGATTCGCACGGTAAATCCCGCCAGGTATCCTGCAATATATAGGTGTTTTTCTTTGGGTTTACCGGTAACATACGCGGGGTTAACTGCCATTCGCTGCGAACGGTTTTCCCCTCGTGGCGGACCTCGTAATGATACGCCATGGCTAACGGTTGGTTAAATTCCAACAGAATATGCCCTGACCAGTTTTCTCCGTCTTGCGTAGTCAGGGGAATGTTAATTTTATTTTCGTTGATTGTAGCGTGTGCACGGTACAAAACGGCATGAAGCGTTTCGCCCCATACCGTTTTATAGTTGATGTGAAAAGACAGTTTCATTGTTCTTACCCTTGTTGTGTTGCGTGTTCTTCTTTTACCCAAACTGTAAAAGCAGCGGCGATTAACAAACTAATTCCGCCAATGCCCACAGCTGCAATAGCACTTCCTCCTAACAAGTGTTTCATAAACGGCCCGAACAACAGGTTTACACAAATCTGCGGAATAACAATAAAAAAGTTAAACACGCCCATGTAAAACCCCATCTTCTCGGCCGGAAGTGCGTTGGAAAGCATGGCATACGGCATAGACAAAATACTGCTCCACGCAATCCCAATGCAGACCATGGGTATTATCAAACTCATTTTACTAAATTGTACGCCAAAAAGGGCAAGTCCTAAAGCAGCCAATCCCGCTCCGCCGACCGCTAAACAGAAAATATGGATTTTGCGCGCGGAGAATTTGCGCGTTAAGCCCAAGAGCGCAAACGCAAACACAAACGCCACCGCACTATAAATAGCAAAACAAATGTTGCCCCAGTTGGCGGCCGTTTCATAGTCCGGCGTGCCGGGGGCGGCGTGGAAAACACCGCTGGCAATACCCGGCGTAAAATAGACCCACAAAATCATAAAGGCTGCCCACGTAAAAAACTGTACCACGGCCAAGCGGCGCATGGTTTGCGGCATGGTCAGCATGGCGTGCCACATCTCTTTGATAGATGCAAGCGGGCTGGCGGTTTGCTTTTGCAGCGCGCGGAAGGCTTCCATATCCGCGGGCGGATATTCGGGCGTGGTAACAATGGTGGCCAAAATAGCCACTAAAAATACCACCGCCCCAATATAAAAGGAATAACGTACCGTAGCCGGGATATGACCGAGGGCCGCTTCGGTGCTGACACCAAAAGACGTTAAAATTTGCGGCAAACAATACGCAATCACGGACGCCGCGCCAATCATCACACTTTGCATGGCGTAGCCGGTTTTACGTTGCTGTTCGGGCAAGATATCGCCCACAAACGCGCGGAACGGTTCCATGCTGACGTTGACGGCCGTATCTAAAATCCACAACGCAATAACCGCCATCCAAATAGCGGTCGCTTGCGGCATTAAAAATAATGCAAAGACCGAGAAAATAGCCCCGCCTAAAAAATACGGACGCCGGCGCCCTAAGCGGCACCAGGTGCGGTCGCTAAAATAACCAATGAGCGGCTGCACGAGAAGCCCGGTAACGGGGGCCGCCAGCCAAAGCATCGGGATTTGGTCTTCCGTCGCGCCTAAGCGCGAATAAATGGCACTCATATTGCCCATTTGCAAAGACCAACCAAACTGGATTCCAAAAAAGCCCAAGCACATATATGCAATTTG
Source organism: uncultured Elusimicrobium sp. (assembly GCA_937891135.1). Classification (GTDB taxonomy): domain Bacteria; phylum Elusimicrobiota; class Elusimicrobia; order Elusimicrobiales; family Elusimicrobiaceae; genus Avelusimicrobium. Next base: position 51,621 of record CALAFB010000048.1, read on the forward strand.
CATAAAACTCTTAGGCGGACGTTCTAAGTTCATACGCTTCCTCCTTTGGTTTTGTAGATAACTCCATTATAACAAGATTTTTTCATTTGTGAAGCAGAAAAATTGATTAGAAAAGCACAGACGCGGGAAGCCCCACATCTTTGCCCAAAATTTGCTATGATACTGGTATGGAAAGCACAGAACTGGATAGTGTAAACGAATACTTTAAACACTTGGGTCAAATTACCAAAGAAATTGACCGCGAAGAAATGGCCCAATTATGGAAACGCGTCAAAAAAGGCGACGAAGAAGCCAAGAACCGTATGATGGAAATGAACTTGCGCCTTGTTGTACCGACGGCAAAGCGTTTCCAACGCCCGGGTATGGATTTAATGGATTTGATTGAAGAAGGGAACCTGGGGCTCTTGCAAGCCATTGAAAAATTTGAACCTAGAAAAGGGTACCGTTTTTCCACCTATGCCGTGTATTGGATTGAGCAGTTCGTGCGTAAATATATTGAAGAACAATCCGGTTCTATTAAAATTCCGTCGCACGCGTGGGGCAATTTAAAACGCTGGTTCAAAGCGTGGAACGAACTTAAAGAAACCAACGGACGGGACCCGTCCTTGCGGGAAATGGCCGAAGAATTAGGTTTGTCTGCCCGGCAGGTAAAATCTATTATGGATACGTTGAACGCTGCCAAAGGGGTGGATTCGTTAACCTCGCTTGTGCGCGAAGAAGACGAAATGACGTTGGAAGAAGTCATCAGCGACGACGGCAAAGGCAACCCGCATGACGTGTTTGTAGCCAATGAAGACAAAACCACCATGCGCCAAAGTTTAGACGATTTACAAGAACGGGACCGGCAAATTATTGTGCTGCGTTACGGGTTGGATGACAACGCCCCCAAGACGCTGGGCGAAGTGGCGGATATGTTAGGCCTCTCGCGTGAGCGCGTACGCCAAATTGAAGAACGTGCGATTCGCACCTTGCGCCGGGCCGCCCAAAAGGCAGGGCTGTTGGAGTTTTTGCCGGAAGATTACCGCACCACCAAATTGCACACCGCCATGCGCGGCCGCCCGAAAACGAATATTTTAGGTGAAGAAGAAGCAGACGAAAACCCGCTTATCAAACTTATCCGCCATAAAGTAGCCCAGGCCAAAAAGCAACTGGCACACAAGACGGCGGATACTAAAAAGAAATCCAAGAAAGCCGTTACTAAGACGGTTGCCCAAAAAATGGTGAAAAAAACGGCGGCGAAAAAGAAAGCCTCTGCCCAAAAAACGGCACAGAAAACTGCCAAAAAATCTTCTAAAAAATCGGTTAAAAAAGTTTCCAAAAAACGCTAAATGGCCGTGCGTGCGCGTGCCGGTTTATGCCCCCGTAGCTCAATTGGATAGAGCGATTCCGTCCTAAGGAAGAGGTTGCGAGTTCAACTCCCGCCGGGGGTAAAATAAAAAACCCGCTTTGACGGGTTTTTTTATTTTAAGTCCCGAAGCACACCAACTGCTTGGTGTGCGTGAGGAGTTGAAAGGCGCAGCGATGTTTTTGTTTGAGCGGCTAGGCCGCGAAAGGCAAAAACCGCGAGCCCGGCCTGCAGGAAAATTCCGTTAAAATTTTCCTACAGGCAATGTTTGTTGGGGATATTTTTTCTTCAGGAGGAGATAGGTTACCGTTTTACCGGATTCCACCCCATAGAGGAAATTATATTGCAGGCTGCTTGTCCGGTTGCATTTCCATATTCGCAATTTTTGTTAACTGTTCCGTCTGATTTTTTCTGCCAAAATAAATCATAATTGCTATTGTGGCGGATGGCTATTCCAGAACATTGCCATTTATCACAAGAGGCCATATAATAAAAATCTTTTCCTTCGCAATAGTAATCGTCTCCCGTATCACAATCTAAATTGTTTAGTGTGATATCCAAACAATCGTGGCAGTTGGTTCCATCTCCTAAAAACTCTGTTGTAGCAGAAGGATAGCCGTTTTCCAATATATAACGGTCTATCGCTTGCATCACAGTATCGGTTAGAATGAGTGCTTCTGTTAACCGCGCTTTTTCCACGGCTTTTTGGTATTGCGGCAACGCCACCGCTGCCAATATACCAATGATGAGAACTACGACTAAAAGTTCTAGGAGCGTAAACCCACGGACCACACGCTCCGTCACCCCGCAGGTCTGTAATGCGGGGTATAGCGTGTGGGCCGCCCCTATATCCCGCATTAAAACATTGCGGGATGACGAGGGGCGGGACATAAAACCGGAGCGAAGCGGAGCCCTGAAAAAGTCTTTGTTCAGGGCCTCATCCTTATTCAATAAAGATGTCATCTCCGAGTTGGCGGCCCGCAGGGTTCGGGGATCTTCCTTCTGCCCATTCGTTTGCTTGAATAACTGCCTAGACCCTTTCTTCCAAAAACGGATGAGGGAGATTCCCAACAAAGACTTTTGGGAATGACAATTTTTATTTTGATTTATTTGTTGCGTAAAACCCCGCCGGGTGGTTGGTGTGATTGGCATAATTTTCCTTTTCCTAATATAAGTCGGCCCGGGCAAAACAAAACGGCTCATCCTGCCTGAGCACCAACCAAGCCCTCAAACAAAACAGCCGCGGCCTACCGTCAAAACGATAAACACTCGGCACAAAACAGCGGGTTTCGAAGGTCCTCCATTTTGTGCCTATAACAGCCGTTTTTGGCTTGGTTGGTGGCTTTTAGTTTTCTAAAAACCGCATTACACCCGAAGTGTAATTTCCAAAAACTTTGTCAAATTGTAGTGTGTTTAATGTTTATCTCCTTCTCATAAAGATAATTTATTATATCACATTCTAATTAATTTTTTAGTGTTGACGGGGGCTCCCAAAATTTTTAGGATACTAACACATGCGTAAGGAGGAAACTATGAAACAAGAAACCCTGGACTTACTCAAACAACGCCGCACGCGGTATGATTTAACCAATAAAAGTACACTGCCCAAAGAAGAAATTGTCAAACTGGTGCAGGAATGTGTGCAGCATACCCCCAGTGCTTTTAACAGCCAAAGTACACGCGTGGTGTTATTGTGCGGTTCGGCTCATCAAAAATTTTGGGATATTACCAAACACGAACTGCAGCAAATCGTTCCGGCGGAACATTTTGCACCGACGGCAGAAAAACTGGCCGCTTTTGCGGGCGCATATGGCACGGTGCTGTTTTTGGAGGATTGGAGCGTAGTAGAAAGTTTGCAAAACCAGTTCCCTACCTATAAGGCGCATTTCCCTACGTGGGCCTATCAAGCCAATGCCATGACGGAACTGGCCGTGTGGACCGCCCTGGCCGAAAACGGCATGGGGGCTAGTTTACAGCATTATAATCCGCTGGTAGATTTAGAGGTGCACCGGCAGTTTCACATTCCGCTGGATTGGAAGTTAGTGGCGCAAATGCCGTTTGGCGTTCCTGTACAAAAAGAACCGCCGGCCAAAACTTATCAACCGATTGAAGAACGCGTGAAAGTAGCGTGCCATTAATCGCGGGTTACCCGCTCAAACAAAAACATCGCTGCGCCTTTCGAGTCCTAACGCAACACCCAGTAGTGGGTGTTGCTGTCCGAAGACACCAAATTAAAAAACCCCCAGGTGGGGGTTTTTAATTTGGTTTCCGGACTAAGAATTATTCTCAGACGGGGTGCTGACAATTTTGCTGACATCCGGTTGCGGTAATAGCTCCATTGTATTAATCAGGTTATGTTGTGACAAATGGGCGTATTTTTCGGTCATTTTGATGGAAGAATGGCCCATCAACTTTGAAACATAGTACAAATCAGCCCCGTTTTGTACCAATTGGCTCGCAAAAGTATGACGTAATTTGTGATAAAAACAATGGAACGGAAGCTCTTTTGTATGGCAAGAGTAGTAAGAAGAGATGTAATCTTTGCTATTTCTATTCCCCTTCGGTAACACTACCACGTACTCGCTATTTGATTTGGATTTTGCCTCCAACAGCGCTTTTTTAAGGGCCATGGTCATTGGGATATGTCGAAATTCATCAGTTTTATTTGCCGGTACATAGATCCGGTTGAAATCAAATTCCACATGTTCCCACTTGATAAAGGCCGCCTCTGCGCGGCGTAACCCGGCCTGATATGCTAATAGCGTGATAACAATGCCTGTGATATCCTTAAACGATTTAAGGATGGTTTCCATCTCTTGTGTCGTGTGAAATTCTACACGATGTTTCTTTTCATGGAGTTTTATCATAGAACTCCAATCCTGTGGTGCCAAAAGATGCCAATATTCCGCTTGTTTTGCGGCTGTGCGTAAAGCACGTATCGAACGATTGATTCCGGAGACACCATCGCCTTTGCTTTTAAGACAGATTAGCAAGTCATCAAGTAGTGTTGGGGAAAAGTCATCCAATCTTTTAATTGACTTAAAATTTTCCAATTTGCGCCAAGCTGTTTCAAATATCTTGCATGTCTGTTTGCTTCTTGTTGCTTTGATATATGCCCTGTATCTGACTAAAAACTCTTCGCATGTCACATATTCGCTGTTTTTTGCCTTCTTTTTGTCTAATATTTGGGCGGCTTTTATTGTTGCCACAGCACCGCTTGTTGTCCCCAGCGAGCGCCGGACTCGTCTGCCGGCAGGATCGGTGTATGAGATGTATTTAATTTTAGTTCTTGGATCTGTGTAAATAAACATATTTCCTCCGTAAATTTGTGCCCAATGTGTCTTGTTTTTTGGGCACATTTCGGAGGTTTTCGTCTCATGAAAAAACCCCTTAAGGGAATATCCTTAAGGGGGTTAAAACTTATATTGTGTCTTAACTAAAAAACTTACTACAATAAAACAATAGGTACAGATATTTTGCTTTGGTCGGCGATATCCATACCTTTTTCTTCGTGCGTGGGATTATTATGTCCTCACGCCCAAATCTGTTTATGCCGACCTGATTATAAGTATTTCTTTTAACATTGTAAAAGAATTTCTTATATTTGTCAACAATTATTTTGCGAGGTGAATTATGGCAATTCAAAAAATCGGGTCACGTATCAAACAGGCCCTTGAAGAAAAACATATAAGTCAAGGAGATGTAGCAAAGAAACTAAAAAAAACGCGCCAACAGATTACAAACTGGGTTACGGACAGGAACAATCCTCCATTGGATATGTTATGCGAATTAATAAAAATGACGGGTAAGGATGCAAATTGGTTTTTAAAGTGTCCACCGATGAACAGTGGAAATCAACAGTTTGTAGGAGATAATAGCAGTAATATTAATCAAACATATTATGGAGGGAGCGATATGGAAGCAGTTAAGCAGGATGTGGCTCTATTAAAACAAGCAGTTTTAGATTTACAACGGAGGTTAAAAAAATGATGAAAAAACTAATTCTCTTCATCCCATTCTTTGTTTGTGGGTGCTCGATGGGGATTAATCAAAGCGCAATTATTATCAACGATAAGCCGTACTTGGTAGAAAGGCCAACCTATACCGTGTTTGGGTTGGCCCAATGGAGCGGAGATATACGCTATACGGAGTTGTCGCAACTTGATAAACAAAACGAAAATCAGGCACTGATGAAATGCAATGAAAAATTGGGGGCAAATTCCACGAGTTATAAGATGTACCAATGTATTACCGATGAACTTCGCGCAACAAAACAAATAGAAATTTCTAGTAAGGAGATGAGATAGATGACAAAAAAACTATTGTTTATAGCCATTCCATTTTTATTAGGTGGTTGTGCGGCCGGAATTAATCATAGTGTGGCCACAATTGAAGGGAAAGAATACTTAATAGAGTCAAAAACTTATAATGTATTCGGTTTTTCTCAGTGGAGCAAAAATTCATATATCGTCTTAAACGAAACGGAGTTGCAAAATAATATCACGGATTCAAGAGCGCGGGCGGAGTTGGCAAGAATCGTCATCCGTTGTAATTCAAACCCAAATATAAGACAATCAAACAAATCAAAACAAGATACATACAATTGCGTCCTTAAACAATTAAATTTAGGGAAGTAATTATCTGCTTTTCATGACAAACCCGACACAATATAGCGTGCCGGGTTTTTCTTTTTTAGGAGGTTTTATGTATTTAAGAGGGAAAATTTGGTATTCGGACTATTACGACGAGAACGGTCGCCGTTATCGTCTATCTTTACATACAGAGAGCGAAAGCATTGCGCGAATGCGAGAAGCACGGCTTACCAATTACATTCGCATTCACAGAGTAGAACGCAAAGAAATACTGTTATGGGCAGATTTTAAGCGTTGGTACATGCGATATATTAAGACGAATATGTCAGTCGGAACACAATATATACATAAATTGGCTATTCGTCGACTAGAGGAATACAAGGCACCCTATTTTTTACGAGAAATTACGCCGGAACTGTTTCTTGCGTTGATAGCATTTTTACAACGAAATGGGAAAGCGGGGCCCGCCGGAAGAAATAGAGTTCTTACGGCGCTGAAGTCAATGATGAATACTGCCGAGGATTTTGGGAAAATTGGAATTTCTCAACGGTGGAAATTAGTCAAGAAGGATCCAAGCGAATCGGATGGCCGTATAGAATGGCACACGGTCGAAGAGTTAAAGGCATTGCGCGGTATTTTGGAAGGCGATTTACTAACTGCATTTTATTTGGGTTGGGAAGAGGGGTTGCGCCGAGGGGAAATAGCATATCTGCAAAAAACGGACTATGATCCCATTAATCACACTATATCGATTCAAAAAAGGAGCAATTGGAAACCAAAAACAAAAAAATCGGCACGCATTGTTCCGTTGCGTCCGGAATCGGAAAAGGCAATACAGGCAAGTATAAGAAATGCGCCGGCGGATAGTCCATTTGTTATTAATATCGATGGAAAACGTGAAACAGCCGGGTATTTAAGTGTGGATTACATTAAAAAGGCGCAACAGGAATTGCCACATATTCATTGCTTTTTACACAAATTAAGACATACTTTTGGGAGTTTGCTTGTGCAGGCGGGTCAACCAATAAAAGTTGTTAGCGATTTAATGGGACACAGTAACATTTTACAGACGGAAAAATATGTTCATATTCCGCAAAAACAATTTGTAGCGGCGCTCGAATCATTACCGAGTATCGCACATTCAAAATAGACACAGCGGCAGGTTTTCTCTTGTGACAATTATTCCCTTAAGGAGAATGATTGTCAAAGAACAAATCCTGCCGGCAACAGGATGAGTTAGTTCCAAAACACGATGAAAATTTCTTAGGGGCACCGTGCCCTTGGGATTAGCACAAAAACCGAGTTGTTGATAATGAGCCAGACCGGGCACTATCTAGCCGCCAACTAGATAGGAGTAATTATCAATACCTCGGTTTTATTGTACCAAATTTGGCAACAATAAACGCGACAAAGGAACTTTATGAACAACAAAAGCGAGCAAACAAAGAAAGAATGTCCGACAACCACCGTAGAGCGTGTTGCCGAGATTTTGCACATTTCCACAAGAAGGGTGTGCGAATTAGCAAAAGCCGGAGCAATTCCAGGCGAACGCATCCCCGGCACGCGCCGGTGGGTATTTGCCAAAACTGTTGTGGCACAGTATGCGGGTATAGAGGTGGATGAAGTATGAAAACATTTGCGAAAGAATTTTGGCACACCCTTACCACACCGGAAGAGTGGAGCGTTGGAAGCATTATTGCCGTAGGCATTGCCTATGCTATTACATTTGGCTTGTTAATGGGCGAGGCATTTGATGCCTGTTGGATTGGATAGATTTCCCGGCGAAATGCACCGGGCGGTGGCGCAGGGCTTTCATTCCTGTCTCCTATAAAAACGCCACCGACAGATTTGGAGTGTTATGGGATACAAAGTTAAACAAGTAAGGGCTTCTTTGGAGAGTGTAGCGCACATAGTTGGCAGTTTGCAATTTGGCCTAACGCTACTCAAAGACGAGATGGATATCGGAGAGGGAATGATTTTGCAAATGCAAAAGGCCCTGAATGCTGATTTTAAGCGGCTCCGAAAAGGCGAAATTCCAATAGTTGCGTTTAACCACGCACAAACCCGGAAAGGTGTTGAACATGGCAAAAAGTAAAAAAGAAATGGTGCTAACCCAATTAGCGGTTTTGGAACAAAAACTTACCGAACAAATGAATTTTGAACGGTATGAGTTTATGGAGCGTCCGGAAATTGCCCCCTTTGCTAAAGGCCGGCAGACCGCCTATCAAACTGCGGCCCTTATGGTGCGCGAAACGAGAAAGGAAATACAAGAGGGGTGGAAATAATGATTATTTGCGCGACAGTACAAACGAACAATCAGGTCGTAGAGATTGAGGCAGATGTAACATTCCGGCGTGGATATTTCATTAGTTGCCCGCGTAATGAGGCCGAATATTTAGATCCCGGTGCTCCGGATGAGTTGGATGTCAATGAATTATGGGTTGTGCGGGGACAGAAGCGCCGCAAGATAAAATCACAGGATTATATCGAAGAAATTTTGTTGGAAAAATGTCGGGCGCAGGACTTTTAGTGTTGCGCTCCATAGCCGGCCCGGCGGCTGATGAGGGGAACCGGGACTTTTGAAGTCAACTAAGGAGAGATAAAATGGCTAACGAAAACCAAATAACGCCTGAAATGATGGCCCAAGTGTTAAAACAAACAATGGGGCAAGTTAACACCATGATGCCACAAACATCAGTTCCTGCTACGGTGCAACCTGGGCAGAGCATGATGCCGGCTCCAATGCCGGCGCAAACACCGCAAGTGGGCAATATGCTTAATCCAACCGGATGGAGCGTGCCTATTGAGACGGATATGAACGGAATGACCGTAACGGTATATGTTCAATTCCCGGCTCATACATTCCCGCAATATCAGCAAATTATAGCGATGCTACTATCGATGGGATACCAAGTGCGCGGGTTCCAAAAGAACGCCGGCGGTTGGGGCGGAAATGGCGGAAATTACCAAAATCGCGGCGGTTGGGGCAGTTATGGCCGTGGCGGTGGTTATGGGAGGAAATGGTAATATGTGCAAACAACCTACCAATTTACTCGCAGAAGCGCAAGTTATCAATACCGGCCTACGGCATTTTTGCTTTGACATCGAAACCGGAAACGCTACGGCGGAAGATATCAATACGAAAGCGCAAGAGGCAAAAATCCCGGCAAAGGCAAAGACGGATGAAGATATTAACGCCGCCAAAATAGAGGCATATCAAAAAGCCACCGAAAAGGCCGCGCTATTAGACAGAGCCCCTATTACTGTAATTGCTGTGGCTACCGAGGCAGGTAATGTGGTTTGGAATTGCATTCCGGATCCTTGCCCGGTAAAAACAATGCCCGGCCTTAATGGCGAAATTCGCAATTTCAAAACTGAACGAGAAATGCTGATTGATTTGCGGGAGTGGCTCGCAGAACGCGCGAGCGCCGCAACAGAAATCATCGGGTTTAATAGCCGCGGTTTTGACTTGCCAAAACTCCGCAACGCCTACATCCGGCACAAATTACAACTTCCGACAATCTTCGTGCCGGGAATTAATCCGCACTATGACGTAATGAAAGAGTATTTGCGCAACTTTACAACCGAGTTTAACGGACAATTATTTGTCAAACTCAAAACCTTACAAAACCGCTTTGGACTCCCCGAATATAAGGAGTTTATCAGCGGTGCCGATGCCCCGAAATTGGCGGCAGAAGGTAAAAGTAAATTAGTCATTCCGTATTGCTATATGGACACCATGACAACCTATCTCGCCTATCAGTTTATGACAGGCCAAATTGAAGATAAAACCGAAAACGGAGGAAACACCAATGCCTAGAAAGAAAAAAGCAGAACAAGAGAAGGACAACATTAAGATGGAAACGGAAACGCGGACTTTATTTCACAAGTTTACCGAAGAGGATATCAATGCGGTAAATGAGAAAATCGCCGAGTTATCTGAAAAGAAAAACGAATTTGACGAAAAACGCAAATTCGTTACGGACATTGTAAAAGGGTGTGCGGCTGAGATAGCGCTTGCCATTAAGTCCAAAAATGACGGCGGCGAAGATCGCCAAATGGACTGCCCGGTAGAAATCAACTATACCACCGGAAAGCGCATCGTCAAACATCCTGAGACCGGCGAGGTAATCGAGGAGCGTAATTTATCATTGGATGAACGCACCCCGGACCTGTTTGAGGGTGAACAGCAAGGAACCGAAACCGAAGACGGTGAGGAGCCGGCGGAGGAGTTCCCCGGTAACGAAGAGGAAGAATGAGACTAACTCTCTATGTGCCCGTAAGGCCGGAGCCACAAGCCCGGCCTAGGGCAAACTTTAAAAACAGGCACACATATAGTGAACATCCGGACTTCTATTATATTTGCTTTTTAGAAGCCACAAAAAAGGCCCCACCGCGGCCTTTAACAGGGGCCATGCGGTTATGTGTTAGGTTTGTGTACAAAAGACCGTCTGCGCATAATTTTGAGATTTATAAAACAAGCCGAGCTGACCTTGATAACCTTGAAAAAGCAGTTATGGATGCTTTGACACGGGCGAAATGGTGGACAGACGATGCTCTTGTAGCAAGTAAATATAGCACAAAAGTATGGGGCGATCGTGACGGGTGCGAAATACAGGTAGATACCTTGAGAAATGTTGTTAATTTCGGGGAAGGATGGCGATGAAAATACAAGATACAGGTTATATCAAACTACATAGGCGGTTTTTAAGTAGCCATGTTCAGCGGCTAAACGCCTCTGCGATATGCCTGTTTATAGAGTTGCTATTAGTGGCTGATCAGACCGGACAAGTAGTAACCACTTTGTCCGAAATACAGCAATATTTTGGAATGCGCTCAAAAATTACTATTTTAAGCGCGCTAAAACAGTTAGAAAGTGTATGCGCGATAAGTGTTAAGCGTAAGCCCTGTTTGATTATCCAAATCATTAATTGGGAGCTTTATCAAGCCAAATCTAGCGGTATAAAAAATGTACCGAACGGTACAAAAAATATACCGCAGGCGGTACAAAATTTATACCGCGGCGGTACAAAAAATGTACCGCCCTTACCTTATATATATAAGAATAATAAGAATATTTTTTTATATAACACAAAAAATTTTCTTGATTTTGAAAACCCCAAAAAAGATTTGGAAAAATTAGTGCTGTTTTTTTTGCAGGGAACAAAACATCCGGCACTAAAAAAACCGAACAAAAATGAAATATTAAATTCTGCCTTGGCTATGGAAATTCCACATTTTCAGGCCATTTTAGACAATTGCAGAGATTTGGAACAGGCCAAAGCGTGTATAGCGTATTATGTCAGACAAGCAAAAAGCCGGTACAACATGTATTATTTGGCCCAACAAATTCACTCAATTCGCCAAGAGGTAGAAAGTGAGGAATATAAGCATGGCTAATTTTGAAACAAATGACAATTTACCGTCTTGGGCTTCTGCTCACGATAATATGCTTTGCCCAAAATGCGGGCAACATGGTCGTTGTTCTCTAAATATTACGATTGTTGGGAATAAAGGGGAACGCTACCACCCACTAACGGCATCAGTGTGTGTTTATTGTAACGATGGGGCTGGGCGGCTTGAAAGTTTATTTACGGGAACACCAAGCCATCCCGACTATGGTTGCCACAGCGCGCAGTTGCCTGTTGGTGTAACGCTTACGATGTTGCATAAGGCGCTAATTAAGCATCCTTTGCGCCGAATTTGGAACCAAGCAGAATTGGATGAATTTAGAGAGGGGTTGTATGATTAAAATCAATGTAAGCAAGATTCACAAAACGCAAACAGTATATCTTTCCGGTCCAATGACAGGACTCCCGGATTACAATCGCGCGGCGTTTAATATGCGCGCCGAGGCATTTAAAAAACTTGGGTACACCGTATTAAACCCGGCTGATATTTCAGTCACACATGGGACAGATAAGGCCTATACATTTTATTTAAAACGCGCATTGCGAATGATGTTGGAAGCCGATGTGGTGTATGTTTTTGGAGCTTGGTATAAAAGCACCGGAGTTCGTTTAGAATTACAACTTGCCAGCATGCTTGATATGCCGGTAGTGTTTGAACAGGAAGGGAAGGCATAATGGAATACTTTACGGAGTATGAGTATGAAGCGGATGGCGGTTCGCATGTCAAAGAAAAATAAAGATTTTGAGTTATGTTGTTATTGCGGCGATCAGTTTTTTGCCGCCGACGGCAGACAAACACAAGAAAGTTTTTTGTGTCGTGTTTGCCAATCAAAAGGAATTAAATGCTAATCCGGAGGGAATATATGCCAAAAAGAAAAAGAACTTGCAAGGACTGCACTTTGTTTGTGCAAGGCAAAGGAATATCTCGTTGCAGATTGTATGCCGGGGATGGCCCGGGTGATGTTGTTTTCCCGGAAAACCGCGCATGTAAGATGATAACCGGCCCGATAAATGGCGAAAAGAAAAAAGCGTCTGTCGTTGAGCCGGAAGCCGGAACCGCGCCATTTTGTGGCGACTTTCCAAAATGTAACAACGCAGAAGGATGTGATTTGTGCGTAGAGTTTGAAAAATGGGTACTTGGCGAGATTAAAAAGGAGAAGAAAAATGAAAAAAGTAATACTTGATGCGTGTTGCGGTTCCAGGATGTTTTGGTTTGATAAAAAGAATCCATCAGTTTTGTTTATGGATAACCGTCGGCTAAAAACAAAACTGTGCGATGGGCGTATTTTGGAAATAAATCCCGATGTTGTAGCCGATTTTCGCAACATGCCATTTCCGGATAATTCTTTTTATCTTGTCGTTTTTGACCCACCACATTTGTTGCGAGCCGGCGAAAACAGTTGGCTTGCTGCTAAATATGGAAAATTGAATGAAAAAATGTGGCGTTATGATTTGCACCAAGGCTTTAGCGAGTGCATGCGTGTATTAAAGCCAAACGGAACTCTTGTTTTTAAGTGGAACGAGGATCAGATCAGCGTTGGGGAATGCGCGTTGAATTTTGGAAAAGAACCTCTGTTTGGTTTTAGAAGAGGAAAAACACATTTTTTAGTTTATATGAAAATTAATGATTGTGAAAGGAGAGAAAAATGGACTACACAATACACATACCAATCGAGGCACTAGGTGCGTTAGCAGGACTTACGGTTTTTTTCTTTGGCGTTTGGATTGGAATACTTATTGAAAGTGGAGCAATAAAATGAAAACACCAACAAAAAGGCAGATTGTTGATTTTGCGGCTTGGCTAAAAAAAACGAGAGACAATCACCGACTTCGTATGCAGGTGGCTGATAACGGAGTGGATTACGCTTTACATCGTGGCGCGTGTTTGGCTTATGATAATGCGCTAACGCAAATAGAGAATTTCTTTGGAGAGGATAAATAACATGGCAAAAACACAGAATAAACACACACAAAACGCAGAAAAAGACATAATTTACATTTTTACAAAAAAATCAATGTGTAGAAAATGCAAAGATGAGTGCGAAAAATTTGATGGACTCGTTCCGGATTGTTCCGTATGTAATTTCAAGAAATTGCCTCATATTTCACAGTTAAAAGCCATTCGTGTAATGGCGGATGCTATGCGCGCAAGAGGCGAGCAGTGCAGTTTCACATTTTCCACCTTGGCCGAGTACGGATTGCTCGCATTGTTGGAGATTAAGAAATGAACTGCGCGACTTGTAAGCACCGGCTTTCAAACGGAGATTGTGAACTTAGTTTAATTTGCCCTAGTTACCTAACCTTGCGGCTGATGAATTTAATGCACGAGGCAAAGAATGTTAAGCGTAATTATTAAAATCAACGGTAAAGCAATTACAGGGCGGTCTTGTTATAATACCGCCCAAAAGACCAAAAACGGAGCCACGATTTACCAAGTGGATGACGGGCGGCAAATCAAACATTTGCGTAGCAAAGGCGCAGTTGCATTGGCTATTAAACTTTTACAGGGAATAAAAGCATGAAAACGATTCACATGCGGCTGACTTTCAAATGGTACGATTTGATAGATTGTGGCTATAAAACGCACGAATACCGTTTAGTTGATAAATGGAAAGCCCGCTTAAACGGCGTTAAACGGGGTGATTTTATCATTTTCCATCGGGGACACACGGACAGGCAAATCCGGTGCGAAATTACGGACATTCGCCTAACGCCCGGATGGCTTTTGCCAAAAGAGGAATATGAGTTTTTTGGCGGCCTAAATGAGACGCTTTTTTACGATATAGAATTTAAAAAAGCACTTGAAATTTTGTAAAAATATGTTATACTACTTGTAGCTAATCTCAAAGGAACGGCCCTAAAATGCGAAAAGGGCGGTTCCTTTTTCCATTTTAGACGGTGCCCCGGGAGATACCCGGGTGCTAGAAAAAACATATATTTCCGCTGTTCCGTTGGAAAATTTGCGCGAATGGGATAAAAACTATCGTTCCATTACGCCGCAAGCACTTGCACACCTAAAAAATAAAATCACAGAAATCGGCGTTTTTAAGCCGCTTTTGGCTATTCGTGGCACAGAGCCCGGAACGTATCAAATCATTGGCGGTAATCAGCGTTTGCGCGCATATCGTGAATTAGGATACAAAACAGCCGATATCGTATTTTACCCGAATTTAACAGACAAACAAATCATCGCCAAAATAGCACTTGCAGATAATCAATCTGACGGTTTTACAGAGCCGGAAAAATTATTAGAAATGTGCCAAGATGCTGAACTTAAGCTCGATGATTTGCAGGATTTTGAATTAGCAGACGAGAAACTTACTCTTGCGGATATTTTCCCTGAACAAGAAGTATCCTCCGCGGTTGATGACAGCGCCCCCGAATTGGCAGAAGGGATACCCTTTGCCCGTCCGGGGGATGTTTTTTGCCTAGGCCGGCATCGTCTTATTTGCGGCGATTCAACAAAAGCCGAAACTTTGGCCCAATTGATGGGCGACGATCAAGCCGATTTATTACTTACAGATCCACCGTATAATGTCGATTACGAAGGGGCAAATGGCAAAAAAATCAGCAATGACAAGATGAGTCCGGCAGAATTTGCCGAGTTTTTGCGTAGAGCGGCGAATGCGTCAACCGTTTGTTTGAAACAGGGGGCGGCTTTTTATGTGTTTTATGCCGACAAAGAAAGTATTAGTTTCCGTCATGCATTGGAAAATGCCGGTTTAAGTGTCCGGCAATGTTTGATTTGGGCCAAAAATCACTTTGTTATTGGGCGGCAGGATTACCAATGGAAGCACGAGCCGTGTCTTTACGGTTGGAAAGATGGCGCGCCCCATTATTTTGCGGACGATCGTTCGCAATGCACCGTTTTAGAATACCCAAAACCGCAACGCTCCGATGAACATCCCACGATGAAGCCCGTAGCGCTTGTAGCGCAACTTATCAAAAATAGCACCCAAGAAGGGCAAATCGTGTTGGATCCGTTTGGCGGTAGCGGAAGTACATTGTTAGCGTGCGAATTAACCGGTCGCACATGCAGAACTGTGGAACTTGATGCGAAGTATTGTGATGTTATTTTGAAACGGTTTGTTTTGCTTAATAATTCGACAGAAATCAACTTAATACGCGAAGGAAAAACTACGAAAATTAACCGGGAGGATTTGAATGGCTAAAATCAAACAAAACCCCGGTAATGGTGGTGTATTCCCGCCTTTGGAACATCGTTTTTCAAAGGATAATCAGCCCTCTGCGCAAGCAAAAAGCGAAGGGCGTTTGCGTTGGTCATCGCGTAAGCGGCTGATTGATGATATGTATGCGGAACTGATAGGAAAAGTACATTTTACAAACGGAAACGAAATGCCGGCCCTACAGGCGATGATTAAGAAACTGCAAAATTTCTTGCTTGGCAGTAAGAGCGAGAATTTAACCGCAAAACAGGCCGATATTTTGCTTAAAGTTTTAGATTTGCTCATCCCGAAAGAGAACAAAATGGATTTGAAAGTAAAAAACACTACCATTTCGCAAGCCGACTTAATGGCTATTATGACGGAGCGCATAAACAATGCTAAACGAAAACGAAATGCGCCGAGAAATCCAAAGTGATTTCTATACGTTTTACCGATATGTCGGCGGGGTTGAGCAAAAAACAAATTGGTGGGTGAGAAGTTTTTGTGATTTTTTGCAGTACAAGGTGTATTGGTCTTTCTTAAATGGAAAAATGCCGGTGGCCACAATAGAGGCCCCCGTACAGCATGGCAAAAGCCGGATCATGCGGCATTTTTTATGTTGGCTTGTGGGATTGCACCCGGACTTGCGGTTCAACTACTACACAGCGTCAGACAAACTGCTTAATGAAACATCTATGGCTGTGCGTTTTATTTTGCAATCAGAAAGGTATCAAGCGGTTTTCGGTGCGCGTATAGGTTGGAGCCACGAGAATGTGGAAACATTGGTCATTAGTGCTGATGGAAAGAAATTCGGTCAGGTTGATTTTCGTTTGATGGGGGCCGGAAACATTGGACACCCATCACATGTGTCTATCATTGATGACCCGTACCGCAACAAAGAAGAGGCATATTCCCCGACTATGCGTGAGAAGATATTGGGCCGTTACAGGGAAGATATTATTTCGCGCCGGCAGACACCTAGCATGGTTATTGTGATTCATAGTAGGTGGCATGTTGATGATTTGATAGGGCAACTTAAAAAAAAGGGTGGCGTGCTCTCTTTTTCGTACCCGGCTGTATTGCCAAATGGGGAAGCGTTATTCCCGGAGCTACGTCCACTGTCGTTTTTGAAAGAACAGAAGGAACAGATTGGACCATTTGGATGGGCCTCTTTGTATCAGCAAAGCCCGGTAATTGCCGGTGGGAATGTTCTTAAAGAGGAGTGGTTTAGGACGTATAGTGAGTTGCCGGCCACACCAAGTCGCGTAGTAATTGTGGCAGATACGGCTCAAAAGACAGGGCAAGGTAACGATTATACGGTATTTCAAGCGTGGGGCGATGTGTTTGGAAACGCCTATTTGCTTGAACAAGTGCGAGGAAAGTTCGAGGCCCCCGAACTATTAGCAACCGCACGAGCGTTTTTTGAAAAGATTAGGGCCACTTATGGAACGGTAGGCGCGTTTTGCATAGAGGATAAAGTGAGCGGAACCGGACTCATTCAGCAACTCATCCGGGAAAATTTACCAATTATCCCCATGCAAAGACAAAAGGACAAATTTTCGCGTGTGTTGGATGTCGTTCCGTTTATAGCCGCCGGAAAGGTATTTATTCCCGAACAGGGAATGGGCGAACTGATAGAAGAGTGTATCGCGTTCCGGCAAGATATGAAACATCCACATGATGACCAAGTGGATTGTTTGACGGACGGAATAAATGAAATTTTAAACAATGCAGGGCCAAGCGTTGTGTTTTGACAGGAGCGTTATGTTTGAATGGATCAAGGGATTATTTAAGAAATCAGCAAGTGCAAGTAATGAAAATGAAATGGTATGGCAACCCGGGATTATTCCCGGCGTGCAGATAGGAACCGCATTCTCTGAAATTCCGGAAGTAAACCAAAGCGTACTATTTATTGCCCAAAATGCTACTCAAGCGGAGCTTGGGTTTTTCGCTTTTAAAGACAATGCAGAATTGTACCGCGACAATGCTACTGTTCGTCCGGTGGCCGATTTACTCGCCAAACCAAATCCAAATATGGACTTAAACACGTTCTTGGAATTTGTTTATGGCTATTTGGCCTATGAACGCGAGGTTTTTATTTTGAAAGTAAAATCGCGGGGGCAAATTGCCGGCACGCGCAATATTCCGGCTCAATTGTGGCCGATTAACCCCGAAAAAGTAAGCGTGGCCGCATATTCAAACGAGCAGGTTACACAATGGTCTATTTCCGGTATTGGTATTGTTTCCGCCGAAGATGTTATTCATATTCGCTCATTTAACCCTAGTGACAATTTCCGCTCCGTTTCGCCGTTAAAACCGTTAGAAGAGTTATTAAAAGCGAATAAGGCCGCCATGAAGAGTAACCGTCATTATTATGAAAACGATTCGCAAGCCCCGTTTGTGATTGCTACTGACCAAAATATGACACCTGAGCAATTAAAAAAAGCGCAAGAAACGTGGAATGCGGGGCACAAAGGCCCTGAAAATAAGGGTAAAACCGGCTTTTTGTCGGGTGGGTTAAAACCGCATGCCTTAAATATCGGTAGCGGGACAAAAGATTTTGTTGAAAACTCTAAAAACACAAGTGAGCGCATTTTGTCCGGCTTTGGCATGCAAAAATCGCTACTCAACTTTACGGACACAACAAATTACGCGACTTATATGGGGCAATTGCGTACATTTTGGCAGAATACGATTCGCCCTATGGTTCGCAAGGTAGAAAACGCTTTAAACGCCGAAATCGTGCGCCCTTACAGCACGGATTTTGAACTTCGGTTTAAGTATGACAATGTAGAGGCATTTCAGGCCGATTTTGGCGAAAAAGTATCTATTGCCAAAGAATTAGTTTCTATGGGTTTTCCTCTTAATGCGGTATCCGATCGCTTGAACTTGGGCTTTGAGCCGGTTCCTTGGGGGGATGATTGGTGGATTAATTTTGGACTTGTTCCGGCGAGCGATTATGATAGCGCCGAAAGCGCGGAAGATGCGTCAAAATCATTTTTCAAAGCAAGTGCCGAGGAAAGAAAGGAAATTGTATGGAAACGCTTTGATAAAGAACAGATACGCGCCGAACGATTACTTTCCCAAAAGATAGGGCGTTTCTTTATGGAGCAAGGAAGTCGGCTCAAACGCGCCGCAAAAAATGGCGAACTCGGTTCTTTTGATTGGGAAAAAGAAAATAAATCGCTTGAAAAAATGCTTTTTCCGGCAATTGCGGATTCCGTCAAAATCGGCATAGAAAACGGAAGAAAACAGCTAGAAAAACAAAGCAAAGCCGGAGTAGAGGAAGAAGCAGAACGCCGCTATTTGGGAAGAGTGGCAAGCCGAATTTTAAGAATAAACAACACTACTCGCACCAAGTGTGAGGAAGTGCTAACACAAGGACTTACAGAGGGTAAATCAAATGAAGAAATTGCTGAGTTATTAGCCACCGACGTTTTGGGTGGTTTTAAGACACGTGCCCGGAACATTGCGCGAACAGAAAGCACCGGCGCGCTAAATGGCGGCACGAATGAATATTTTGCCGAGGTCGGCGCAAAAAAAACGTGGCTCTCGGCCCGCGATAGCGAGGTGCGCGATGCACACGCGGAACTTGACGGCGAGACAGTAGATGCGAACGAAGTATTTTCTAATGGTCTTGCTTTCCCCGGAGACCCAAATGCGACAGAACCCGGGCAGATATGTAATTGCCGGTGTACGATTATGGCAAGTTTATAGGAGTGTTTATGGAAAAGACATTTAATTTTGACATGACCGTTAAGCAAGTAACGGATAACGAACAGGAAAAAAGCATTGTTGCTGTTTTTTCGTGTTCCAAAAAAGACCGCGCCGGCGATGTATTACCGCCGGAAGTATTGTTGGAAGGCGCAGAGAACTTTAAGAAAAACCCCGTTCTTTTAGATAGCCACAACCATTTCGGAGTGGAAAACATCCTTGGTAAAATCTCGGATTTGAAAGCGCAAAACGGCGAGTTCTTTGGCAAAGTAACTTATTTTGCCGGGAAAGGCAATCAGGCCGCCGACTGGGCGTTTAAGCTTGCGAAGGAAGGCATTGCCGCGTTTAGCGTTGGGTTTAGGGCCTTAGAATACGAATACATCAAAGAAGAAGGCGCAAAAGGGGAAATATTTATTACCGGACTCAAGTTTAAAAAAGTGGAACTGTTAGAAATTTCACAAGTTTCCGTTCCATGCAATCCGGCGGCCCTAAAAAAGATTTTTTGCTCAGAGAGTACAGCGGTTCCGGCGGCACCCGTGCCTAATGCCGAAAATACTGTGAAAAAAGATGAGCAGGAAAAAGAAACCATAGCCAAAGCATTTACGGATGCCTTGGCTGAAATTAAGTGAGGTTAAAGATGACTCCAGAAGAAATCAAAAACTTGGCGAAAGCCGTGTTTGAAGAAGGCGCGAAAGGCATTGAAAAAAAAGTTGCCGAAAAAGGTGCCGCAAATGCTGAGCAGTTAAAAGCCGCTAATGATAAAATTGCAGAATTAACTGAAAAGGTCAGCAAATTGGAATCCGCCCCCGTTGGTGGCGTTTCCGTTACTAAACACAATTTCGGCACGTTCCATGATGTGAACGTGAATGAAGTTGTCGAACATGTGCGTTCTAAAGGGATGTTTTGCGACAAGTCCATTGCTGAAGAAGAAAACCGCGAAAATGCGGCCTTATTCGCCAAATGGGCCATTGCTCTGCAGAAGTCCCTTACCTCGCGCGATATGACCGCTTATCGCGAATTTTGCAAAGCGGCCAACGTGGAAGGCACCGATGCAAACGGTGGGTATATTGTCCCTTCTATTTTGATGCCTGAAATTATCAAAGCCATCCGCAATAATAGTTTCGCGTTGCGTGAATGTACGGTTCTTACGATGAGCGCGCCGGAAATCAAATTCCCGGCTGAAAACGCGCTTGTTTCTGCGGCATTCGTTGATGAAAACTCTGCCGCAACCGCTAGCAACCCGACTTTCTCTCAAGTGTCTATTAAGGCCAAGAAAGCAGTCGCCCTTACGGACGGTGTGTCTAGCGAATTACTGCAAGACAGCGTTGTTGCGTTCGTTGGCATTTTAGTAGACCAAATGAACTATGCTCTGTCTCAGTTGATTGATGACACGGTTTTGAATGGTATTTCCGGCAACACGACCGATTTCCAAGGGTTGCTTGTCGGCGCTACTGCCATTCAAAACGTGCAGTTAGCACAAACCAAAGTAATGACGGATATCGGCTATGATAATATTGCCGATTTGGTGGGCAAATTGGACCCCTCGGATGCGGTTCGCGCCAAATTCTGTCTGTCTAACTACGAACTGACCATTTTACGCAAAGTAAAAGCGTCCGGTTCGGGTTTGCCGTTGTTTGCTGATGCTGTTAAAGGCGATGCCCCGACTATTTTGGGCAAACCCTATTTCATCAGCGAAAAAATGCCTGGTTCTAGCGATGCATCTACTGCCGCTAAAAATGTACTTGTTTTCGGCGATTGGAAACAGTATTACCTCGGCATTATGCCCGGTTCCCTCGCAATTGAGGCCGATCCGTACACCAACTTCAATAAAGACACGGTACGCTTCCGCATGAAACTGCGTGTAGGTGGTAACCCTGTCCGCAAGTCGGCGTTTGCGGTACTCAAAACCGGTGCGGCGGCGAACTAAGTTCAATGTTATAACCCCCGGTTTCCCGGGGGTTTAGGGGTTAAACTATGACGAAAAAACAAGAAAACAAACAGGAAAATAAACAAGAAAACAAATCAGTAAAACAGATTGTTTGTGGGCATTGTTCTAATAAAATTGATGTTCAAAACATAAAATCCGGACAAAAAATAGCGTGTCCTCTTTGTAATCAAACAATAGAGGTCAAATAAATGACTAATGGTGCGCTTGTAAAAAGTGAATCTGTGTTAGCGTTTTTGCCAAACGAAACCGATAAGGCGGGAACGGTTAACTGCGTTAATGCGTGTATTTTGTCTGCCCAAGCGCAAGCAGAAAGTTATTCCATGATTTCTTTTGCGGATTTTACAGCAGATAATGTGCCGCAAGACATCCGTACCGCAATTATTAAATGGGCGCTTGCGGATTTTATTTCCAACCATACCAACACAAACTACGTGGAGGGGGAGGGAAATTATGCTGATAGGGCCTCTCGACTCGTAAAAGAGGCGAAGGAACTGTTGGAAAAATACAGGCCAATTGTTGCGTTATGAATGTAGAATTTGACCCAAAACAACTTGCTGAGATAAAAGCACTTATGCAAAAAATAAGCACTCTCAAGTCCCACGAGATAATTACTTCGTTTCAAAGGGCTTGTTTAGTGCTTGAAAATAGGGTCAAAGTAAATATAAGCGGAGAGGTGCTTAAAACAAGATCGGGCCGCTTGCGTCAAAGTATAGGCACCATGGTAAGCGAAAAGGAAGGTATGCTTGCCGGCAATATTGGGAGTGGGCAAAGAACAGGAAAACCGGTTGTATATGCAAATATTTTGGAAACGGGTGGCGTAATACGCCCTGTAAAAAGGCAATGGCTAACTATCCCGACCGAATATGCAAAAGCACGATCGGGTGCCGGAAATATCAAGGCGCTTGAGATTAAACAGAGTTTCTTTGCCCGGAGCAAAAATGGGAATTTAATTTTATTTGACGGCGCACATAGGACACCAATACCTATGTTTGTGCTTAAAAAACGGGTTAAAATACCCGCCAAGCATTACTTGACGATATCGGTTACGCAGGGACAACAAGAGGCGTATAACCAAATCGTAAGAGGACTCTTGGAGGTTCTAAAATGAGCGCTTTATCTTTGGCAAGTTTTAAGGATTTGCTTTTAAGTATTTTTACCGATCCGGAAGCGTTTAATTACGATGTGTCTGTTTTTGAAGGACTCAGGCAAAATATATCCGGTAAATTTACGCTCCAAATTTTCCCTACCAATCAACGTGAAACCACGCAAGCGGAAAATGTAGTTAGTGTGGTTGATACTTGGCAAATAGCCGGCGTTGTGAATACAAACGAAGAAAATGTTGTTTCAGATGTTATTCAGTTTTTGGGGGATGTAAAGTCCAACATAGACAAATTGTCTTTTGATGAACGTGATTTTACATACGCAATTCTTCCGGATGCCCAAATATCTTATGAGGGGTATCCGTATGTTGTTTTTAATTTGCAGTTAGAAGTCAGTTACATTAGGAGGATTAACTCATGAGTAGCAAAGCACGCGCCGGATTAGGCGTAAAACTAAAAGTCAACAATCAACTGGTTGGGGAACTTTCCAGTGTAGGCGGCATTGAACCGTCCACCGAAACCATTGACGTTTCTAACCACGATACCGAAGGTGGTTTTCGGGAATTTATCCCTTCAATCAGCGATGGCGGTGATTTTACGGTAGAAGGAAACTTTGTTGGCGGGGATGCCGGTCAAATTGCCATTCGCACCGCATTTTTCGCCAAGAGTACCGTTCCGGTAGAGATTACTTTTCCGTTGGCCACCGGGGAAACTACCGCGGCTAAATGGGAAGCCAATTGCATGGTATCTTCTTTCCGTCAGGTAGGGGATGCGACGATTGATTCTCAACTGACTTTTGCCGCCACCTTTAAAATCTCCGGTAGACCCACGTTTACGGATGCGGTGTTGTCCAACCAATAGAGGGTATTTATGGCGCAGAAAACGGTCGTTTGTAAATTAGACGGCAAAGAATACACGCTCAAATTTAGCATGCGCGTACCGCTTTTATGGGAGCAGAGTACGGGCAAAAACTATTTTGAGGCGTTTGGAGTAGGGGCAAAACCCTCTCTCGTGGATATTTTGACGCTCGTTTGGGCGGCCTTCCGCAATGGCGGTTGTACGCTTACATTGGACGAATTGGCTGACAAACTCAATGATAAGGATTTGAATGATTTGTCATCCAAGATTATGAAGCTTGCGGAAGATAATTCCACCAAAGAACAAGGGGAAAAAGGCGGCTCTTCCCCTTTGGAACAAAAGCCCCAAAACTAGACGACCTATGGGCAATAGGCCGGTATGATTTGGGGCTAAGCGAAACGGAGTTTTGGGAGCTGTCGTTTAAAGAGTTTGATTTGCTCCGAAAACGGCATGAAATGCACGAATACAGACAATGGGAACGCACGGCAAGTATCATGTGTACCATTTTCAATGTAAACCGTACCAAACGGCAAAAGGCATTACAGGTTAAAGATATTCTCAAAAATCCGTTTCAGGAACCGAAAAAACAAACCGCGCAGGATATAAGGGAGTTTTTCCGGACATTACAAGGAAAATAAGGCGGCAGTATGGCAACAAAAGCACTTAGTATTGAATTATTACTAGAAAGCAAAGCGTTTACAGCGCAGATGCAGAAAGTAAACGATTCCTTTAAGAACACAAATAAGAACCTACAGGCGTTCGGCGCAAACCTTCAAAAAGTGGGCGCTAGTATGGCGGCTGTGGGCGCTTCTATTACTGCCGCCTTTGGAGTTGCTGTAAAATCTCTTGCCAATGCCGCAGATGTCGCTGATGACACAGCAAAACGTACGGGCCTGACCGTGGAGGCGGTACAAGAATTGGCCTATGCGGCCAAGTTGTGCGGTACAGATTTGGGCACAATGGAAATTGCGCTCCGTACAGTTCAAAAGAATATGGCCGGAACCGGTCAAGAAAGCGCAACATTTAAGGCCGCATTAGAAGGTTTGGGTATTTCCCTTAAAGATTTACAGCAAATGAGCCCGCAGGAGCAGTTCGACACGCTTTCCCAAGCAATCGCGGGGGTGGTTGACCCTTCGCAACGTGCAGGGCTCGCTATGGCCGTTTTTGGACGTTCCGGAACGGCTTTGCTTCCCATGCTTGCGGAAGGGGCTGATGGAATCGCCCGGTTGAAGCAAGAGGCGCACCAATTCGGTTATGTTATGGATCAGGAAACGGCAAAAGCCGGCTCCGATTTTAACGATAATTTAGACCGGCTAAAAGGTTCTGTCGGTGGCCTTGCTCAACAAATTGTGGCCGGTATGTTGCCCGGACTCAATACTTTTGTTCGGGCCATGGCGGAGGTTGTGTCCGGCATTAAAGATTGGGTATCGGCGCATCCGGGGCTTACCAAGGCGCTCGCTTGGGTAGCCGCAGGTGTTGGCGGCATTTTGACTGTTTTTGGTAGTTTGGTAGCCGCGTGTGGCACGTTTATTGCGCTTGCGCCGGCTATCGGAGCGGCTTTTACGGTGGCTACAGGCCCCGTTGGAGTAACTGTTATGGCGATTGCCGGATTAGTTACCGGCATAATTGCCCTGTATAAGAATTGGGATACGGTTTCCCATTATCTGATGCAGACATGGCGCGTGCTTACAGCGTTGGTATTAAAAGCCGTTGAAATGCAACTTGCGGCACTTGAAAAACTTATCGGTTGGGTTCCAAAAGTAGGTACAGCCGTTCAAAGTGCCTTACAAAAAGTCAAGGATTTACAAACTAGCACTTGGGAATCTATTGGTAATAGCCAACTTGAATACGAGAAAAAGAAAAACGAGCAAAGTGTCAAAAACACACAAGAGACAGAACAAAAGAAAGCCGCAGTAATGGTATCAACCAATGCCGCCGCAATGGAACAAGTAAAAACCGATACAAATAAGGCGCATGAGGAACTGAAAGCAAAACATGAGGGGTTTTGGTCTTATCTATATGAGGCATCTAATGCGCAAAGTTTAAATGTTTCTAAAACTGTTTCCGATGTTTATAGCAGTTTGCAAAGCAATTTATCAACTTCTTTCCAAGATTTATTTGCCCAAATAGGGAACGGATGGAAGGGTTTAACGGATATTGCCGTTAATTTTGCGCGATCAATGTATAACAGTTTAACTCAAATTTTAGCCAATTTGGCGGCAGAAGAGATTAAAAATATTATTGCCGTACAAATCGCTCAACGTGCCGCGGCAAAGGCAAATATCGCGGCAAGTGCGGCAGAGGCAGGAGCAAAGGCCGCCGCATCGTCTGCCGGTTGGGCGTTGTGGGGTGCTGTTGCCATTGGTGCCGGGATTTTGGCCGCTGTTTTGGCGTTCGCCGATGGATTTGCTACCGGTGGTATCGTTGGCGGCAATTCTTTTACCGGAGACAAGGTATTAACAAGAGTAAATAGCGGCGAAATGATTTTGAATGATGCCCAACAAGCACGTTTGTTTGCCATAGCGGATGGGCGCGAAAACGCCGGAAATGGCGGAGCTGTAACAATTAACCAAAATATAACGGTGCAAAATGGGAATGATATTGAGGCAATTACGCAAGCCATAAAGCGCGGTAGCATTGAAGCGTTAGAGATGGCAAATGTGGCTTATAAGGCAGGGCAAAAACAGAATAAGTACGTGGGTTAACGAATGATGGACAGCCAAGCATTGCAGTTATAATCTACATGCGCGGCTGAATTAAGGGAACAGGATGTTTCGTATTTCCCGTTTTTGAAAGTGGTAGTCCACTCATTGCAGTTATAGTCCACATGTTCTGAAGGATTGAGCGAACAGGTAGTTTTGTAGGATCCGTTGGGCAATTGAATGGTAGTCCAATGGGAACAATGATAAGAAATCCGGGCAGATGAATTATTTGAACAAGTCGTTTCGTACTGTCCGTTTTTGAAAATAGTATTCCATTCTGCGCAGTTGTAATCAACTCGTGCAGATGAATCGAAGGAACAGCGGGTTTGTAAAGACCCATCAGGCCGGACAGTTGTAATCCAATGATTGCAGAAATACTGTACGTGGTCGGAGGTGTTAATGGAGCAAGAGGAGTTATAGTTGTTTGCAGAAAATACAAACAACGGGGAAAATGTGAGAATTAAAATCAAAATAATTTTTTTCATAACTCTCTCCTATCACTATTATAACCCATTTTTGAGGAAATTTATTGCTTATGGTTAAAACAATACAAATAAACACGCCGATTAAGTTTTTTGGGCCGAATTATATTACCGGCCTTTGTGCCTTTGTGGGAGACGAAGAAAATCGCGCCGCTTTGTATGATAATTCAGCAGAAGATGCGGCCTCTTTTTCAAATGCTGATACAAGTCAAGCAAAAGCTTGGAGTGTGTCTTTTGTTGATAAATATGGCCAAGCAATTGTCCGAATAATAGATACGGTTATTATTGAGAATTGTTCGGCTGATAGCGTGGAAATCTTATATACAGATGAATCTGATAATCTTGTATCTTTGGGAAAATTCGCATTAGAAACTAATAATATTTTCACACTTGCAGAGTGCAAGGCAAAAGGGTTGACTTTTCGGTTCTATTGCCATGCAGAAACCTTTATTGTTGGCGAAATTCGGGCGCTCAAATTCTTGTTTGACTTAAAAGCCACTTCACACACAAAAATCGAACCCAATTCTAGTGGCGGTTCTTATACAACGCAAGATGGGAGTTTCCACGCTTGGACAAATTACTTTAGACCCGGTTTGTCAATTGATGTAAATAATGGAAATTATGAGCAGTATTCAGTGCTGTGCAATATGATAAAAACCGGCGAGAATATTACAATAATTCCGTTTAGTGAACTATCGTTTTTTGTGGTAGAGGGCGCGCTAAATCGTGAAATTAAGCCGTCTATCAATCGTTTCTCTGGCTTGTTGGATTATTCTATTAAGGTGGTCGGCGTATGAGAACAATACCGCAAAGTATTAAAAATGCCTTACAAGATAAATCTTTGCCGTTAAAAAAGCAAATTTTAATGTATAGGCGCGCTTGGAACTCCGCCCAACAGGCGTACGAATTGGAAAGCACGCCGATAGACATTACGCATCTTTTGCAAGAAAGCGGCAGTATTAAAATGGCGCTTGATACGGATGAAGTAGATAAATGGGATGCGTCAAATGTTACCTTGACTTTTAAGAATACGCTTAACTGTTTTAAGGAAGGGCTTTCCGGTGGGTTTTTTGAGCATGCTGTATTATGGGGGTCTAAGTTCGTTTATTTAGTTAAAAATTCCGGTAAAAATGCACCAAATGATAGCGTTGCTGTTTTTACGGGATATGTTTATTCATCCCCTGTTTTTAAGGACAATGGAAATTTTATATCACTAACGATTACATCTAGTTTGGATGCACTAGAGTATGTAAGCGCCGAAGATTATTGCTTATCCAAAACAGATGAATTAGCCACACTTATTGCATCGCAAAATGCGAGCGATCAGGGAAAAGAATTTGCCACATCCGAAACCGGAGTTGGATATATTGATACCGTTAAATACGGAGCCACGTTGGAAACGTCAAGCGCGCTTTCAGCGGGTTCCGATTATTCAGTTTCTCAATTAAATGAATATGGAAAAAATGCCATTGTTAAATTAAATTTTACTCCTACGAGTGGTTATAATACTTGGGTTTCATATCGTTATTGGCATAAAGATATGAAAATAGAGGATATTGTCAACGCATTGCTTGATTTGTCAGGGACATTGAATAGGACAGTAGAAAAAGCACAATTTGCCACTCAAGGCATTGAATATGTCGACGATGTGCAACATAAGAATTATAACCTTTTTTGTGCTTTTGATAACAACGATGTGATTGTTCCGCAATTTCCAAGAAATGACGATAGACAATGGTATGGCGGAAATATGGAATGGCGCTTTAATGTTGGGCGCAAAACATACACCGATTCAACTCTTCGTGTAAGGTTTCCAACACGCGGTTTTTTAGGATTAATGTCTCCCAATGCTCCATTTTATTCAGGCGCAAACGTAGAAAGTGATTCTTGGGGATCTATAACATTATATGGGGAGAACGGTTTATCCATCAGTATTTCATATACGAATCCAAATAGCAATATTAGAGTTACCGTATCGGTGACATCAAATGGGAGTACACAAACCATTTATCAGGGTCAAAATGTAGGAATAGCTGGTTTTGATTTTAAAGATACGGGATTAGAACTATTGGCTGTTGGTATTTATAACAATGGTTGGATTAATACAGATGCAGGCGTTTATAAAATTTTCATTGGTGGCAAGTGGGATGATTTTTTTAATCAAATAACAATGAGATTGCAGTCCGGCACCAACTACCAGGGGCGCTTGTCTAGCCAAATTTCATGGAGAGAAACAAATCTAATTGAATCAGAATATACGGGTAAAACTATTTATAGTTTTTTTACAAATTTTTTTGCCACAGAAGGTACTTTTGCCACGCAACCAAAAATGTGTGTTTATGCCGAATTAGCAGAAGAGGCCACTTCATGGAATAAAATTACTTACACGCAATCTATTGTGAGTTCCGGAACAGGAGAATTTGCCTACTCAACAAGCTCCGATGGAGAAATTTGGTCGGAAAAAATCGTAATCAGTAATGGCTCGAGAATAGAATCATCTGACAAATATTTGCGAGTTTATTTGACGATTACAAGTTATCCGGGATATATTACTGCGGAAAATTTATTAATTTCATCATTCATTTCGTATATTCCAATTCCTTTAGTGAATATGACAGGGTTAACAGTTGGAGAAGCAATTGCACAATTGGCCCAAATGGTTTCCTACGAAATAGGTTTTAATCAAGATGGCGTTTTCTTTTTTAGGCCTAGATCGGCATCTTATACAGCAATTGAACTTACTCCGAAACAGTTAATAGAGGTAAGCACCCATTCGGCGGATATTGAAGATTTCGCCAATCGTATATCAGTTTCATTTGGGCAATTTTCATCCATTGTTGATGACAATACGGAAGGAAAATCGCACCCAAATTCAATAGATACCTATGGCATACATGAAAAAGAAATATCTGATAGCAATTTAATTCCGGCCGATAATGTTGATATTTCTATGGCTGTTGCGCTTGCAAACTACGAAGTTCTTTCTCAAATAGGATACACAGCCCGATTGGAATGTGTACCTTTGTTGGAATTGGAATTGGGCGATAAAATCCGCGTTGATTCCGATAATACCGAAATTGCTGATAAGCAATGGAGTGACCATACAAAGTTTGAGCAATTGCCCATTTGGAAACGTGTGTTTAAGATTATTGGCATTGAACTTGCGGTAGATAAGCGTAAAATGGTGCTCAATTTGAAGGATGTAACAACAAGCGCTGACGAACCGGAAGAAACAATGTATGAATTTGTTTATGATTTCCCTATTAATTTAGGGGCGAAGAAATAGGAGTGTGTATGGACTTACAAGCGAACAAAACCGATGGTAAGATTTTACCTTTATCAAACAGGCGGATTGCCGCGGATGAGTGGAATCAATTAGCCGCCTCTTGTATGGCATTTATAACAGTGGCAGGACTTACACCGGATGCGTTAGATAACGAGCAGTTGTTGAATGCGTTTAAGGCTATTGCGGCTGATTTGGAATTAGTAGGGGCCAATACAAACCTATCTAATTTGACGGTTTCCGGACAAGCCAAATTTGACGCAAAGGCGGGTACGGATTTGAACAATGTTACTTCTTCCGGCAAGGATACGGCTACCGGTTGGATGATGCCGGATTATAGTGCGATTGTGTCGGGGTTATCTTTCCCTTATACGGCACCAAAGAATGGATTGTTGAGTTTTAATTGTGATGAGTCAAGTAGTGGAATATTAACGATAAACGGAAATTCGTTTAATATTGCAGGCAATGATAGCTCAAACGAAGGACCGGTGCAAATTTTGGTAAGTAAAGACGATGTAATATCTTTTAGTAGTGCAAATTACTTTAATCTCATATTTATACCTATGAAGGGGGCTAACTGATGACAGTATATGCCAAAATTATAAACGAAAACACCAAACAAGTAGAAGTAGGATTTGGTACGAATGAAGAGTTCTACAAATCCATCGGTATGACAAAAATGGA
The DNA here is from genome assembly GCA_937891135.1 of uncultured Elusimicrobium sp. GTDB lineage: Bacteria > Elusimicrobiota > Elusimicrobia > Elusimicrobiales > Elusimicrobiaceae > Avelusimicrobium. Next base: position 81,906 of record CALAFB010000048.1, read on the forward strand.
TGTAGAACAGGCATATAATGGGGCTTGGTATCTCAAAGGATACGCTCCCCAAAAACCAGAACCTACGAAAGAGGAGCGAATAGCACAACTTAAAAACGAATTGAGCATAATTGATACCAAATCGGCTCGTTCTATGCGTGCTATTTTGTCAGAAACTGCTACTGAAGATGATAGGAATTTTTTAGCAAATTTGGAAACACAGGCCGAAAATTTGCGGCAACAAATCAAAGGATTGGAGGACTAATATGAGCGAACAACAAACACAATACATACCGATTTATTTCGGCGATGATACGGATTTTAACGACCGGGTATTTGTAACGGTAAACATCCAAACACAAATGGATTTAAGTGGCATGACCGCTACTCTTTATTTGGGGCAACTCAAAAAAGATTACAGCATGGTGAATAATTCATTTGAAATTACGTTAAGTGCCAACGAAACAAAAACCTTGCCCTTTGGGGAACTAATGGGCCAAATTGCTTTGTTTGATACTTCAAACCGACGGCGGACAATTACCAGCCAGGTGCCGTTTTATGTATCCAAAACGGTAGCTGGGGCAGACCCGGTGGAAATCAACTTGCATGTAGAAGAAGACAGCGAGGTGGCCTACGTTACCATTGATAGTGCGTTGGCCGAACAGTTGTCCACGCGGATTTCTGCCAACGAAACCGCGATTACTTCGCTTCAAACACAAAGTACAACATTAGGTAATAACTTACTGACCGAGGCGCAAACACGTGCCCAGGCGGATAGTGATTTAAACGCCCGCATTAACCAGTTAAATTTCATCCAGTTTGTGAATGCCCTTCCGGCAAGCGGCGAAAGTAAATATATCTATGCCGTACCGCAAGAGGAAACCGATTTGGATGACCACCCGATTGTGGTGTTGTACCTGTGGAATAGTGCGGATAGCGAATGGAACGCCATCGGGGCCTTTAGCACCAACGTGGATCCGGCTACCTTGGCTACGAAAACAGAATTGCAGACGTTGGGGCAAACGGTTGCAAACACGTATGTGGCTAACACGCAAAAAGGGGCGGCCAGTGGGGTGGCCAGTTTGGATGCAAACGCCAAAGTAACCGCTTCCCAAATTCCCTATGCAACGGCCGCCAGCATAGGCGGTATCAAGCAAAGTTTTGACGCAACTACTGGCACTTGGACAGTAATTACTGAGGACCTATAAGGGGGTGTAATATGGCATCATATCACAGCGCAAAAGGTCCTGTAGATTATACCGTCGTTGGTAGCCCTACTATTGTAAATGGTATAGTTAGCAACTTTTCTAATAGTAATTCTTTGAACTTAACAGCTTTCCCATTATATGCGAACCGCTCTTTTGAGATTTTTGCAAAAGTAAAATTAAGCGAAGTTGGTGCTATTTCTAACGGGATAATGGGGAATGGAGCAAACTTCCTTCCAGGATATTATAGTTATGATGGTATAGAATTTAGACAGCGTGCAGCGTATGAGGATGCTTGGGCTAATACAATCCGTTTAGCAAGTGCTGATGGAGTTAATATAGCGGCTAATACGTGGTTTTATTTTAAAGAAACCTATGATGGTGCTGGCACTCTTACGGGTGCTTTCTCGTCAGACGGACAAACTTGGATTAGTAAAACTTTAACAGGGGTTTCTAATTTCCCAAATTCTACCACTAATATAAAGATGGGTGGTAGCGTTAGTGGTAGTCCAATTGTTTCGGAATTGGATTTAAATGAAACCTACATTACTGTAGATGGTCAACCCTGGTTTGGTAATTGCCCTGTAGAAGTAAAGAAACACCAGTTAATGGGGTCAGTTGGATATACGAAAGAGGGCAACCCTATTATTGTAGATGGTGTGGCAAGTTGGTTTAGCCAAAATGATTATTTGCAAACGAGTAATGTGTTTCCGAACGATATCAATTCTTTTGATGCTGTCATTAAATTTAATTGTTCTGATTTGTCGACACCTAATACGTTATATTCTTCTATTTCTACTATCTTGCCATTTGGATTATCCCTTCGTGATACGGGGAAGTTACGTCTTTACTGTGGTAACGCCGGAAATTCAATCGATAGCACAACATCTTTTGTAGCTAATACTAATTATTTAGCAAAAATATCTTATGTAAAAAATACAGGGTGGAGTTTATTAACTTCTTCTGATAATGGAGTTAATTGGAATACAGAGTTTAGTGGTTTTGCTCCTGTTTTGGCCCCACAATCAAACTATATTACCATAGGCCGAAACTTTACTGGAACAAACAAAGAACCTTTTGTTGGTTCCATAGACCTCAACCAAACCTACATCAAAGTAAACGGCAAGCTATGGTTCTACCAATCTGCCCCTACTAAATATATCCAAAAAGACAATAAACTGGTATTTGCGTCCCAGGATTTGTATTTGAAAGGGCCAGAAAGCTATACTGCTGTAGGAAATCCTACAATAACGAAAGGGGTTGTAAGTGGATTTAGTACAAACGACTACATTTCTCTTGATGATGTGTTGCCTGTAGCAAATACTTTAGAAATAGTAGTTGCATTTAAAACGGATTTCCAGCCTTCTACTTCAAACCAATGGTTAATATCTGGTCTGAGAAATTTGATGATTGGAGTAAATACTAATCACAAATTAGTTTATTATTTTGGCTTTGGTACTGGCGATGACTGGTCTGTATCTGCAGCAACAGGGAATTATACGTTCTCGGCTAATACAGATTACCTTATAAAACTAACATTTGATGGTAGTGAATATGCGTTTTATGTTTCTTCTGATAATGGTAGAACTTGGACGTTCGATACATCATATCAAACAAGCGAAAAATTAGGAAGTAAAGTTCTTTCATTAGGAATTAACGCAATTAAATCAACGCCATTATCAGGTTCTATTGATTTGAATAAGACTTATATCAAAGCCAATGGAGAATTGTGTTTCGGAAAAAACTACGCAACCAAGAATATAGCCCCTGTACCTAGCGGATATACATACGGAAACACAACTACATCCGCTATCGGATATGTAGATATGCGTACGCAAGGGTTTACAGCTGCACCTGCTGGGGCTACGATAGGGAGGGATGAATAATATGACACCCGAGCAATTTGGGCTAACCTGGAAGGAAGTAATCCTGTATGCGTTTATTGCCGGCTTGGTATATGCGGAGTTTAAGCGTATGCGGGCAGACTTCGGCCGGCTGCGTAAAGACATAGCCGACATAAAAAAGGACTTCAAAGAAGATTTGCAGCGCCTTGAACATAAAGTAGAGAAACACAATACCTTTGACAGGCGCATTGTGCGCATTGAGGCTTTGCTGGAATCCAAAGGAGAGCATAATGCCCAAATTTAGCCGCGCCAGCGCACAGCGTTTGGCTACCTGCCACAAAGACCTACGCGCCGTTTGTGAGCAGCTTATTAAGACGTTTGATTTTTCCGTAACGTGCGGGCACCGGGGCAAAGCGGACCAGGACGCGGCCTACAAGGCCGGAAACAGCAAGGTACGCTTCCCAAATTCTGCACACAACAAGCTACCGAGCATGGCTGTGGATATTGTGCCCTATCCGGTAGATTGGAACGATATTGGCCGGTTTAAGGAAATGGCTGCCGCTTTCTTTGCGGTGGCTAACCTGCTAAAAGAACGCGGGGAAATTACACACGAGTTTGAGTGGGGCGGTAATTGGCGAACGCTCAAAGACTACCCCCATTTTGAAGTAAAGGAGAAATGATATGGAACACGTGATTGCAGTTTGGACGTGGCTTAAAGCGCATTTTGCCGATATTTTGGCTCTATGGGCCACCATTATCGGTGCCGCTGAAATCGTAGTGAAATGGACGGATTCCAAAAGGGATAATGAAATTTTGGAAAAAATCCGCGCCATTGGTGTAAAGATTATCAGCTTACTTACCAAATTTGGCTTTGAAGAGCCAAAGGCCAAATAATGTGGCTTGCATTTGGTATAACCGGAGCATTTTGCTTTCTTTTCGGGCTGACCGTATGGCTGGCCCGGAAGGAAGGCAGCAAATCTGCCCAGCTGGACGCACAGCTTGCGCAGCAACGCAAAGACGCCGAGGAGGCAAAACGTGCTAAACAAATTACGGATAATGTTTATTCTCTGCCTGCTGATGACGCTAGGCGCCGGCTGCACGAAATTGCAAACAAGCAACGCTAGTGCCTGCCTGGTGCCCTTTGATTATGGGGATGAGGGCGTAAACGACCAAAACGCCCGGGCGCTACTGATACACTATTGCATTTGCCGGGATGAAAAGGCATGTAAATAAGAATTATTACTAAACTGTTCGGAAATTCCGAACAGTTGGTTTTATTTTCATAGCATTTTATGCTGACATTTATGCTGACACGGTGCTTGTCATTTCTCGCTTTTGTGGGTGTTTGTTGTGGGTTGTTGTAAGTGCAAAGGTGTCGACGAGAAAATAGTGAAAAAGCGGCGTTTTAGACGAAAAAAAGGAGCCCTTTTGGGGCTCCGTCGATGGTTTCCGGACTAGGACTCGAACCTAGAATGACTGGACCAAAACCAGTAGTGATACCATTTCACCATCCGGAAGTAAATTTTTGCAATCTTAAAGAATTTGCTGAGTACCGCCGGAGAATTGCGTAGCAGTACGTTTCTGCCCGGCTAATTCTTCTTGGTACGCTTGCAAAATATGCTTTTCCAAATAATTCCGAAATTCCCGTGTAATCGGATGGGCTAAATCCCGGTGCTCGTGCTCTGCAACCTTGCGAGCTGGCATACAAAGCAGCAGGCCACTATCTCCTACTACTACTTTCATATTCCGCACAACAAAACAATTATCAAAAGTTACACTCGCAAATGCTTTCAAGCGTTCTTCATCCACGAGATGTATTTTTATTTCTGTAATTTGCATGAGAAGGACTCCTATAAAAAGACACCGGATATACCAGCATCTTGATATGTTGCAACGCTTTCGTTACATTCCACGCATCCTGGTTAGTGCCAACTAATGCAAACACCGTGGAACCAGAGCCCGACATTCTGCAAATCCCGTTGCTTACCGGTGCCAATGCCGTTAAGGCCTTTTTTACCGGAGAAACAAACGGCAGAACATATTCTTCCAATCTGTTAAATAACAACGGTTTCCAAGCAGTAAGCGGTAAACCGTTTCTCACAACATTTATTAGTTTATCTAATTTGGCGACGTTTGTCAATATTTCTTCGGCCGCCGGCAAAGTCATTTTGCCAAAAATCCCTGGGGTGGATACCGCTACTTGCGGGTATACCAGTACCAACTGCGGAAGTGCTTGCGGGGCGGGAATGGGGGTCAGTTTTTCGCCGATACCTTCCCCTTTTAAAAATGTATCCGGGTACAAAAAAAGTGGAACATCTGCCCCTAACCGGGCAGCTAGCGGCAAAAAATCCAGCGGATTTTTGTTAAAAATTTCACATAAACCAAGCAGTACACCCGCCGCGTCCGAAGAACCACCGCCCAGCCCGGCACCTGTTGGTACGTGTTTATCTAAATGTAAGTGAATACGGGCCGTCAAACCGCATTGTTCTAAAAATTGTTGGGCGGCCTTCCAAACTAAATTTTGGGGCGAGCACGGGATGTGTTTGCCTTGCGGGCCGGTAATACGTAGGGAAATATGGGTTTTGGCGGATTCTTCGGCGGTTATATGCAACGTGTCGCCCAGGTCAATTTTGGCAAACAAGGTGGCTAATTCGTGGTAGCCGTTGGGGCGTTTGCCAGTTACTTCCAAAAACAAATTAACTTTGGCCGGGCAGAACCGCGTTACGTTCATAGCGGGCGGTACTCCGTATTATGAATGATGTTCCCCCAATGGTATTCTTCACAGGCAATTAGGTCTCCGTCTTGGGTATAGATATTTCGTTGTCCGTTTAACATCCCGTCGGAATAAAACTCCGTCATGCGTATGGCCCCGTTTGGGAAAAATTCTTTACGTTCTCCTTCTAAACGGCCGTTTTCATACGTTTCCAAATACCACAGTTCCGAGGTCGGGAAAAATAACTTGCGTTCCCCGGTTAATTTACCGTCTACGAGTTTTTCCTGCATTTCTACCGTGCCGTTGGGATAATAGGTAATATGTTCCCCGGTCAGGCGGCCTTTGGCATAGAGGGCGCGTTCCCGTACTTGCCCATCTTGTTGGGTAATGGTAAGCGGTCCGTCCAACTGGGCGTTTAGATACGAACATTCCGTATGCAGTACTCCGTCCCGGTTATAGGAATTATACACCGCCGGGCCGTTTAATACGCCTTGTTGGTAAGATTCTTTGGAAAGGACCCGGTTGTTTTCATCATAGCATACCAGCTCTCCGTTTAATTTGTTGCCGGTATAGTGGGCTTCGGTTTTGAGTTGTCCGCTTTCGGTAAATTCTTTTACAACCCCGTCCGGAATTTGGCCTAGCAGTTCTACGCCTACTCCTTTGTCGGACAAGGTTTCCTCAGCAATTTGTTTACCGTTTACATAAAACGTACGGGAATCTTTGGTGGATTTTAATACCGTACCCGGGTACACCGGGGCGGGTTTGCGTTTCGTAGTTTCTGTCGGCAGGGGGGCGGCACTATGTTCGCTGACGTGCAACAGCTGCCCGTGGTCGTATTCTTCGCTAAAGGTAACAGAACGGTCCGACAGGTTGATAACTTCTAATTTGCCGTGTAATTTACCTTGTTCAAAATGTTTCCGGGTGACGGAGCCGGTCGTAATTTCAGTAATTTCTCCGTCAGGAATAGACCCCGTAATATGGACGATATTATGGTCTTTGTCTAAAAACTCTTTAGCCAGGCATTGGGCTTTATAATAGGTGCGTGCCTCGGGCGTAACGATGCAAAATAATTTTTCGGTCATAGCCCTATTGTACAATACTTTTAGGGAGAAAGACAATTTGCTGTAAGGGCTCAAAATTTATTTGTCCATAGAGGGCTTGTTTTTGCTATACTACCTTTATAGATTTTGAGTGAGGTAGATTATGAGTGAAGTCATTTTAACGGATGAAAATTTTGAACAAGAAGTATTGCAAGCCCAAGAGCCGGTGCTCGTGGACTTTTGGGCCACGTGGTGCGGTCCGTGCCGGATGTTGGCCCCGGTGGTAGAAGAATTAGCGAGCGAATTTGCCGGCAAAGTAAAAGTATGTAAGTTGGATGTAGACCAAGGGATGAATACTGCCGGGAAATACCAAATTTCATCGGTGCCTACCTTGATTGCCTTTAAAAACGGGCAAATTGCGTTTCAAGCCGTAGGGCTGCAATCCAAAGACGCGCTGGCCGCCAAATTAAACGAACTTTTAAAATAATGTTACACCCGCCCCGATGAGGGGCGGGGTTTTCCTTCCTGCTTTTCCCTATATATTGCTATGACCCAACCGAATCCTCCCTTTTATTTAATTGACGCGCACGGTTTTTTACACCGTAACTACCATGCGTTGCCTAAATTATCTACAGCCGCTGGGTTAGAGGTGGGCGCGTTATATGGGTTTGTGCGGTGGCTTTTAAAAATGTTGCAGGAAAAACATCCCGCGTATGTGGCGGTTTGTTTTGATTCTCCGGGCGGTTGTGCGCGGCGTAAAGCGTTGTTGCCCACGTACAAAGCAAACCGGGATAAACCGGATGATGCTTTGGTAAGTCAGTTAAATTTGGCGCGGGAACTGGTGCGTGGACTAGGGCTTAGCGTAGTGGCCCAACCGGGTATTGAAGCAGATGATTTGATGGCTTTTTTGGCCCGGCAAGCGGCACAAATTCAAGTGCCCAGCGTGCTGGTTACTTCAGACAAAGATGTTTATCAATTTTTAAACGAATGGATTTCTATTTGGCCTTCGGGCAAAGAGGCCGTGAAAGGCCCCGAAGCGGCCCGGGAAAAATTCGGCGTACCGCCGGAATTTTTGCCGGATTACTTTGCCCTCGTGGGGGATGCATCGGACAATATTCCCGGAGCTGCCGGTATTGGCCCTAAGAGTGCCGTGGAACTGGTCACGAAATTTGGGCATTTAGAGGATATATTACGTGCCGCTCACAACGGGGACCCGCAATTAAAACCTGCTCTTGCTAAAAAAATCTTAGCTAGTGAGGGCAGCGCGCTATTATCCAAACAGTTAGTGGTGTTGGATAAAAGTTTGCAGATGCCGTTTCGGTTGCAGGATTACCAGGTGCACCTGCCGGACCGGGCCGCGTTGGCTGTTTTGTTTGCCCCGTATGAATTTAAAAATTTGCTGAATTTAGTGCCGTCTACTGCCGCACAGCCCGGCGAATTGTTTGCCGCACCTTCGGTACCCGCGCTTTCCTTGAGCGAAGTATTAAAACGTGCCCAAACGGCCCCGCGGGTGTTTGTGCATACCGACGAAGATTTTTTGGTGGTAGGGCTCAATGAACAGGAATTTTCTGTTGTGCCGCTGGCAGAGGTAGAACCGTGGGAACTGGACCAGCTGAAGCAGATTTTTTTAAAGGATACTATCCAAAAATTGGGGTATGATATTAAACTGACCTTGCGCTTGTTGGACCTTAATTTGAAGGGTCATTTTTTAAATTGTTTTGACGGACGGCTGGCCAAATATTTGTTGGACCCGTCGGGTGATTTAAGTTTTGCGGGATGTATTGCCCAATATTTTTCCGCTACCGTGCAAGAGGAAAATCCGCAAATTTTACTACAAACGTATAATCAATTTATAGGGCCGTTACAAGAGAAACTGACCGAAAAGCTCAAAGCCAGCGGACAATATGAATTGTATCAAACCTTAGAATTGCCGCTCTTGACGGTGTTGGCGGATATGGAGTGGCAAGGCCTTCGCATAGACCCGGGGTGGCTGGAAAGTTTCAAAATGCTGTTGGAACAAGAAATGGCCCAATGCCAAGCCTCTATAGATGCCCAGGCCGGCTACGCGGTCAATATCAATTCACCCAAGCAACTGGGGGCACTTTTATTTGAACAGATGAAAATTCCGCCGGTACGCAAAACGAAAACGGGGTATTCCACGGATGAAAGCGTCTTAGAAGAAATTGCCGGCGCATACCCAATTGCGCGTACGATTTTGGATTACCGCGCCAGCAGCAAATTAAAATCCACGTATGTAGATAATTTACTATTACTGGCGGATGAAAACCATATTGTCCATTCGTATTTGGACCAAACCGGTACGGTAACGGGACGGTTATCCAGTTCCAGCCCCAATTTGCAGAATATCCCCGTACGGACCGAAAAAGGCCGCCAGCTGCGCCGCGCGTTTTGCGCCGTGCCGGGGCATGTGCTCTTAAGCGTGGACTATTCGCAAATTGATTTGCGCGTTCTGGCGCACGAAAGCCAAGACCCCGTTTTAATCCAATCCTTTTTAGACGGGGGAGATATCCACACCCAAACCGCCGCGCAAGTGTTTGGGGTCATGCCGTTAATGGTAACGTCCGAAATGCGCGCTAGCGCAAAGGCTATCAATTTTGGTATTATATATGGGCAGGGGCCAATGGGCCTGTCGCAATCCCTGGGCATATCTTTACACGAAGCCAAAGAATATATAGACAATTATTTTAAGAATTACCGCACCGTACGTGCCTGGATAGATGAAAATATTGCGTTGGCCCGCCAAAACGGATATGTCAAAACTATGTTAGGGCATGTACGTTATTTGCCGGAGTTTAATATGGGGATTGGCAGTATGGCCTCGTTTGCCCAGCGTGCCGCTATTAACACCATTGTGCAGGGCGGTTCGGCCGATATTATTAAAAAAGCCATGCTGGATGTGTTTGCGTTTACGCGCGGTACGGATGTAAATATGTTAATGCAGGTGCATGACGAACTGATTTTTGAGTTGCCGCAGGAGAAATTAAAAGAAGCGGCCGGAACGATTCAGCATTTAATGCAAAACGCCGTGAAGTTACGCGTACCGTTGTTAGTTAGCACCAAAGCAGGGCCGAACTGGTACGAACTGCAAAAATTTTCTCTATGAATCAAAATTCCTGGATAATCGGTTTAACCGGGCCTATAGTAAGTGGCAAAAGTACCGCACTCATGTATTTTAAAGCGCAAGGGGCCGAAGTCATTTCGTGTGATGAGATAGTACGGCAATTATACACGCGCCCGGCGGTGTGTAAGCGTATTAAATCTGTGTTGGGCACTACGGATAAAATAAAAATTGCGGAACTTGTTTTTAAGCAGGCAGCCCAACGTAAACAATTAGAGCAGCTTTTGCATCCGTTGGTGCGCCGAGAAGTACGCACCCGCATCCGGCAACATACGCAAGCATTAGTAGTGGTGGAAGTTCCTTTATTGTTTGAAGCCGGGTGGGAAAAACTATTTGATTTAACAGTATGTGTGCTGGCAGACCCCAAAACGCTGCCGGCCCGTTTAAAAGCGCGTAAATTAAACAAGGCCGAATATAGGCGGCGTTTAAAAAACCAACTTTCGCCTGAAGAAAAGGCCGCCCGCGCGGATGTGGTATTTTTCCACGCCACTAAGGCGCAGCTGAAACAAAGCATCACCCGCTTTTGTAATGTTTTGAAAGTAGTACACAAAGTAAAATAGGAGTAATCATGGAAGAACAAATCACGCAGGGAACCAATCCAGAACCTGCTACCGAAAGCAAGGCCGCCCGGCCTGAAACGGCCGATGTAAAACCGGCCCCCGCCGCCAAGATGCGCACCCCGCGCACCGGGCGCAATTACAACAACCGCCCCAATAATAACGGGTCGCGCAATTTTACGCCGCAACCCTCGCGCCAGCCCAACGGTGCCAAAGTGTTAGACGCGCGCGAACTCAATAAATTAAGCGTAGCGGAACTGACCAAACTGGCCGTTAATTACAATTTAGAAGATATTTCCGGCTTACGCAAACCGGAACTCATTGGCCGCATTATGGCCATTCAAGCCAAAGAAAACGGCTCTGTGTACGGCGGCGGCGTATTGGAAATTCTGCCCGACGGATTTGGGTTTTTACGCTCCGAAGAAAATAATTACCTTTCCAGCGGGGATGATATTTATGTATCTCCGTCGCAAATTAAACGCTTTGGGCTGCGCCGCGGCGACAGCATTGAAGGCCTCGTCCGCCCGCCCAAAGATAACGAACGGTACTTTGCCATGTTGCAAGTACAAAAAGTAAACGGTATAGAAACGGAAAAAATTTATAACCGCCCGTTATTTGAAAATTTAACCCCGCTGCACCCCAACGAACGCTTTACGTTAGAAACGGGCAAATCCGCTCTTACGCAGCGCGTGATTGATATGATTGCGCCCATTGGCAAAGGCCAACGCGCGCTGATTGTCGCGCCGCCCAAAAGCGGGAAGACCATGATTTTGCAGGCCATTGCCCACTCCATTGAAGAAAATTACAAAGACACGGTTTTAATGGTGCTGTTAATTGACGAACGCCCCGAAGAAGTTACCGATATGCGCCGTAGCGTCAAAGGCGAAGTGGTAGCCTCTACGTTTGACGAACCGCCCGAGTTTCACGTGCAAGTAGCCGAAATGGTTTTAAATAAAGCCAAACGCTTGGCCGAATCCGGCAAAGACGTAGTCATTTTGCTAGACTCTATTACCCGTTTGGCGCGCGCGTACAATACGGTCGCTCCGTCGTCCGGCCGTGTGCTGACCGGCGGGTTGGAAGCCACTTCGTTGCAAAAGCCCAAACGCTTTTTAGGCGCTGCGCGTAACATTGAAGAAGGCGGTTCTTTAACCATTATTGCTACGGCCATGATTGAAACCGGCAGTCGTATGGACGAAGTGATTTTTGAAGAGTTCAAAGGAACCGGTAATAGCGAACTGACGCTGGACCGCAAACTGTCCGAGCGGCGTATCTTCCCGGCGGTGGACATTAACCGCAGCTCTACGCGCAAAGAAAACTTGCTGCTAAGTGAAGATGAACTTAACAAAGTGTGGATTATGCGTAAAGTCTTAGCCCCGCTTAGTTCCGTAGATGCGATGAGTATGCTGCTTGAAAAACTTTCGGCTACCAAGTCCAATAAGGACTTCTTTAAACAAATGGAAGTAAACGCGTTTTAACATTTGTTGGCTGATAGATATGAGCGGAACAAACTTTTGTTTGTTCCGCCTTTTTGTTGGTTGTTTTTTATTGGTTGAGCCGTTTGCCGTTTTGTGGTTGGTCGTTGTTGTTTAAAACGGCTATTAGTTGACTTGTTTTTTTTTTTTGCTATAGTTTCCAGTGTTGGGTATGGGGGGAGGTATCTTCCATGCTAAAACGCAATATAAAAGAGTTTTAAGCGTTCTAACGGCATTATAGAAGCAGTTTTTAAAGGAGAGAAAATGAATAAGTACATGACCCGGCGGGGTTTCACGCTGATAGAATTATTAGTAGTAGTGCTCATCATTGGTATATTGGCGGCGGTAGCGTTGCCGCAATACCAAAAAGCGGTGAAAAAGGCACAGGGAGAGGAAGTTCTCGTGGCTCTCCATGCACTAGACCAATCCCTTGCTACATATGCAATGGAGAACGGAAATTTATGCACTTTGTCCAATTCTACTTGTATGGATTCTCTCAATTGGCCTATTCCCGATCTTGTCAACTGGGAACGCACAACAAGTCCTGTGGCCGATTATGGAGCTCCAAACTGCCTTTCTTTTCGTAGTCAAATAGGAGATGCTACAATTTCAGGAAAATGGGATGCTGTAACTGGTGCACGTATTGAAACGCATTGTATTGGTACAGATTGTGCAGCATATTTTGGCTGTAGTGCAAGTACGGTTACGAGGTGTTATGGCACTCTAGGAACGGGATGTCCTTCGTATGGGCAATCTACTGCCATGGAATGTAAACTATAACTTAATTTACAGCATATAGTTGAGGACGTTATTTTAGGTATATTAAACGGGCCCGTGTTTATCGCATGGGTTCTTTTGTATCCAACTGATATATATCTTTTTATAACATAATCCCCACTTTCTTTTTTTCTGTCAATTTGCTATAATAAAGTACAAGATTTTGATTAAGGAAGAAATAAACATGAAAGAAAAAATACATCCGACGTATGAATTTGTGGAAGTTACCTGCGCTTGCGGTAATAAATTTATGACCCGTTCCACAGCCAAAAATTTAAAGCTGGACATTTGCTCCGCTTGCCACCCGTTCTTTACCGGTAAACAGAAATTGTTAGACACCGAAGGAATGGTAGAAAAATTCAACAAACGCTTTGCCAAAACCGAAGGTAAAACCATGGTTCGCAAACCCAAAACCGAAGTAAAGGCCAAAGCCAAACTCAAAAAACCGGTGGCTAAAAAAGTAGCCGTTAAAAAACCGGCGGCCAAAAAAGCGGCTCCCAAAGCCGAAAAGGCAGAAGCCAAAAAAGCCGAAGCCAAATAGCTACGCTTTATCCAAAGAGCAGACAACCGCAAGGAAGTCTGCTCTTTTTACATATATAAGGAAATAATATGGATACCTCTAAATACGCACAAGAATTTGAAACCTTAGAAAAAGAACTTTACTCCGGCAGTTTATCCGGCGCAGAACTAACAAAAAAAGCCAAACGCCACGCCTTCTTAAAACCCATTATTGAAAAAGAACGTGAAATTGCCCAAACCGAAAAATCCATCGCGGACGACCGCGCGATGATTGAAGCCGGGGAAGACAAAGAACTGGTCAAAATGGCGGCGGATGAACTGGCGGAACTGGAAGCCAAGTTGCCGGAACTTCAAAAAGAGTTGCGTATTTTAGTCATCCCGCCGGACCCGAACGATTCTAAAAACATTTATTTGGAAATTCGCCCCGGTGCAGGGGGGGATGAATCGGCCTTGTTTGCGGCCGAACTATTGCGCGTATACCAACACTTCGCGCAAACGAAAGGGTGGACGACGGAAATTTTGGAATTTACGCCTACGGGCTTAAAAGGTTGCAAGTACGTCAGTATGTTTATTAAGGGCGACGGCGCGTACTCCTGGCTGCGTACCGAAGCCGGCACCCACCGCGTGCAGCGCGTGCCGGATACGGAAACTTCGGGCCGCGTGCATACGTCCACAGTAACCGTAGCCATTATGCCGGAGGCCGAAGAAATTGACATTGAAATCAAACCCGAAGATTTAGAGCTGGAAACTTCCCGCGCGGGCGGCCATGGCGGGCAGAACGTCAACAAAGTGGAAACAGCCGTGCGTATTTTGCATAAACCCACCGGGATTGTTGTGTCCTGCCGCGAAGAACGCCACCAAGGTGCCAACCGCGAAAAAGCCCTCGCTATGCTGCGCGCCAAACTTTACCAAATAGAAGAAGAAAAGCGCAATAAAGAAATTTACGACGAGCGCAAAAGCCAAGTAGGTACCGGCGACCGGTCCGAAAAAATCCGCACGTATAACTTTCCGCAAAGCCGCGTGACGGACCACCGCACGAATATCTCTTACCATAATCTCTTAGAAATTATGGAAGGCAACATTGAGCCGATTTTAACGGATTTACGCACGTACCGTGTGGAACAAAAACTCAAAAATCTGCAAATCTAATGACGATTGCTGAACTATTACACCACGCACAAACCCGGTTAACGGCGGCGGGTTCCGACGAGCCGCAAGCCAATAGCGAGTTTTTGCTCGCGCACGTGTTAGGTGTTACGCGCACGTGGGTGCTGGCGAACGGCAGTTTTGAAATTTCCGATAAAGACCAAGCCCAGTTTGAAAAGTTACTAGCCCGCAAAGAAGCCGGGGAGCCGCTATCACACATTGTGGGGTTCCAACCGTTTTGCGGGTTAGATATTTTAGTTTCGCCCGACGTACTCACCCCGCGCCCGGAAACCGAAGATTTAGTAGAACAAGTTAGTAAGCAGTTTGATAAAAAAGGGGCGTACACGTTTTTGGATATGTGCACGGGAAGCGGGTGTATTGCGGTGGCCCTGGCACGTAAATTCCCGAACGCGCGCGTACTAGCGGTAGATATTTCCGAGGCTGCGTTAAAAGTAGCCGCGCAAAATATCCGCAAGCATAAACTGCAAGAGCGCGTGCAACTCTTGCAAAGTAATTTATGGGAAGAAGTATCTGGCATGTTTGATTTAATTATTGCCAACCCGCCGTATATCCCCACGGAAAATTTAGCGGGTTTAACGCGCGAAGTTCAACGCGAACCGCGCCTAGCGTTAGACGGAGGAACGGACGGGTATGAAATCACGCGCCCGTTATGCCAAGCGGCAGACAGTTTTTTAGCACCGGGCGGGCTCTTGGCCTTAGAATTAGATGACGGACAGGCGGAACCGCTAGCACGCGGGCTAGCCGAAATCGGTTGGCAGGCAACCGTCAAAAAAGATATATTTAACGTAGCGCGTTTTGTATTTGCTACGCGTAGTTAGGGGGAACTTATGGACCGATTTTTAATTAACGGCGGAAAAAAATTAAACGGAACGGTGCACATTAGCGGCAGTAAAAATGCGGCACTTCCTATTTTAGTAGCCACGTTACTGACCGACGAGAAATGTGTGCTTCGCCGCGTGCCGAATTTGCGTGATGTGCGTACGACCTTAAAGATTTTGGAGTATTTAGGCAAAAAAATTACGTATCAAAACAATACCGTTACTGTGGAAGCCAACGGCACACTCAAAAATAATTTACCGTATGAACTGGTCAAACAAATGCGTGCCAGTTTTTGGGTGGCCGGGCCGTTACTCACGCGGTTTAAACAGGCCGATATTCCGCTGCCCGGCGGGTGCGCTATCGGCGTGCGCCCGGTGGATATTCACTTAAAAGGGTTTGAAAAATTAGGCGCCGTGTGCGATGTAAAAGCCGGCAATGTGCTGCTCCGCGCGCAACGACTTCAACCTGCACAAATTATTTTGCGCTTCCCTAGTGTAGGGGCTACGCAAAATTTACTGATGTGTGCGTGTTTAATCCCCGGGGAAACCATTTTAGAAAATACAGCCAAAGAGCCCGAAGTGGACGATGTAATTGCGTTCTTAAACAAAATGGGTGCGGATATTCATACCGACGACAAAGGACGCCTAATCGTGCACGGACAAACCGTACTACACGGGGCCGAACATACCGTGGTGGCGGACCGTATTGAAACGGGTTCGTTTGTGCTGGCAGCCGCAGCCACGCGCGGAGATGTAACCGTGGCGGATTGTGTGCCGGAACACAATGCCATTTTGCTAAGCGATTTGCGCGAAGCCGGATTCACACTAGACGTAACGGATACTTCCGTGCACGTACACGCCTACAACGGGGAAATAAAACCGGTGCGCGTACGTACCGCGCCATACCCGGGTTTCGCGACGGACTTGCAAGCCCCGTGGATGACGTTAATGACCCTTTGCACCGGCACCGCGGAAATTGACGAAGATATTTTTGAAAACCGTTTTATGCACGCGCCGGAACTGGTGCGTATGGGCGCGAATATTTATACCGAAAAAAGCGTCGCGCGCGTAACGGGCGTTCAGAAATTATCGGCCGCGCATGTGCAAGCGTCGGACCTGCGCGGCGGGTTTGCGCTTGTGATGGCGGGGCTCTGTGCTGACGGGAAAACGGAAGTGGAACGTATTTACCACATAGACCGCGGGTACGAAAATTTGGAACAAAAACTCACCGCGTTAGGGGCCAATATCCGCCGCTATAACCCCGATAAAGATGAATTTTAACACGTTCTATAAAAACCTGCAAACCCGCACCGCAAAGAATACCGGGGCGGGTTTAGTTGCGTTTGGGCGTTTACTGGCCCGTCTGCAACATCCGCAAAACCAGTACAAAATTATCCACGTAGCCGGAACTAATGGGAAAGGAACCGTATGTACGCTGCTCGCTCATACGTTGACGTGTGCCGGATATGAAACAGGATTATTTATTTCCCCGCATTTAATTTCTCCTACGGAGCGGATTCAATTAAACGGACAATCTATTTCCGAAGCAGATTTTTGTCAGGCTGTTCAAACGGTACTGGCTGCTGAACAGGAGCCGCTCAATTTTTTTGAAGTACTAACGGCGGCGGCCCTTGTTTATTTTGCCGTGCAGCAAGCAAAGTACGTCGTCTTAGAAACGGGCCTAGGGGGGAGAAAGGACCCCACGAATATAGGTACGCCTGTACTGGCTATCATTTCCGCTATTGGGCTAGACCATACCCGGGTATTAGGAAGTACGCTTTCCCAAATTTCCGCCGAAAAAGCCGGTATCATGAAACCGGGTGTACCTGTGCTATGCGGGGACACCACACCCGAAGCCGCCCGCGTGCTAGAACAAACCGCTATCACGCAGCGCGCACCATTAACTTGGGTAAAAGAAGGGGTCCCGTTTTACGAATATGCGTACGATTTTGTAAACGGGTTTACCACGCTTCACACGGCAGACCGTACGGAATGGGATTTACATTTATTGGGTAGTAACCAAACGCAAAATGCGTGCTTGGTGTATCACGCGGCGCGGCAGTTAGGCGTGCCTGAAAATGCGATTCAAACGGCGTTTGAAACGGTGCGGCTGCCCGGGCGGTTTGAGCGGATTAAAAAGGATAATACGACGTTTATTTTAGACGGCGCGCACAATCCGCAAGCCATGCAAGGGCTGCTCCATTTTTGGCAGAAAACACCGTATGCACTTCAAAAACCTACGTTACTATGCGGGTTTATGAAAGATAAAGATTTTAAACAAATGCTTTCTTTGCTCACGCCGCATTTTGCGCGCGTCATTATAACCGTGCCGCCTGCTGCACGCGGGGCTACCGCCGAAGATTTTGACGAATGGTTGCGCGTCCCTCATATCACGTTTGAGCCCAATTACCGCGCTGCCATTTCTTTAGCCCGAAAAGAACCTGTGGTATTATGCACGGGCTCGTTTTACTTGGTAGGCGCGGTACATGAATTAATCGTGTAAGTAAATGTTTGTACTACTCGGGGAAACCATAGGCGCAAGCCTATGAAGGAGAGGAAAAGCCACACCAAAAATCGAAGATTTTTCTTGTAATTGGTGTGGCCAAATAGCAAAGCTATTTGAAACGCGCGAAGCGAAAAAAGCCACG
>CALAFB010000049.1 GCA_937891135.1 uncultured Elusimicrobium sp.
CGCTCTCGACGGAGAACGGGTATATTTTAAGACGTGCGCCCAACAAGCACAGAACCTTCGACGAGAGCGTGTCCATTATAGTGTACCATAGTTCTTATACTCAGTTTTAGCACTCCCCATTATTATTTTGGTACTTTGGCTAGTTCGAGTTTCACAAGTGCATAGAAAGGATTAGTGGCTTTTGGAAATCCGGCCCTACGTGCCCAAGAATAACCCGCATGCGAGGGGAACCCAGGGCTATGGCTCTAAAACCCGTTTGTGGACCAATTTTGGGGCTTGTTTAACGGATTTCTCTTATATTTGGTAGTCATATTATCCAACAGAACCAATTCTTACAGTAATTTCCATCAAACTAATATAGATTTGATACAATTTTAAATATCTATATTTTGGAGATTTTTATGTCTAATCCTTTCAAACAAGATTCAACCCAATATTTAGATTTTGAGACGATGAGCGATTTAAAATGGCACTGCACTAAGTGTGAATTAAAATCCGCCCAAGCAAAAACCTGGCAAGTATGGAGACAAGAAAGAGGAATTCAATTAGACACCAATGAACAAGGCCAATACTATAAAAAGATTTTTTGTCCAAAATGCCAAGCCATAACTTATCATCGAAAATTAAAATCTCTTGATATCCTTCCAATTACTAAGCAACGTTCCGGTATTCCGACCACTATTGCCAAACGCGTAAAGCAGCTTTATAACTTTGAGGAAGCAGTTTTTCTACGCAAATTAAGCGAACGCGAATTGGAAGTGGACCACAAATTCCCTCAAATTCGCTGGGCACAAGATGAAGTCGATAATTCGACGTTGTCAGATGAAGAATTAAAGAATAAATTTATTCTACTTACTCGTTCTAATAATCTACTTAAATCCCGTTATTGCGAACGATGTGTAAAAGAAGGTATTCGGGGCAATTTTCCTGGTATTGAATTTTGGTTTGAGGGTGGCCCAAAATGGGCTGGCGCTTCCAAAACAGACGAAAATGGTTGTAAAGGATGCTTTTGGAATGATCCATACGCATGGAGAGATGCTGTATTGAAAATTTTGAACAAGGGTAAATAACTATGCCTACTTTTAATGATTTGGACCTTAAAAAATGGAAAGAATTGGACGATATAGAAACCGATTCTCTGTGGTTGTTTGACAAAAGGGATAACTCTGGTAAACATAGTGGTTTTTACCACGGGAATTTTATCCCTCAAGTTCCGCGCCAACTCATTAAAAGATATACCAAAAAAGGTGATTTTGTTTTAGACCCGTTTTTAGGGAGTGGCACAACTGCTTTTGAGTGTGAAGCTCTACAAAGAGGGTGTATCGGCATTGAACTTAATCCGGAACTGGTGGATTATGTGAAAGGGAAGACATCCACCTCCAAAAATATTCATTGTCTCTGCGGTGACTCTACCGATCCGAAAGTTTTCCAAAAAATTAGTAAACTACTGCCTAAGAAACAAGTAGGGCTTGTTATTTTACATCCACCGTACTTTGATATCGTAAAATTCAGCAACAAGAAGACCGATTTATCTAATCAAAAGACTTATCAAGACTTCTTCAGATTACTCTGCAAGGTCATTGAAAATTCATTGACGTTATTACCACCGAAGCGTTACTTAGCTATCGTAATTGGAGACAAATACACCAAAGGGGAGTGGATGCCATTAGGTTTTTACTCAATTTTGGCCGCCCAAGGAAGGAAACTAAAACTCAAGAGTATTATCGTCAAGAATATGGAAGGCAATCGCGGAAAGCGGGCCCAGCACACCATTTGGCGTTACCGGGCACTGGCCAGTGATTACTATATTTTTAAACACGAATATATTTTAATCTTCCAAAAAGAAAAGTAAAATACAAGTACACTTTCATCCGCTAAAATGTTAAAATCTAGGAAGAAGGATACCGCGGATTATGAACTATATTGGAAGCAAATTATCACTCCTAAAATTTATCGACGAGTCCATAGCCAAAGTTGTGGATACGGACTGTCATACTTTTTGTGATTTGTTTGCTGGTACAGGAGCCGTGGGCCGTTATTTCAAAGAAAAGGGCTATTCTGTTATCGCTAATGATATGCAATATTATAGTTTTGTTTTAAACAAACAATATATTGCTAACCACCGTCCGCTGACTTTTTCAAAATTATGTGCTAGTTTACCTGCCCTAAAGAAAGTTAAGGTAAGTGAACGTGCCCAAGCAGTATGTGATTTCCTAACAAATCTCCCTGGTAAAAAAGGATTTATTTATAAAAACTATTCCGGAGAAGGAACCGCCAAAAAATCCTTTGTAAGGAACTATTTTTCAGCAGAAAATGCTCAAAAATGCGATGCTATCCGTCAACAAATTGAAATTTGGCAAAATAAAGGCCTAATTACTGAAAATGAGTATTATTTCTTACTCGCATCCCTTATTGAGTCCGTAGATAAATCGGCAAATACGGCTTCGGTTTATGGGGCTTTCTTGAAAAAGCTTAAACAATCCGCTTTAAAACCTTTGGCTTTACGCCCTGCTAACTTGTTTGTTAATAGCCAAGAACACCAAGTTTTCCAACAGGACGCCAATAAACTAATCAAAACGATTCATCCGGACATTCTGTACTTAGACCCACCGTACAATACGAGACAGTATGCGACCAATTATCATCTATTGGAAACAATTGCTAAGTACGATAACCCAAAGATCTATGGAAAAACGGGTTTGCGGGATTATAAATCCCAAAAATCCTCCTACTGTTCCAAGGCAACTGTTAAAGCGGCTTTTGCTGATCTGATTAAGAATGCCCAAACAAAGTACATTTTCCTCAGCTACAACAACGAAGGTCTCTTATCTCTAGCCGACATCAAGGAAATCTTTGAGAAAAAAGGTACCTACGGCTACTTTACACAAACCTACAACCGTTTCAAAGCCGATAAAAACCGCGATTACAAAGCTTCTAATACCACGGAATACATACACTACTGTGTTTGTAAGTAAGTCACTTTAAAATTTCTAAGAAATATGAAAGAAGGTATTTGTAAGTATTGTGGTCAACGAACTCAACTAATCAAATCTCATATCATTCCGAAATCATTTTATAATTTAAAAGAGTGGGAACGCTTTGTTGGTATTAATGCTAAAGATTTTTCTTTCAATAAATCTTCGTATCAAAATGGTGCTAAAGAGTATTTACTTTGTCACAAATGCGATGAGCAACTTGGTAAATTAGATGAATGTGCCAAAGAATTTCTATTCAAAACAATTCCAAATAGCCCCTCTCGCACCTCTGATACCCTTATCAAATCTTTTATAGTTCAAAAAGATAGTTATAATTATTCAAAGTTACATCGTTTTTTTATTTCTTTAGTTTGGCGGATATCTGTAAGCACCCTGTTTCCTTATCGTCTACCTGGAAATTACGAATCGCTAGCGTTAAAAATATTAAAAAGCGAAGCGCCTGAGTCAGAAAACCTATTTTTTCCTCTAATCTATCGCAAAAATCTTAATCATCCTGTGGATCATTGTGTCCTTATCACAGAAAATCCTGGCTATAATCAAAAAAGTGTATGTGTAAAAATTCCATCATACGAGATTATAATTCTTCCCAATGTTGACGAAGTGCAACCACTTTCCTTATCAAAGGAATTTAAACGATTATTTGCACGGGAAGAAATTGCTGTATTAGAAATTACCATTCCAACAACTTTGGATCGAATATTAGTAGATAAAATGCATGGATTCCAAGCAAAGCATAAAGCCAAGTAATTTTGTTTGATCCCCCGTCTTGGCTTTTATTATTTTCTTTGATTCGTTCCGAAAGTCTATAATTTAAATATTCCAAAAGCACCTTAAAAAACATATCCGGAAGCGAATTGTCGGGCTTTAGTGTCCAAACTCTGTCCAGCGTTAGTATAGCTTTTGTTGCTTATGTTGCTTATTAGTGACTGTTCTTATGGCAGAAAATACGGCAGAAAGTTTTTCTGCCATTTTTCTGCCGAGCGTTAGTATAGTCTTTGATACATAACTTGTCAAAGTTAACCAAAATAATTGTGGCATTATAGTGTCCAAAAGTATGTAGATTGGCACACGAATATAGTGTCCATTTTTTGTATTTGGACAGAGGTGTCATTATAGTTTATAGTGTCCAAATTGTGCCCACCACTTTCATAGTTTTTGAGAATTTTTTTATACTTCTTATACTTTTCTCGTCGAGCGAGTATAAATATACAATAAGTGAAAATTTCGGGAATTTTTGAGATTTTGATTTTTTGCCAATTCTCTATCGGAAGAATTTCATTTTGTCGACGAGAAAAAGAAGAATTTTAGCGTTTACTGTACACCATAAAGGGTCCACTAAGAATATACACTTTTTTGCTTTTTTTGCGTTTTTTGCTTTTGGGAACGTCGTCGGAGAAGTATAAGAAAAAGCCCGCTCTCGACGGAGAACGGGTATATTTTAAGACGTGCGCCCAACAAGCACAGAACTGTCGACGAGAGCGTGTCCATTATAGGGTACCATAGTTTTTATACTCTTTTTGGCACTTATTAGACCCATTTTCTCTTCTGAGAAGTTCGGATTTTGTGGGCGCATACACTTTACTATCATTTTGTGGTTCCATTTGCGACATTAAACAAGCTGTTATTTTCCGGCATCTTTCTAGGAGTCATGCACATAGCCGCCTGTTGTAAGTTGGCAGGGACTAGGTGTGCGTAGATTTCTGTCATTTGGATACTGCTATGGCCTAGAAGTTTGGATACCTCATAAAGTCCAATCCCTTTCTGCACCAACTGTGAGGCGTAAGTGTGGCGCAGTTTATGTAAATAACTCTTAACTCCGGCGGCCTTGGCTATTCTTGGGTAGTAAGATGTAAGGAAATCTTTGCTGTTGCGGCTAGATGCCCAGCCTACATCCACCACGTACTCGCTTTTCGCGCCATTTTTGGCCTTTGTGAGGGCTTCACGCAAGGTGGGGGTCATTGGCACAAAGCGGTGGTTTTCCGTTTTGTCAGGGGCAACGTAGAGCTGATTGTGCTCAAAGTCCACATCCCGCCACTGTAAATGCGCTATTTCCCCTCTCCTAAGCCCTGCATCGGCCCCAAGTAGCACTACAAGCCGCCAACCTAGGGAAGGACATGCCGCTAATAGCTTATCAATCTCCTCATCCGTATGGAATACCACTCGTCCCTTTGGGGTTTTTAGCTTACCAACGGCTTTCCATTTCTGCTCAACTGCTAAATCCCATTTTTCTGCCAGTCGCATAATGGCTTTGAGGGCTTGCATACAGCGATTGATATTATGCTTACCGAATCCCTCGTTAATCATAAACTCCTTTGTTCCCTGCAGAAGGCTTGGAGTTACGTCTCTTAACATGCGAGGGGTATTAAAATCCTCCATATGTTTTATTGCCAGTTTGGTCCACCTGATTGTACTTTCGGACCGTTCTGCGGACATAAAGCGGAATAATCTATCTTTAAATGCATCCCACTCCATATCTACTACTAGGTTTTCCTTGGCTTTCTTGCGTCTGCTTACTATCTCCGCATACTTGTCTTTTGCTACTCTTAGGTTTGTGGTCTGAAGAGAAGTTCTTGAACGTTTACCGTTTGGTACTCTGAAATCAGCATAATATATGCCGTATCTTTTAATTAAGGCCATCTGTCTGTTCTCCTTACTAAGCAAAGTCGAACTCTGCGTCGTAGGAACATAGTAACTCTTCTTTAAAAGAAAAGCATGAAATTACGTCCAGTATATTATGAAATTCAGAAACTCTCGTCGGTGGGGTTTTAGAAAAGGGTTTCCAAATCAGTGAGGTTTTCCATGTCTATTTGAGTGCCATCCGTAAAAACAAGCAAGTGGCGGTAGAGGTCTATTTTCTTTACTTGTCCCGTCTTAGTTTGGTATTCGCCCCCTTCTTTTAACTCATCTTCCACGAAGTATTGGATCGTTACTTCCGGTGGGAATTCCGATACAGTTAGCTCTTGGGCCAGTTGGGACAACTTATCGTTTATGATATTCTTTTCACTTTCGTCCAATTCTTTCTTGCGTGTGGTCTTGCGTGCGGTTTCTTGTATCCCCTCTTCAAACCCACTCAAAGCGGCAAATGGTGCAAACTGGGCGGCCCTATCTAGCAAGGACATAGGAGCATGCCGTTTAGATACTGGACGTGACAGGTTGATAATATCTTTGTATTGTGTATCGCTCATGCTTTGTGTCCGCCTATTTGTTTATTGCGTTCTATGGCCTTTGCACCTTTTTGTAGGTTCATTCCACGTACAATGGCATTCTTACCAAACTGCTCTTTAATATCTAAAATAGTTTCTTGCAGGTCATGTTCCCTTTGGAGTTCTTCTTGCTCTTCGACTTTCTGCCTCTCTAGGGCTTCATAATCCGTAAATAAATCCAACTGCTCCGCCGTAGGCTTTACCTCTGCTTGGCTTGCCGGAACTACCCTACCTGCAGTAACATAAATCTTTCGAACGGTTAGATGCTCATCCACGATTTTCTCATACAACTGGCTCATAGCGTCCATAATAATCTTGGTAGAAGATGTAAAGTTGTCTAAGGTTACACTCCCATGGGCAGGTTTTGGCATCTTGCGACCATATCTATCCATTACTATCGGTCCTTTATAACCACGTGCGATAGAGGGATTAGTAAGGTTTTCCGTATCGTAGTCCACAGTTAAAACAAGCTGATCCGTTACCAGTCCTTTTCCCACAAGGTCTAGCACAAGCGAATCTGTCATTTCCCGAGTGATAAGATGGCCTTCTTCGTATTTGTATGGTCTATCTAATACCTGACCGGAACCTAAACTGTGTCCGGATGGACGATAGGCTTTGATTTCTTTCATGGTGCAGGGCTCAATACCCCAAGCATGGTCTATCAGCAACTCGGCATTTATCCCAAAGGTTTTATAAAGTAGTTCTTCGTTGTAATATTCATCGTCTTTCCCCAAGGAACACCTAGCCACATCTCCCATAGTATAGAGGCCTATCTTTTCTAATCTTTCGGCTATCCCATGTCCTACACGCCAAAAATCCGTAATCGGAGTATGCGACCATAATTGCTCTTTATAGCTTTGTTCCGTTAGTTCTGCTATCCGCACTCCATCTTTGTCAGCAGGTATATGTTTGGCCACAATATCCATAGCCACCTTTGCTAGGTATAGGTTCGTGCCTATTCCGGCGGTAGCGGTAATTCCGGTAGTTTGCAGGACCTCGCGGATGAGTTTCATGGCAAAGTCATGTGCGGAGAGTTTATAGAGCTTTAGATAGTCCGTAGCGTCAATAAAAACCTCGTCTACGGAGTAGTTGTGGATATCTTCCGGTGCGACATATTTTAAATAAATATCATAAATCTGATTGCTTATTTCCATGTACTTGGCCATTTGGGGTGGTGCGGCTATGTAATCCACCGCAAGGCTAGGGTTGGCTACTAGTTCCTCAAAGTTATGGGATTTGCCTGTTAGACGGCGATTTGGTGCATTTAATTGGCGTTTACGGTTAACTTCCTTGACCTTTTGCACAACCTCAAATAACCTCGCTCTTCCGCCAATACCAAAGGTTTTTAGAGACGGAGACACAGCAAGGCAGATAGTTTTTTCCGTACGGCTTGTATCCGCCACTATCAAGTTCGTAGTAAGTGGGTTTAGCTTACGCTGGACACACTCCACAGATGCGTAAAATGACTTGAGGTCTATTGCGATGTAGGATTTTTGCTTTGCCATTATGTTCATTTTAACAAATATCTATTATTCCTTTGTCGGACTAGAAATTAGGTTGACAAATTATAACAGAAAGTGTTATATTGTGTACACCGGATTAAATAAGGCATAGGGATAAATTATGCAAAATGCTGATATATTACAAAACACCTTAGAAAAGCACGCCAATGCGGAAAATTATATATTTTCCGTTGACAGTTTTAATGCCCTTTTCCCGACATTGAACCATTTTGCCTTATTGGTTCTCCTTGGGCGTGCAGTTAAGAAGGGATTGTTAGTCCGAATGTGCAAGGGCTATTATCTCTATCCAAAGGCAAAGTATCAAAGAGGCTACGAGTTGTACCATTTAGCCATATTGTTGCGTAAAAATGCTTTTTGTTATCTCAGTTTAGAAAGTATTTTGAGTGAAGCGGGTGTTATTTCTCAAATCCCGATGAGTACCATTACACTCATGACAAATGGCCGTCGAGGAAGGATAAACTGCGGACAATTTGGCACCATTGAGTTTATACATACCAAAAAGGATATTAATACTTTAACTGCTGAATTAACCTATGATGAAAGATATCGCCTTTGGAAGGCAAGCCCTAAACTGGCCTATCAGGACATGGTTGCTACCAAGCGTCCGCTTGATTTAGTTGATAAGGAGATTTTACATGAATTTATTTGATAAAACCGTACAGACCGTTTTGGAAGATAATCCCCAATATACGACGTTGCGCCCTGTTGTAGAAAAAGAAATTCTACATCACGACGTCCTATGGGAATTAAACGATGCCGGACTGCTTAAAAACTTAACTTTTATCGGTGGGACCTGTCTGCGAGATTGTTACGGATCACAACGGTTAAGTGAGGATTTGGACTTTTCCAGCAGTTTTGATTTCAATAAAGATGAGTTGGCGACTTTTCCTGCTTCTCTTAAGAAAAACTTATTAAAAAAGTACGGTTTTGAAGTGGAAGTAAGCGAGCCGAAACAGGAAACCGGAAACACCAATACATGGAAAATAAAAATTCTCACTCGTCCTGAACAAAAGCACTTGCCTGCCCAACGGATAAACTTGGATATTGTACTGCTACCCAGTTATCAGCGGCAAGCCACCATGCTCAGAAATTATTATGGGCTAGAAAGTGGCGTGTCCGGCCTTATCCTACAAGCGGAAAGCTTGACGGAAATTCTTGTAGACAAGCTGATTGCCTTTGCCAACCGTCCCAATCGGGTCAAAAACAGAGATTTGTGGGATATATTTTGGATTTCCCGTCAGAATGTGGCGTTGGATAAAGATTTACTTAATAAGAAACTGACTGATCGGAAAATAACCCAAGACCAATTTGTTCAAAAATACACAAATCGTCTCGCCGAAATTAAAGATGGTCAACAGGCATTTCTGTTTGAAATGAAACGCTTTCTAGTTCCATCTGCTTTTGATAATACTTTCACTTCGACTTTGTGGTGGGAACAGTTACTTAATTTACTTAAAACTTCCCAAATATAGGTTTTAGACGATAAAATCAAGGACAACCCCACGTTTTCATGAGGAAAGTTTTGGCTAAACCCCACCTTTTCCAGGGGAAATGCTTGTAATGTATAGTTAAGTTAAAGCTAACTATGCTTCATTTCTAGTTGTAAAATTATTTTTGTATAGGTTTATCGCCACACCAGTTGTACTTGAGTTTCTTTTGGCCTTCGTAGGGTACAGCAAGGTTGGCATCCAGTAGGGCAGTGGCTAAACTGCTCTCCTGTTTGGTCTCAGTATCTACCACAAAGACCGCACATAAAAGCCGGAAATACTTGTCTTTACGGCAATTGCGTAGGGTAACCGTTCCCTTTTTGAGAAATTCCCTAGTGAAAAGTTTGGCTTGTTTGGCCTTTTTCTTCTCACAATCGTCTTTTGTTCTAAACTCCGGAGCATCCACTCCACGCACTCGGACGGAAATATAATCGCATACCACAGGCAGAGCGCATGGCAACATTACTTTAAAAGTATCCCCATCATAGACGGATGTTACTTTAACATTGGTAATATCGTCATTTTTGGCGAAAGACGGCATACATAAGAAGAATAATATGAGTGGAAGTATATAGCGCACGAGTTATCCTGTGAAAGATAGGCTCGTATATAAAAACGGCCTACCTGTCTATGAGGATTTTAACGCATAAACAAATAAGCCGTAGCCTATCGTATAAACGATAAGCATTCGACACATATACAACGCGGGTAATTAGTCCGGTTATATAGTGTCTAATACGACTATTTATCGGTTAAAATCCTGTCTATTACTAGACCGTATTCGCAAAATGCGAAACGCCCAACAAATAGATTAAATACTGCAATTGTTACACAGCCACTTTTAAGACTGTGGGAAAAAAATTATCTCCTAAAATACGTCCTTTCTTCTATTATAAATTATTTTATCGGTAGTATGTCAAAAGGTGGCCTTATTTTACCAGTTTGGCGATCCAATTCCGATACTCTTCTCCAATAGGTAATTCGTAGTTCTCTATAAGTTTCCTGCGTGTGCCGGATTGCAGGGCGTTGGTAGCGTGGTTTAGCCCTTCCTTAATAGTTTTATCCCAATACAAAGCACTTCCGTATAACTGCCATTTGGGTATGCTTTTTAAATCCATGTTAAAGTGGGCCAATAGTTCGGTTTTATTCCTAAACGGCATATTGGTCAGCTCTTTGGCGGCATCCTGTGGGGTTTTGCCTGCAGCTACTAGTTTGTAGTAACAATGAGCCAATACAGAGTTCCTCGCAGAATCAGCCTGTCTCCATGCGAAATAATCCTGCAAGGCATCCACATCCGGCAAAGGTATCATCCGACAGTCGAAGATGGCATCTCTGCCGATTTCCTTGGAAAAATGGACACTCGTTTCTGCCGCTAGGATAGAATTGTACTTGCGGACTTTGCGGTTAAACTTGTCTGCATTAGGTTTGAACAACAGAGAAATTTCGTCGCTTTCGTTGTATGCGTAGGCAATTTGGAAGTACGAGTTCATGAGAAATGCCATGGTATTAATAATGGCTTGTCTAAATCGAATATCAAAAGGTTTTTCCAAATCCATATCTTCCTTGGTAAGTTTAGTGAAACCCTTGCCATCCAAACGAGCCACCATAAAGCAGTCCGCAGGGATAACTTGGTCCAAGGACTCCTCAAATTTACGCATTTTTGTGTCGAAGTCGTCAAATTTCATACTGTTTCGTCCCATTTACTGACTACAAAGTCGTTATTCTCTATTTTAACATAGTATAATTCGTTAAATCCTTCCGCATACGAAGGTTGTTCTAGTCGCTTGGCGGTGGCTAGGATGGCTTTTAAGGGCACTTGTGCCTTTCCGGTTCGTTGGGCATTGCGCTCTGCACACTCCGCAACAGCTGACCGGAAATAGATACCTACCACTTTATAGCCATTTGCTTTGGCTAAATCCAAGTATTTTTTGCGTTCTTCCCTAGTAGGGTTGGTATTGTCCACCACGCAATTAGCCCCCGTTTTAAGGGTATTTTCAAGGACTATCTGCTCCTTATTACGGGTATTTAACTGGTCCAAACTGACATAGCTGCAATTGGCAAGATGCTGATGGGCAAAGGCGGTTTTTCCACTTGCCTGAATGCCAACTAGAATGAAGCATGTATGTGGATTTCTTTCCGTTGTGAAATTTTCTTCCATAGAAAAATGATAGCAAATATACACGACCACACGTTGTCGCTTGCATTTTGTAAGATATATGTACAAATAAATTATAAGTTATGTACAGCCAAGTTGAGGAAATATAATGAAAGATTTATCGGTTATTCGTGCAGGTTATGTTGGCGGAGATTTATCTGACCATAATAACTACGAACAAAGAATTAGCAAACATGAACCTGTTGAGATAAAAGAATTTAGTGTTGTTTCCAATTATTATGGCGACTTGGGATTTAACTTCTACTTTAATGGCAATACGATAGGTTTAGATGCCGCACTAGGCGCAAATGTTACAGATGATATGATAGCATGGTTAGAGGCTATTTGTTTAGGATATAGAGAGTCTATTTTTGTAATAGATGCTGAAGGGCCTTTACAGATGTTTCGATTTTACTGCGCCTTTGATTTGACTCCGCGCTTGACAGTATTGTCTTCACAAAAGTATTATTTCGAAAAAAAACCGAAACATGGAACGGGTGAATTTGAAGATAATGGCGAAGAAATCTGGTTTAATTACGATGATAAAATACACGATGTGTATGGAAAGACTAACGAAACACAGATTATTTGCGACATATTGATACCAAAGAAAGAGTTTGTCCGACAGGTGTGGCAGGCCATACAAAATGGTTTAGAAAAAACACCAAACAGTTTCTATGAAGAAGAAAATGCTAGAGCTCCTATTAGGAACTCCAAAATCATAGAAGATTTTTTGAAACAAGAAAACTAATTTTTGGAACTCTCTATTGGCTAGGCTGTGCGCTAGAGTTACTAGAGCTTCCAATAGGGTGTCAGGTACTGGATGGAGTATAGCACAGATTTCCATAGATACTGCCTGATGCCCCCTTTTTTCTACAATATATTTATGCTAAAAGTCATTCAAGGGGATATAACCACCCTCAAAGTAGATGCTATTGTTAATGCCGCCAACCATACACTTTTAGGTGGCGGTGGCGTAGATGGTGCAATACATAAAGCCACAGGGCCGGAATTGCTCAAAGAATGCCGCACCTTGGGTGGTTGCCCGACCGGACAAGCCAAAATAACCTCTGCCTACAACCTTCCCTGTAAATATATCATCCATACCGTTGGCCCTGTTTGGTATGGTGGAAATCATAACGAGCTAAAAGACCTATTTAATTGCTACACAAACTCCATGCGATTGGCAGAAGTGTATGGTTGTGAAAGTATAGCTTTTCCCTGTATTTCCACCGGAGTTTATCGTTTTCCAAAAGAACAAGCCGCACAGATTGCTATAACCGCTATAAAACGAATATCTCCCTCATTAAAAACCATAAAGGAAGTGACTTTTGTGTGTTTTGAAGCAGAGGATAAGAATATATATGATAATCTGATAAAAAATTAAGTTGGCTACAAATTGTAACCACCTTAAACTAAAAGACCACCGCTCCAAATAGTGTGGTGGTCTTTTTTATTAAGCAATTATACGTTTGCGCTTCTTCTTTGGCGGTTTGTAGATGTTTATAATCTTTCCAACGATTTCAACATCTTCTATCTTTTTGGTAATTGTGCGGTATTTCGGATTGTCAGGTATCAGCTCTACCTTCCCATCGCAAATAAACATTCTTTTTATGGTGCTATACTCCTCCGAAATTCTAGCGAGCACAACATCTCCGTTGGTGGGTGTGACTTCCGGATCAATGATTACATAATCGCCATTATAGATAGAGGAACGTGGGTCCTTGGGATCTTCCATACAGTTTCCCTCTACTTTGATTGCGAATTGCTTTTCTCCGGATTTATTAAAGGGTATATAGCTTTCCACTTCTTCAAGAATAAATTTCTCGTTGGTGGCAGAGGAAATGCCTATCACAGGGATTAATTTAATGTCTGTCGGTACTTTAACTCTGTGAATATATTCTTTAGTAGTTTCCTTTTTTGTAGCAAGAAAATAGTCAAGGGGTTTATCCAAGATAGTAGCAATCTTCTGCAGGTTTTCAATACTGGGATTACGGTGTCCCATTACCCAGTAATTAACTTGGGCTTGGGTTATTCCCATTTCTCTGCCTAGACTAGCTTGCGACATCTCTGCATCACGCAAGGCGGCTTTTATTCGTTCGCCAATCTGATTTTTTCCTTTTTCAGCCATATTTTTGTTCTCCTAACCTTTATTATCGTCGGTAGAAACATTCTAAAATAACCCCTTGACAAAATGCAAGTTATGTTATAAACTATAACTAAACCGTTATACTTTATAACTAAAAGGTTATACTTTATAACAATGCAGTAAAGAGCGCATCGTTACAGATTGTATGGTGCGAACGATATTTGAAAATTAAAACCGGAAGTCAGATTTTGTTAGGGGTGACACCCTTTCAAATAAAGTTGTATTCACCATGTACCGATAGTCAAAAGGGCCACCAAGCACATTTAATTATCGGTACATACATTTTAGCACATTTGTTATTAAAAATAACGGAGAAGTTATATGAACATTGATAAAAAAGAAGATTTAAGCGAGGACTTGTACACCTGCCAAGAGGTGGCCGAGCGATTACGGATTACAGCCCAGACCGTTAGATACTGGATTATGGGTGGCCGGATAGACCAAAGCAAGTGTTTCCAAATTGGAAAAAAAGGCCATTGGCGGATACACAAAAGCGCAGTTGAAAAGATGTGTAGGCACATGGGGTTTTAATATGAACGAACGGATTACTTTAAAAGATGTTTTAGCAGGTTTAGCAATAATGGGTTTTTTCTACATGTACATATGGATGATTTACCTAGTCGTACCGGAGAGTTGGCTGTGAGACCGAGTTTTTGGAAGTGCATATACAGGGACGGAAACAAATGCGCTTTAAAAGATTTAGATGCCGGAAGATGTGAATGTACGGGATGTTTAGAGTTTGACCATAACGGTGTAGATTAAACGATTTGAGAGTGGAGTTAAGAATAACTTCCTTTAAACAAAAAACCTTAGTGCTTGGAGTAAAGCGCAACCGCGTGTAACGGTTTAGAGGCCTTACACATTGATCTTTGGAGACGTGATTCATGGCTATTGTTTAGCTTGACCGCATGGACACAAAGGCACATCGGGCAAAGTGAGCGGCAATAGACCCACGCTGACGGAGAGCCGAAAGGCAACCCTATAAGCGGCGTTAAGAAAGATAAACACTTGTAGGGCGGTTAGCCCACCTAGCCGCCCTTACACAGAGGGATAATTATATGAGCACTCGATGCCAAATCAAAGTGACCTACCTTAAACAGGAAGTCCTGTTGTACCACCATTGGGATGGCTACCCCAAAGGTGTCGGTAAAGACCTTATACAAAGAAAGAAAAAATTCAACACTTGGAACGGGAATCTCCTAGTCAACGAACTCGTCAAAAACACGCGTAAAGATGACGGATACGAAATCGCCTTCCAAGTACATACGGACTTGGATTACTGGTATGAGATTGACTGTAATCGCAAAACAATCCGCTGTTGGAAAGTCAAAGGATACTTGCTTTCGGACCATGCTGAAGTAGAAA
>CALAFB010000050.1 GCA_937891135.1 uncultured Elusimicrobium sp.
AGAACTACACCGCCCGCCGTAACTGTGCCCGGCAAAAATACGGGTATCTTCGGGCAGCGAAGCAATCCGGCGTAAACTGGCTAACATATCCCGCGGATTAGAGGACGGCAAATCCACCCGGCCGCATGCGCCCGGGAATAATGTATCTCCGGTAAACAGGGCATCTTCTATCAAAATGCACACGCCGCCCGCTGTATGCCCGGGCGTGGCTAAAATTTTTATGTCAAACGGCCCGATGTGAAATGTTTGGTCTCCCCGGTACAAATGTAACAATTCCGGCGGCAACCCGGCTAACGGCACATCGTTTTCCTCTAAATAGGCCCGCAGATGGAAATGTTCCAATAATGTTTTGGAAAATTTGACATGGTCAAAATGCCCGTGCGTAAACAACACTCCGCATAACGTAAGTTTTTTCTGCTGCAGCGTGTGGATAATAAAATTCATATCCCAAGCCGGGTCAATAAGAAGTGCCTGCCCGTCTTGGCTTACCAAATAGGTACAATTATCCATGGGGCCTAAATTTAAAACTTCTATGTTAATCATGAGGAATAAACCTATATTCAATTTCGCCGGGTTTAGCCATGTGGTAACGGAGCCGGGCTAATTGTTCCATATAAGCAGGGTCTTGCGCTTCCAACAGTTTCTTTTCAGCCAGCAACTGTTCATATTGAACGTCTAATTTGTCCCGCTTGCGCGACAAACGGCGCAATTCGGACTTGTTATGCCACAAATTAAACAAGCTGTTCCCCACCGGAAACACCAATACCACCAGTATTACAATACTGAGGATAACTATTTTAGGTGTAAAAAAAGATTTTGGTAAAGCAGTACGTCTCAAAATATACCGTCCTTTGCATAACGGGCTTTGGCACCCAGTTCGGCTTCTATTTGTAGTAATCGGTTGTATTTAGCCGTGCGTTCGGCACGGGCGGGGGCTCCCGTTTTAATAGCCCCGGCATTGGTGGCTACGGCCAAATCCGCAATAAACGTATCTTCCGTTTCACCGGAACGGTGGGACACGATACACACATACCCATGCTTACGGGCCAAGTTCATCACGTCTATGGTTTCCGTTACGGTACCAATTTGGTTGGGTTTAATTAAAATAGCGTTGGCAGCATGTTTTGCAATACCCATTTGCAAACGGGCGGGATTGGTAACAAATAAATCATCTCCCACCAAGCGGATTTTGGAACCCAACTGCGCCGTAATGGCTTGCCAGCCGGCCCAATCATCTTCGGCCAGCGGGTCTTCTATAGACACCAAAGGATAGCGGCTACACCATTGTGCATAAATAGCCGTCATCTCGGCCGCCGTATGGAAATTTCCTTCAAAATGATACGTCCCGTCTTTGTAAAATTCACTAGCCGCACAATCTAACGCAAGCGAAATAGTTCCGTGCCCGGCATTGTGGGCCGCTTGCAAAATGGTAGTAAGCACTTTTTCATGCGGGGTAATTTTGGGGGCAAAACCGCCCTCATCGCCTACGGCAATCACTTGCCCCTGCTGTTTTAATAAACTACGCAAAGCGTGATAAGTTTCGCTCGCCGTTTGCATGGCTTCTTGGAATGATGAGGCTTGCGCCGGAACCATCATAAATTCTTGTACGTCCAGGCCCGAATCGGCATGTTTACCACCGTTAATAATATTTAAAAAAGGCGTAGGCAATAAATAATCTGTATACGGCAAATTATAGACTTTACGGATATATTCATAAAGCGGCAGCCGGGCACTCATACTTCCGGCACGCAAAGCCGCCATAGATACGGCCAGCGTTGCATTGGCCCCGAGAGCCGATTTATTTTCCGTACCGTCTTTTTCTAACATTTTTTGGTCCAACGCGCGGATATCGGAAACGTCCAAACCGGCAAGTACAGCCATTAAATTTTGAATATTTTTTACGGCAGTCAAAACACCTTTGCCGTTATAACGTGTTCCGCCGTCGCGCAGTTCCAACGCTTCGTGCGAACCGGTAGAAGCCCCGCTGGGTACCGCGGCTGCCCCAACAGACCCATCCTCTAAAACAACCTCGGCAGACACCGTCGGAAAACCGCGTGAATCCAAAATTTCGCGGGCAGAAATGTATTTGATACGCGTCATATAGACTCCCGGTACTTAAATCATACTTTCTATAATCTTTTTGCCTTCTTTAATTAGCACAGCCGGCAATTTTTCATCTTGTGATTCTGCATATAAACGGATAATCCGCTCCGTGCTAGACGGACGAATAGCTAACCAGCTGCCGTTTTTTAAGATAAACTTAAACCCGTCCGTAGAGTCAATCCGCCATACTGAAATTTTATTTAAAGACAACGGCGGCTTAATATCCAGCCGTTCCATAATACGGTTGATTTCCGTCTCGGTTTTGGGAATACTGACTTTTTGGTCAAAGAGTTGTTTGTAGTGCTTGTAAAACTCTTTTTTAAGTTGCTTAAAGGTCTTTTTCTCCGTTGCTAGCATATCAATAACTAACAAACAGGCTAACAGGCCGTCTTTATCCGGGATATGGTCAGAAATAGCAATCCCGCCGGATTCTTCCATTCCCATAACATACTGCCCGGAAATCATCAGCTCCGTAATATATTTAAAACCCACCGGGGTATCGCGCAGCATAAGTCCGTGCGCTTTAGCCACTTGGTCCACTAAGTTGGAAGTAATCACACTACGGCAGACGCGGCCTTTTTGTTTTTTATTGCGTACCAGGTGATCCAAAATCATCGGTGCAATTTCGTTAGAGGAAACCCAGTTTCCGTCGCAATCCACCACACCAAATTTATCACAATCCGGGTTACAGGCAATGCCTAAATGTAATTTTTTACTAACCACCAGTTTTTGAAGTTCCTGCAAACTAACCGGCCCGGCGTTAGGCGTTTTACCACCAAAGAGCACGTCATCTTCTTCATGGATACCTTCCACCGTAACACCGTATTTTTCCAAAAATGTCCGGAAATAGTTTTTGGCCGCGCCAAATAACGGGTCTACCGCCACTTTGAGTTTAGCCGCTTTTAACGCACGGGTATTGATGAGTTTTTCCATACGCGCCAAGTAGGCTTTGCGAAATTCTTTACTAACTACTACCGCCGAACTTAATTCGCCAAATTCAGTAGAGGAGGCTTTTAAAATTTGGGCACTCGGTGCCGGGATGCGGGCTTCAATATCGGCCATAATTTCATTACTCGCAATTCCGCCGTAGTACGAAATCCACTTCACGCCGTTATCGTAATATTCCCCCTCACTACCGGTAACCACCAGGCCCCCTACGGCACATTCGTTTAAAACGCACCATTCCGCTACCGGGGTAGGCAACGGCAGTTCAGCCATTTTAACGGAAATCCCGTTCTGCACAAACGCATTGGCTGCCACATAGGCTAGTTGTTTGGATAAAAAGCGGGTATCAAAACCCACAATCACTAAGGGTTTTTTGATTTTTTTGCCTAAGTTTTGGCAATGTTTTTTATAGCCTTCCCCTTCAAAACCATAAAAAGGATGCTCCAAAATATGTTCGGAAATCCCGTATGCTAAACGCTGTACGTTTAAGGCCGTAAGTCCGTCCGCCGTAACGGCCCGGAAACCGGCTGTGCTAAATTTAATATCACTCATCGTGCGGATATTATACTAAAATTCCGGCTAAATTTGTGTTAAAATTTAAAAGAAAAAATCTGGGAATTGGTTTTTATAAATCATAAACAAAATATCCGTTCCCGTCTTTGCCCACCTGTTTTCCCCCCATACTAACACAAATTTTTTTACCAAACTCTTCATTTTCTCCTGGTTTGACTTTACATTCTTTAAGTTGTGATAAGTCATTATAACACACCCCATATTGGGTATTACAACAAGCAGCCCATCCTGTCTTTCCAATACCACAATATCCCCACGTATAATAAATAGTTGAAGTACTAAATGTACTACCCGGTGGAAGATCAATGTCCAATGATTGAATCTCATCCGCATATTCCCCATGGGCCAGTTTGTATAAATCCTGTCCCTTACGCAAGGTACTTGCCAATGTAATAAGTTGGGTATACCGCGTCTTTGCAACGGATAACTGATATTGCGGTAAGGCCACCGCTGCTAAAATACCAATAATGAGGATAACGACCAAGAGTTCAATAAGGGTAAACCCGTAGGGTATTTTCCTCGTCCTTTGAGGTTTTTGGGGCGTTTGTACCTTTTTCGCCTTCGCCCCTTGAGGGAGAAGGTGGGCGAAGCCCGGATGAGGGGGTAATAAAGAACTTCCGCTTTGGAGAGGGTGCCCCATAGGGGCGGGTGAGAGGGTGTTAAATAAGGTTCTCTTGAAAGGTTTCTGTTCAGGATCTCCTCTTTGTGTTTTTAAAGCAGATGAGATGCCGAGCAACAACTCCTCAGCATAACGATTATTTTTATTTACAACCTTTTGCGTAGTACCCCGCCGGATGTTTGTAGTTTCCATAAACAACTCTTGTATATTTAGAATTACAATTCGCTGTTTAAGGAACCTTACACAAACGGCCGGTATATTAGGCACCTTAAACTTACCACACATAACAGCCGCGGTTTATTGTACGTACAATAAACACTCGGCATAAAACAAACGGGTAATTAGTCCGTTCATTTTATGCCTCAAACGACCATTTTTGGAGTTTAAGGTGGCCACCATTTGGCAGCTATCGGTACAAAACCATTCCAAAAACAGAAGAAATTGTAAGGTTGTTATATCATAAAATGCTAAAATATATATAATAAAGGTATCGTATGAATTTTGAAATTGTAAAAGAGTATATTAAACAAGCAGGGCTGCCCAATTTTCGCATTAAACAGGTGCAGGAAGCCCTGTTTAAAAAAGGCATCTCGGCGTGGAGCGAAGCCACCAACCTGCCGGCTGATTTGCGCGAAAAACTCACGCAAGATTGCCCCATTTTAAGTTTTAAAGTAGCCAAAGTGATAGTTTCCCGCAAGGACAAGGCCGCCAAAGCCCTGCTTACCTTAAATGACGGGTTGCAAATAGAAACCGTGCTGCTAAAACCGCAAGATACGTGGAGTGTATGCGTCTCCAGCCAGGTAGGTTGTGCGCTGCATTGTTCGTTTTGTTCTACAGGTAAAATGGGTTTTAAGCGGGATTTAACGCACGAGGAAATTACCGACCAGGTACTCTTCTGGTTCCAATATTTGCACAAAGAAAAACTTGGCGACCGTATTTCCGGCGTCGTCTTTATGGGCATGGGGGAACCCCTTTTAAATTACCTCAATGTCATCAAAGCCGCGCAAGAACTATCTAGCGAAAATCACCTAAATATCGGCGCGCGGCACATTTCTATTTCTACTTCCGGCATTGCCGATAAACTGCACAAACTGGCGCTGGATTTACCACAAGCCAATTTGGCGGTTTCCCTGCATAATGCGGATAATAAAGAACGCTCTAAATTGATGCCTGTCAACCGCAAGTTTGATTTGGACGACCTAAAAAAAGCCCTGGAAGAATATATTGCCATGACGGGGCGGCAAGTATTTTTAGAATATTCCGTTTTAGAAAACGTCAACAGCCGCCCGGAACACATCCGCAAACTGGCAGATTGGATTTATAGCATCAAAGATAATTATTTACTGCACGTAAATTTAATTGCGTGTAATTTAGGCCGCGGCGAAAAAACAGATGACCGCATTGTCAAAGATTTTGCCGCCGGGCTAAAAGCAATGGGGATTGGCGTAACAATCCGCAAAAGTATGGGCAACGATATTCTAGCCGCTTGCGGACAACTTGCCACCCAAAAATAGGAGAAATTATGAAAAAATTAGGGATATTTTTAACCATGTTACTTACTGGATGCGCCTCTATGCAGATGAGTTCTATGGACTGGATTCCAATCGGGCCGGAGTTTTCCCCCAATAAAAACCGGCCGGTAGAAGTAATAGCTAGTGCCAAAGAAATTACAGAACCGTATACCAACATTGGCATGTTACGCATTAAAAATTTAAAAACAGACCGAGAGACCCTTAAAATGGCTGTAAACAAGGGTAAAAAATTTGCCGCTTCTAAAGGGGCCGATGCCATTTTGATGGGCCAATACAATAGTGCCGCCGACGGCGCACAGGACCCACGCATCACGCTTATCATCTATGCCATTAAGTATTTAGATACCGTCAATGAAGCAGATATTAAAGCCATAGAAGAATTTGAAGTATTAGGAATTTTAAATGAGCGTTCCCAAGAGTAATATTAAAATTGCAGCTCCGTTTTTCGTACAAAAACATCCCGGGCACCCGCCTAAAGCCATTGTTCTTTTTTCGGGAGGGCTAGACTCTACCACGTGTTTATACTGGGCATTAGCCAACGGGTATACCTGTGAAACTTTAACCGTTACTTACGGGCAAAAGCACGCACGCGAGGTACAATCCGCCCGAAAAATTGCCGCACAATGCGGCGTAAAAACTCATTTTTTAAATATTGACTTACCGTGGCTGGTGTCTAGTTCACTGGTGGACCCGGCTCAAAAATTACCCGATAACCCGGTAGAAGAGATAGAAAAACATACTATTCCTTCCACATACGTGCCGGGACGGAACTTATTATTTTTGGCACTAGCAGGCTCACTCCTGGACAGTATCCACGCCGATACCATTATCGCAGGCCCCAACGCGGTGGATTTCTCGGGCTATCCGGATTGTACCCCGGCTTTTTACCAAGCCGCAGCAAATGCGTTAAACCACGGCACCCAAAAAGGCATTACGGACGGCATTGAAGTATTAGCCCCTTTAATGTATTTATCCAAAGCTGATATTGTACGCTTGGCAGCCCAGCTGCACGTACCGTTTGAACTCACCTGGAGCTGCTATGCCGGCGGGAACAAACCGTGCGGCAAGTGTGATTCTTGCAAACTGCGCGCCAAAGGATTTGAAGAAGCGGGCGTCCAAGATACCGCTTTAAATGAGGAGATTTTATGAAAAAATTATGGTTTTGTGTATGTTTAATGAGTTTTACGGCCCCGCTGGTTTCCGCACACGATAAAACTCCTGTCCGCACGGATAAACCCGCAGTACAAGCCACCCAAAAAGACGCATTTAAAGCGCGGCGTAAAGAAATCAAAAAACTGATTAAAAAATACAAAAAAGCCCCGCAAGCTGAAAAAGCCGCTATTAAGGCCCAACTCACAGAACTGGTCAGCCGGCATGTAGACGGCCAAATTACTTATATGAAAAACCGCATTGCGGCCGAGCGCGCCAACCTGGATAACTGGGAAGCCAAAATCAAACAAGATGAGGCCAATTTGGACCAAGTAAAAGCCCAACGCGTAGAAGATTTACTTTCCGGCGCGGCCCAGCAAAAACAAAAAGAAGCCAAAAAAGCCTGGAAAAAACAAATGCGCAAACTAAAGAAATAACGCGCAGAGATAAACTTGATTTACGCCAAAGCCCTCCGCTAAGCGGAGGGCTTTTTAAAACAATATACTAAGTTAACCTAGTGCTTGCACAAGGGCGCGGGAAAGTTGGTCTGCGCAAGAGGTCCCTTTGCCGCCGCAATCGTTTCCTTTTAACAGTTTGGCTACCTGGGCAGCGTCCATTCCTTCTACCAGTTTTCCGATTGCCAGTAAATTGCCCGGGCATCCGCCCAAAAACCGCACGTTATGCACGCAGTTTTTGTCGTCTAAATCAAACGCTAATTCTTGCGAACATACGCCCATTGTTTGAAAAGTAAAATGTTTCATTGTGTGCTCCTATAAATACGACACCAATGTATCTAACTCTTTACGCTCTGTGTGGCGGTCCGCCGGTACGCAATCCTCCGCCGCGTAGCCGATAGGCAACAGCAGCACCGGGATTTCGTGGTCCGGCAAGTTGTACGCCCGCGCCACCGCTTGCGGCGAAAAGAAATTGAGCCAACACGTGCCCAACCCCAGTTCAGTAGCGGCCAGCATGGCGTGCGTGGCCACAATTGCCGCGTCCTGCACGCCGGAAACTACTTCCGGCAGCTGCGGGTGGTGCCATTCTTCCTGCGTATTTTTCGTAAAAATCAACACGACCGGGGCCCCGTAATGACACGGCGTAAGCGCGCGCATTTTTTCCATGCCTTCTTTAGATTGCACCACATAAATATGATACGCCTGTAAATTTTTAGCCGTAGGCGCCAAGCGGGCCGCTTCCAACACCGCATTTAATTTTTCGGGCTCTATGGGTTTATCTGTAAATTTTCGCACGGAATAACGTGCTTTGGCCAGTTCTGTAAAAGTCATCATTTCCTCCTTGAATAAGATACTTTTATTATAGCAGTTAGCATAAACTTTCAACCAATCAATTTTTAATTATTTGTTATAATGGGTAGGTAGTATTAAAAATTTAAAATCTGTTTTTGGAACCGTATGAGGAATACGGGCACTTGCCACAAAGCAAGTTCATACATGCTAAAGACAGTCGTTAAGGCACTATAGAAACGGAATTGCAAACCGGATCTATTGTGCTTAATGTTTATCGCTTTGAGACGGTAAATTACGGCTGTTGTCGGTTGGGTACATGTATGAGCCTACTGGCAGTAGCCGTCCTTTTTGGTCCTGTAAACAGAAAAGGAGAAAACGACATGAACAAAAACCAAACCCAGCGGGGTGAAACGCAAAATGATGTAGTCATACAAAATAATAAAAGTCATTTCCGAGGAAATAGCGGCCTGCAGAGTTCGAAAATGCCCGCATTTAACACCCCCTCACTTATCCCTGCGGGGCGTTCTCTCCCTCTAGGGAAAGATAAACAATCTATTTCCTTCCCCCTGAGGGGGAAGGCCGAGTGCGCGAGCACCGGAATGAGGGGGTTCGCCCGCGGTTTCACACTCATAGAATTATTGGTCGTCATTCTTATTATTGGTGTGTTGGCGGCAGTAGCGTTACCGCAATATCAAAAAGCTGTGGCTAAAAGCCGGTACGTTCAACTGCAAACAGCCGGAGAAGCACTCATCAAATCATACCAACTCTATGTATTGGAAAAAGGAGAACAACCTACTACATTTAAAGAATTTACGGCCTTACCCGGAACGCTATCTGAAGATAAGAGAAGGTTCTCTACTTCCGAGTGGGAATGTAAATTTAATACGCCCTATCAGGAATTTCTTTGCCAATCCAAAAAATATAATCTTCCGTATTGGATGTACATGTGGCCCGAAATTTCAAATTCCAGCACGGGGGAACGTGTGTGTAGAGCCTATGATTTGGTACAACAAAAAACGTGCCTAGCAGCAGGCGGAATCCTTAAAAATTCAAACCCTATTTATGCCGTATATAAACTTCCTTAATTTAAATATGATATCCGCCCGGTTTCTTTGAGTAAATTCTCAAACATCTCTAATTGCGCGTGGTATTTTTCGCGCGCCTCGTCGGGCGTGACATCGCTGCGGTACGTCCAATTTTCAGAGCCGACGGTGCCCGGCGTGTTCACACGCTCTAACGTGCCGATAATATCCTGCCACGCAAACAGCGTTAAGGCAGAGGCACTTTCCAATACGCGTTTTAACATCAGGCGCTCTGTACCCAAATTAAACGGCACGTTCCCGTCGGTCTTTTGGGCGGAAATCATCTCCCAAATGTTGCGCCGTTCGTGAATGTCCATAT
Organism: uncultured Elusimicrobium sp.; assembly: GCA_937891135.1. Classification (GTDB taxonomy): domain Bacteria; phylum Elusimicrobiota; class Elusimicrobia; order Elusimicrobiales; family Elusimicrobiaceae; genus Avelusimicrobium. The sequence goes on from CALAFB010000050.1 coordinate 9,570, forward strand.
TTTCCCACCAGCCGCGCAGCGTTTCCGTATCGTGCGTGGACGTAGTAGCCAACGAAACCACCGGATAATTTTTCGGCTCGCGGTACCAACCGTTATCTTCACGCTCCCAACGCAACACCTTGTAGCCGGGGATTTTTAAGTCAACGAGCATCCGGCGCACATAGTTTGGAATGACGCCTAAATCCTCGCCGACCGGCAGTTTGCCGCGTGCTTCGTCTAACACCATACGCAAAAACGCATACCCGCGGTCGATTTGGGCTTGCTCGCCTTCCACATCAAACGCCCCTTGCGTATCGCCGGGCGCAAATATATAGGTGCGGAAAAACCCCACCAAATGGTCCAGCCGAAAAATATCATACAGTTCCGTTACACGGCGAATTTTACGCCGCCACAATTCCAAATTATGGGCAAATTGGTACGGCCAATCATAGGCAGGCAGCCCCCAGCGTTGACCGTCCTTAGAAAATTGGTCTGCCGGCGCGCCGATTTCACAATCAATACGGAAACTGGCCTGGTTGGCCCATACATCAGCACTATCCAAATTGGTAGCAAACGGAATATCCCCAAAAATATAAATGCCTTTTTCTTGGGCAAATAATTTCGTGCGGCGTAACTGCTGGTCCAAAATCCATTGTACATATTTAAAATAGTCCACCAATTCCCGGTATTCTGCCTCAAACCGTTTTACTTCCGGCGAATGGAAATTCTGAAACCCAACCGGCCAATCCTTCCAACTTTGCCATTTATAAAAATCTTTGAGCGCGCGGAATAACGCATACCCCCGCAGCCACGGCTCTTGGGCCGAGCAGTACGCTTCAAACGCTTGCGCCCGGGCGGAACGGATAGACATTTCGTGAATTAAAAATGTTTGATACCCCAGCCACAAGGCTTTTAGTTTGGCCTGTTTCACTTCGGCAAACGGGGCTTGTGCAGCACGCTGCCAATTCATAATATCCACCGATAAAGAGCCAATAAATTCCTGTGCACGCGCGCTATTAGCAATATCTTCCACGTCGTCAATTTGCGTATAAACAGGGTCCACCGCAAAAGAAGTTAACGCGCTGTACGGACAATTTTGGCCGGGGGCTGTTTCTTGCAGCGGTAAAATTTGAATGAACTTAATGCCAAGCCCCGCCAAAAATTCCGTCCATTCACGCAGAGACCCAAAATCCCCCACCCCCCAATCTTGCCGGGTTTTCATGGCCGAAAGCGGCAGCAAAATACCGCTCGTACGACAAGCCAATAATTCTTCTTGAATAGTAGCCATAATTATTTTTTAGCAATCGCTTCAATTTGCACAACGCCGCCTTTGGGAAGGGCTACTACCTGCACGGTACTGCGGGCGGGCGGATTATCTTTAAAGAAAGTTTCATACGTGGCATTCATTTCGGCAAATTTAGTTAAATCGGTCATAAATACCGTGGTTTTTACCACGTTTTTAAGCGTGCAGCCGGCTTCTTGTAAAATATTCTCTAAGTTGTGCAAAATAATTTCAGTCTGCACTTGCACGTCGCCGGAAAAAATTTCCCCGGTTACCGGGTCAATCGGCAACACGCTGGACGTAAATACAAAACCGCCTTCTTCTACGGCTTGGGAATACGGCCCGATGGCTTTGGGCGCGCGGGAAGAATTGATAATTTTCTTTGTCATACAAACCCTCACTTAGGCGGTAAAACCGCTACATAAAACTGATAAATATATGGTAATAAAGACGACAGCGGAATGTCAAACAGAATAAAGTTGCGCCTATACTTTGTAAATGTTATAATGAATAAGAAGTCAGTAATCTTGCAGCCTTTTAAAAAGATTTGCTTGCACATACTACTTAAATTTGATATACTATGTGTGTTGGGTTTAACCCGATGTTTGATTAAGCCCGTAAATTTTTTGCGCTCGTAGCTCAGTGGTAGAGCATCCGCCTTTTAAGCGGGGGGCCGTGAGTTCAAGTCTCACCGGGCGCACATTTAGATGCCCTCTTCGTCTATCGGTTAGGACGTCGGATTTTCAATCCGAAAAGAGGAGTTCGATTCTCCTAGAGGGCGTACGATTTTAATTACCCATTCTTAGACGAGAGTGGGTGTTTTTTTATACTTCCTCGTCGACACTTTTTGAGCAAAATGAGCAAAATTACGCTAATCTTGTATATTGTTAGTGGACCCTGTATGGTACACAGTAAATTGCCAAAAAGCGTGCTTTTCTCGTCGACAAAATGTTCTTTATAGTAGCCAAAATCGCTTTTACTATCCGCAACGCTCAAATTCCCGGAAAATTCACTTATAGTATAATTTCTTGTTCTCGTCGTGGAATAATAAGAACTACTAAAATTTTTTCGCAAAACTATGAAAGTAGTGGTCACAGTTTGGACACTATAACGGCACAGTTTTTTCCGTCACAAAAAGAAATTCTTGCGACTTTTATAGTGCCCATTTTATATACTTTTGGGCACTATACACCCTTTTTTCTAGGTGTGATTATCATTTACTCTTTTCCGAACATTATCCTCCGGGTGGTGCTCTTTCATGCGTTTCTCATAAAAAAATTTACCGATGTTTGAAGGGCCACATACTTTCAGTATAAGATAACTCCACTCTTTTTCTGTAAGGGTAGCTTCCAAAGCCTCCCTTCTGCTAGTGATTACTGTGTTCCAATCTTTCCCGCATACAGAGCATTTCCACCAAACTCGTTTACTCGACCCAGCAGTAACCATATAAGGCGTTAAATCCCTGTTTTTAGTTGGATGCCATTCTCTGGCTAGCTCGGGACGTGTAGTTGCCAAATCATTAATTCCTTTTACAACCACTCTGTTCATACAACAGGGACAATGAGCAGGATTTTTCTTTCTTGTCCAGTCCATAATGGCTTGAATCCACTTATAGCCACAAGTTATACATTTCCAACACTCCGTATTTTAGTTTTGAATAATTAGCATATATCCCCGTTAGGCACTTTGCCCGACGGGGATTTATAAAAATAAGTAAAATTAATTATCTACGGAGTAGTCGAAACAAAAGGTCCATGATGGGTGGAATCAGGCACAATCACTAAATTTTTATTCCCCGTCCACAAGACGCTCAACTTAAGAGGAACCACCTTATCTTTTCCTCCTACATAATGCGTTTGCGGTACATTTGGAAGTTGCTGTAAATCCAAAGATCCACGCAACGGTGCCAAGTGTTTATAGGCCGTCCAAGAAGAATGATTTAATAACCCGGCATAAGTAGTCCACTGTGTGACCTTAATCTCCGGGTAATTGGCAATCACCAAGCCACTGAGTAAAGCCCCTCCGGAGTAAGCGTAAAGTTCCACCGGGCGGTCCCCCACAATTTGCATAAGAGCCGTGGCCACACTGGCTACGATTTGCGGAGAAAAGCGAGAGGTGGTCCAATCTTTCTGGGTACACATAGAATCCTTCACAAACTGGCACGGGCGCGCCAGATACGCCACATTGGGGGCACTATCCTTAAAGGCTTTTTGGCGCATCAAACCGCTTTTGGGGGTAGGATCATGCGAGGGGAAACCACTGTTGGTATAAGCTCGGCCATCTCCTTCTAAGTAAACGTGAAAAGAAGCCTTGGTGTCCGTATCCTTGACCCAGGCAGCTAAGGTAAAACCCGGAGTTTTAATTTCCCTGTATGTATAAGCGGAAGGAACTTGTATCGTAGCACATCCGCCTACAAACAAAAGCAAAAATAAAGAAATACATTTCATATTCATATTCTACAAAAAAACCGCCCCTGGGAAGGGACGGTTTTCTAAACAAGTTTTCGGTTAGAAACTATATTTAAGTTTGGCAGAACCGGTATGGTTATAGTAGTGACTTCTAAATTGCCCGTCATAACCTAACGTCAGTTCTACTTGGTCGGTTAAGTCCATGCCCAAGCTAAACCCTGCTTCCGCACCGAACTTTTTAAGCTGTTCGCTCTGTACTTTGTAGGAGCTGTTACTCATGGTTACAGTTACATCATCCCCATGTTGCATCACATCAAACGTGGCGGCTAACTTAAACAACGGTTTCAATACTAACTTGCCCGCTTGGAAGTTCTTGCCGGCCTTAACTCCTAACAACGCGGTTAAGGTATGGTCGTTGGTGGAATCCATCTTTTGACCGAAACCGTCTGTATAAGCACCTTGGTTGGCCCACACATAGCGCAAACCGGCTAACGGAGAGAAATATTCGTTAACAGCATATTGCGCCATCGCTTGCGCTGCGAAAGAGTTCACGTTATATTTTCCGTGTCCGGTTATACCGGTTACCGTTTTGTCTTCGTTGTATTTACCGAAGTTGTAACCGATAGTACCATCAAAGTACCAGTTTTCCAATCCGGTGTAGTTACCGTACAGGAAGATGTTTTGCGTATCGGCTTTAATCTTTTTACCGGTAGCATTGAGCGAGGAGTACGCATACGCATACCCGATACCCAGGGTGGTGTCTTCGTCATTAGAAACGTCTAAACCGACCGCTCCTCCGTAAGTATTACCGTCAAATCCGCCTTCCACATCATATTTGGTATTGTTAAACATACCTTGCATCCAGACGGATTTATAGCTAAATTCTTCCCCGGCTGCCATGCCTACACCACCGGACATGTGGTTGTTGGCTACGGTGTAAATACCTTGGTTAAGGTTAGACACGTTGGCTTTGGTCATGGCTACCTGTACAGGAGCTAACGATTCCAACGCTTCTACATATTCCTGTTGGCGGGCAGTATCTTGCGAGATCGTATTTAAATTGCCGGCAACTGTTGCCACCACCGGGTCCGGGTTGGAAATTTCTTCGTTCCAGGCATCGGCCACGGCAGCTTCGTTATCATTCGCACCGGCTTCTTTGGCGGCTTCGCCGGGGGTAATGGTATATTTTACTTTGATTTTGTTTTGGTCGTTTTCGTCACGGGTAATTTCGTAACGGGCGTTTTGCGACAGCGGACTTAAGGTACCGTCTATCGTAGCACCGCCTTCTACCAAGTTCATCCAGCCGGTTTCGTCATCCAGCTGCATGGTATCGGAAACGAAGGTGAGCAAGAGTTTGGAGTCCGCTCCCAAGGTTAATTTATTGGATACGGTTAAGGTAGCCCCATCGTGCGTGGAAGCATCTTTGGCTAAGTTCGTCCAGCTCATGCCCAAGCTACCGTTTAACGTCATATCGTTAGCGGTAATGGAATTTTCGCCTGCGCCGAGCGTTTGTCCGGCCGCCACAAGCACATTATTAAATGCAGTGGCTTGTGCCAAAGCTACGTTGCCCAAAATTTGGGTTTCCCCACCCAAAGAGGCTTGTTGTAAAGTTCCCCCCGTTACGGCAAAGATACCGTTATTGTTTACGTTGCCTAAAATATCGTTGGCATACGCCGTTAAGGTTTGGGTTGCGTTAATCGTAACCGCGTTTTCAATGGTTTTGCCGTTATTGTTGGTTACGTTTCCGTCCACTTCCAACGTACCAGTTCCGGTGATGTTGGCGTTGTTGGTTACGTCCCCAAGCACCAGGTTGGCGTTGTTGGTAATCGCGTTATTATTAGTGCCTTCGGTTAATGTTAGCGTACCGTTGTTGACGATTTGCGCCGTTACCACATTGGCCGCGGTCGTGAAAGCACCGTCTACGGTCAGTTTCTTTTGGTTAATGGCATTGCCTGCGGTGTTCCCCATGGTGGAGGTAATGGTCATTTCTCCTTTCCCATTAATGGCACGGGTGAGTTCCGTACCGCCGGCATTAAAGGCACCGTCATTGGTAAAGGTACCCGCGTTGACTAACGCAGCCATATCTGCGGTTAATGCGCCACCTTCTTTTACGGTGACGGCGTTTTGGTCAAACAAACCGCCGGCCGCTACCGTTACATCACCCAAAATGTTCGTGGTGGCATTGGTGGCGCTGACGTCTTTACCGATTTGTTGGCTTAACGTACCGCCGGTTAATTCCAGCGTAGCGTTGTTAGTCAGCGTACCGATATTTAACCCTTCCAAACTCGTGTTGAGTTTACCGGAAGTTACAGTCAATGCATCCTGCATAATGGAAGCGGTATTGGTAACATCCCCGTTAATTTGCGTATAACCGTTCAGTCCCGTAATGTTATTGGCATTGGTGCCACCGATTAAAATCAGCGTATCGGAGTTTTCAATCGGAGCGGTTACTTTGTCCGCATACGTAGTAAATACGCCGGATTCAATGGCCAATTTGCCTTGGGTTAAGCTGGCATCATTTAAGATAATAGCCCCTTGCGCCACTTTGAACATACCGGTACCGGTAATCTCATTTTCAAGGGTAGCGTCTTCGTTGGCGACGATGGTACCGTCGTTGACTAACGTATTTACGGAAATGTTATCCAAATCTACTGTATAAGTAGCACCGTCTGCAATGGTTAAGGAACCTTGCTGTAACGTACCGGATTGGGTAACGTTGCCGGTAATTTCCATATTCCCGCTACCTACGATAATGTTGTTATCGCCCGCTTCATTAAAAGAAAGCGTACCGTTGTTGGTTAAGGTGTTGCCGTTGGTGTCCAATTTGTTTTGGGTAATGGAACCGTTGTTGGTGATGTTACCTTTCAGTTCTAATGTACCGTTATCTCCGTCAATTGTATTGGTATTGATACCGGTAGCACCGCTGCGTAAAGTTAACAACCCGTTATTGGTAATGTTGGCTTTGACGCTGTCCACCGCGGTTATGAAGTGACCGTCTTGCGTCGTGCCTTCTTCGTCACCTTGGGCTAAAACGATGATGGCATTTTGCTGTAGGGTACCTTCGTTATAGAAGTTCCCTCCTACGCGCAGGGTACCTTTCCCGGTGAACAAAGCACCTTCGTGGTTGATGCTGCTTTGAGACAGGGCATCCTCTTTGCTTTCATCGTTCATAGCGGTAATGATGGCATCATTTTGCACAGTACCGTCATTCTCTACGTTTGCTTTGAGAACATAGGGGGTATCTTCAGCTTCGTTCCCGCTATGGGTAAACGTGACACCGCCGTCCACCACTACTTTGCGTTGGTCAATATGGGCGTTATTGGTTACATCTTCTGTAATGCTCAGTTCCCCGGTACCGTCAATTTTAGTAGTATTGGGGGTACCGCCTTGGAACTCCAGGTTCCCGTTGTTGATAATTTTTTCAGCTACTAGCTGATGTGTCTTTACAGCAAAATCCCCATTTTCACCAATTTCAATGTTCTTTTGAGTAAGGGTAATATCTTCATTGGCTACTTTTACCCCGCCGGTACTAATGACCAGTTTGCTGGCATTTTCTTGGGTGGTGTCGTAGTTAATATTTTGCTGAATGGTACCGCCGGTCAACGTGAAGGTACCGTTATTAAGGACATTGGCTACGTTAAATTTACTGTAATCGTCTCCGATATCCATTTCCAAACTGCCATCCTTGGTGATGAACAGCGTGTCTTGATAAATCCGTTCCACATTATCAAGTGCCCCGGTAATGACCGTCTTGGCCGGGCCTTCCCACAAGTCGTTCTTGCCCACGCGCAAGGCACTGCCACCTTCACCGTCGCCGGTAATGGTCAAGATACCGTTGTTGGAAATTTGGCCGTCTTCGGGCAAGATGAGGGTGTTTTGGGCGGTTTGGAATTCACCATCTTCAAGCACGTTAATAACATCTTGCTTGATTATACCGGTGTTTGTAAATTTGCCGCCGGTAATTTCTATTTTGCTCTCAGACTCGCCTTCTTTAGTCTCGCGGTCATCTAAAATGTTGCCGCTGTTTTCCCCGCCGGTAATGGTTAACGTACCGCGGTTATAAATCCGTGCGGTTGCGGCGGTGTTAATATCCGCTTGCACGTGGCCGTTTTTTAAGTTATAGAGCTGGTTGATTCCTTCGTTACCTTCCAGGTTTACGCTGCCTTGGGTGATTTCGCGCCCGGCTACAACCGTTCCACTTATATACAAATCTCCGGTACCGGTTAGAGTGGTATCCAGGAAATTTTGAGGTTCTTCCGAGCTGTCGTTAAAGCCTTTTAAGGTAGCAACCGCGTTGTTTTCCATATCAGCCGTGCGGAAGTCTTTTACAAAAGCGGTAAAGTTTCCGGCTGTAGTTCCGGCAGTTGTATCGGCCGCGGCTACGATAATTTTTTGATCAATCGTTTTACCGTCTGCGTTAATCACTTTGCCGTCGCGGATGATTAAATCCCCACCGCCCTGGATCTTGTTATTATTGGTAAGGCCTTCTTCGCTACCGGTTAAGATGAGAGTACCCCCATTAGACAGGCCTTGGCTACCCGTTACCGTTACTTTATCGGCTGCGGTAGTGAATTGGGCACCTTCGCGCACACGTACAACCGAGTGGGAAATACTTCCTTCACCCGTATTTGCAAATTCGCCTAAAATATCTAACTCGCCATGACCATTTTCGGTAATGCTACCTGAGTTGGTACCGTTGGTAACCATTAAACCTGCCGCATTTTGAATTTGCGCCCCGGCTTGGTTATCTAAATTGGCTATCTCCAAGACACCATCATTCACAAAAACGGAATTTTTGTTTACCAGTTCGTCCATTTGAACTACACTGTTGGTATCTATTCTTCCTTCATTAGTAACAACGCTGTTGCCTTGAGCGGTGTGTATATTGCTGCCACCCACTTCAAACGTATTATTGGCCGCAATATTTACCTGGGCTTGGTCAATTGTGGTATTTGAGTTTGCAACAGTAGTGCCATCGGCTCCGTGAATATTTAACGTACCGGTTCCGCTAATGGAATTATAATTGGTACCGCCGGTAAAGGTAAGTACTCCGTCATTGGTGATATTCGCTTCCAATGTGCCAGCATTGGATTTTAAGCTAGAACCTTCTTCAACGGAAATAGTTTCTTGTTTAATAAGGCCCGTATCGGCATTAATTACGTCACCGCGGACAATTACAGTACCGTCCGGGTGGTCGGCCTCGGTAGTTCCTTCATACGTCCAACCGGTATCTGCTTTTAAATAAGAAATGGCACCTGTGTTAGTACCTGTACCTAATATAACTGTTCCACGGTTGACCATATTTCCCACACCGCCCGCAGCGGTTTCCAATGTGCCACCGTCGTTACGCATGGCATCAATGGTCCCCTGGTTAATCATATATCCTTTTAAGGCAACGTGATAAATGCCGTTTGCATTAATAGGCCCGTCGCCACCTATAATTGTTCCATAATTGTAACTGGGGTCATCTTCGGTACCAAAAATATAGACTGCCCCACTACCGGTACTAAGATTGCCATAGTTAATCAGTTTGCCTTGTATCTTATCCACACGATTTTGGAAATTCAGAGGGGTTTCTGCGGTGCCGATTTGGATGGTGCCCTGCTCAATAAGTCCATAGTTGGCATCCACACCACCTGTGAATACTAGGGTTCCAGTGCCGGAAATATCATAGTTATTACCTATCGCGGTTGCATTGGATAATACCAATGTGCCGTTGTTGGTGATAGAACCGTCATCTACATTAAATCCGGAGAGGTTAGTTTGTAAGGTGCCTGAATCAATGGAAACAGTTTGTTGGTGAATAGAGCCATTATTAACGAATGTGCCGTCTTTTACGATAAGAGTGCCATAACTGGTGGCATCACCGCCGATATCGCCTTTATTTTCGCCACCCAGCACAATTAATTTACCTTCTGCACCCACTACTGGCGCAGCGTTGGAAATACGACTGCCTTCCCCGGTGTAAAGTTCAGCAGTAACCGTCCCCAGGTTATTAAAATGTTTACCGTCTGCCAAGTGTATTTCCTTTTGGGTAATGGTATAGATTTTCTGTGCTTGTTGGGTATCCGGATTGAAATTGCCGTTATGAACGTCCCCGTTAAAGTAAAGTATACCGGTAGAGGCGTCATCCCCATTGGTTATATCAGCGCGGATGCTGCCGCCCGATGCTTGCACAGTACCTTGGTTGGTAAAATTAATTACTTGGGCGGCTTCTAAATCTGTTGTTAAAGTAGCCCCGTTATTTACTACTAAATCACGTTGGGCAATACCCACCACAGGCGCATCGTCATCGCTGCTCAAGGTTACAGCATTATTAAAATTGCCATTAATAATAAGCGTGCCTTTATAGTCGGAAGGTTGTGGAGCAGCCGAGCTATCCCATTTAAATGCAATCGCGCTTTCGTTGTTGGTTACATCTCCATTAGCTACTACGGTGCCATCGTTAATAACTGCCTTATATACCACCGGATTGGAAAACCCGGTTAGCGTAATGTTATTAAGATTCAAGGTTTCCCCTTGCCCTACTTGGATACCTTTTACCCCGTCATTCCCTTGAAGGGTTTTGCCCCCTCCGTTAACGGTAAACTCGGTTTTTCCGTCGGGATAGGCAGGCAAAGATTCGGTTATCGTTTCTCCACCGGCAGGCAGCGTATAGCTAAGCGTATCCGGATCTGCAATGGCTGTGGCCAACCCTTCGGCCCACAACATAGTAGGAGCAAATTGTTGTAGCAAAAATGCTCCGGCAACTAGCACGGCAATTCTTTTCATTAGGCACCTCTCTTAATATAACCCTATTTATTTTCAAAATATCACGCCAAATAGGAAGGAATATTTTTATTAAACTATAATATAGCAACCCTGTCAAGTGCACTTTAAGACCCGTCCAAACACGAAAACAAGAAGCTATGCCAAAGCGCAAAATGGCATGGTGAGATATAAAAACGGAGTATAAAAACTATGGTACACCAAAGTGGACACCCTCTCGACGGTAGTCCGGCGCACCTAGAGGGCGTTTCTCTTTTAATATACCCGCTTTGAAAAAGAGCGGGTTTTTATCATTTCTCAAGAACAAATCCCCCATTTCGGTCATTCTTCCCGAACTAGCAATTCAAAAAACATAAAGAATTTCTTCCAAAATTTATGTTAAAATCTAAAAACTACTTCGCAATCAAACTGGCAGCAATTTCTTGACTCAACTTCATGAGCAGTTGGCTATAGCCCTGCGCCAACTCATCATAGGTTTTACCGATAGAGACAGAAGCGGTAAATTTTTGATACGTCTTTACTTTACCCGCCCCATCTTGAACCGTATACCAAGCTGTAAGTTCTGCTTTTTGGCCCAGTACGCCGTTCATTTCAATAATTTCCACGGTAATAACATAGTCCGTCTCTCTTTTTTTAAACCGGTTCTCTTTGATTTGTGCCGATGGGAGGAGAACACTTAAATCCTCTGTTAATACACGTGTTACCAAAGTCGCAGGGGATTCCACCCAGCGGTTATATTCTGATATCTTAATCTGTGTAGAATCTTTATATTGTGTTATTATCTGTGTCCGATCCACATATTTTGGCAATTGGACACGGTTCACTCCTACAACAGCGTTATACTCAACAGAAATGGCTGATCCAGAAGTAGCTGTCATCGTATAGAATTTGGCATTTTTGCTTGTTCCGAACATGCACGCATTAAGTAATAAACAAGGAATAATGATTTTTATAATTTTCATATTATTCTCCTTTTTTACCTCTAATAAGGGATTCGGGATGTTGTTCTAAATAATCTGTCAAATTTTGAGTAGATTTAGCTGCATTTGAAACATCATGCAGCGTTTCATTTAAATTAGACAGGGTTTCATCCGTATTCTCAGATACCCGCTCCAATGTTTGATCTAAATTTTTGGCACTGTTTGTTAACGCCGGCAATAAAGCAGGCAATTCTTTACCCAATGTTTCTGCTACTGTGTTAATTTTTTCAAGTGTTTCTTGAATTTTAATTCTATTCAGCCCACGGACCAGTTCTTCTTTCTGGGATAGAACGGTTGGAATTTGCGGGATATCCTCCTTTTTAGGGCTCTCAAACAGAGTGGCTTGCGTATCCGGTAACATGACCAAATCAATCCGCAGTTGCCCCGTTAAATAACTTTGGGAGGCCAGCCGCGCCCGAAGCCCCTCTTTAATCATGATATCCAAAAAATCAAGCTCCTTGTCTTTTTTCCACAATTTTTCCCAAAGAGATCCCTCGCTGATAATATCTGTTTCTTTAAAACGGGCATAGACAGCTACGTGAAAGTTTAAATCATTTTTATTCGTCACCAGTACGATGCGCGTGACCTTACCAACCTCCACTCCCTGAAATATAACGGGAGATCCTTCCGTCAAGCCCTGTAAAGATTCGCTAAAATACATTACGGCCAGATCTTTTGTATCTGTATGTATTTTGTGAAAAATCGTTTGCCCGATTAGTCCTAAAAATAAGGAAAAACCGACTACTAAAAAAAGTCCGACGGCTTTTTTATTTGGTTCTCTTTTCATAATTTTCCCCTCTTGTTAAAAATTCATAAACTTGCTGATTAGGCGGATTTTTTAAAAGTTCTTTTGGACTTCCTTTTGCTGAGATCGTCCGAATCGTTTTATCTAAAAAAATACTGTTTTTACCAATCGTAAAAATAGAAGGAAGTTCATGCGTAACAACAATAATAGTGGTCCCTAATGTTTTATTAATTTCTAATATCAAATCATCTAAATTTTTGGAACTAATTGGGTCCAAGCCGGCAGACGGCTCATCGAAATAAACAATTTCAGGATTTAACGCTAATGCCCGAGCCAGCCCCGCACGTTTGCGCATACCACCGCTGATTTCAGAAGGGTAATAGTCCTCGTACCCACCCAGCCCTACCAAGGCCAATTTAAATGCAACAATCTGGCTAATTTTATCCGGTGTATAATCGGTATATTGCTGCAAAGGAAGTGCCACATTTTCAGCCAATGTCATGGAACTAAATAATGCACCGCCTTGATACAGAATGCCACTATGTTTGCTAATTTCCAATTTTTCTTGAGGAGCTGCATTTATAAAATCAATGTCATGTATCCAAATTTGGCCAATTTGCGCAGGAATGAGGCCGGTAAGGGTACGCAGTAGTGTACTTTTTCCACATCCGGAACCACCCATAATAATAAAAATATCACCTTTTGGGATTTCAAAGGACAGGTCTCTCATAATCACCTTGCCCTCATAACCAATGCTCAAATGTTCCACACGGATTATTGGATTTTGTTTCTTCATATGCCTAACCCTTGAAAAAGTACTGTAAGTAAGCCGGTCATCACAATCATCCACACAATAGAATATACTACGGCATGAGTCGTGGCTGCCCCTACACTATCTGCATTACGCCCACAGTTTACCCCAAAATAACACCCACATAAAGCGACTATATAACCAAAAACAACTCCATGAAAAATACCTACCAGGAAATGGTTCATATAAAAAGAATTGAGCGTGTATTTAATATATTCTCCTAACGGAATATCCCAAAATACCACACACACAAAACATCCGCCTAATATCCCCATAAAGTCAGCCAATAAAACCAAAATAGGCATTGAAAGGATCAGTGCATTAATACGAGGTAATACCAAAAAGTCCGTATGAGAAATCCCCATCGTCTGTAAAGCATCTAATTCCTCGTTAACTTGCATGGTCCCAATAGTAGCGGCATAGGAGGCCCCGGTCCTACCTGCCATAATAATACCTGTCATCACCGCCCCCATAATGCGCGTCATCCCGATAGTGACCAAACTAGCCACATAAATTTGTGCACCAAAAGTTTTGAGTTGTATGGCACCTACAAAAGCCAAAATAAGCCCCACCATAAAACTAATCAGCGACACAATTAAGATAGATTTAGGCCCACAATCGGATAGAATCAACCAAAAGTCCTTGCTGCGATAAACAGCATTCCCTGTCAGTTGTCTCCCCCAAGAAATGATACATTCATGAATAAAATAAATCCCTTTCCGGGTACAACCCCAAAAGGTAATGCCCCATTGTCCAATACGTTCTAAAAAGGAATTTTCTGGGGGAGGTGTTTCCTCTTGCTTAGCAGGAACCTGGAACGCCAATCGAAGGAGCTGCTCCATCCCCTCCGGTAGGTGCGAATAAATAATGTTTTCTTGAGGAACCGATCGTAATACGTTAAAAAGTTCAACTACAAAATCCGTTGTCCAAGAGGTAACATCTTTTCCAATGAGTTGTATTTTTTTATTACTTAGTTCAGCAATCGAAAGGTCAATGGATTGAGTACCGTCCAAAACACCTTTTAAAATACAAATAATGGAATTACCTTCTCTTTTAATCTCAGTCATATCCATAAGATTATCAATTTTTCAACTTAAAAGTAAATAATTCCCCCCAATTTGCACTCATCTGGCCCCATAAACGGGTTTTAGAGCCAATACCCAGGGGGGTCCTCCTATGTGTGGTATGCTTGGCACGTGGGGACGGAATTTCCAAAAATCGCTGATCTCTGCTACGCACTTGTGAAAACCGAACTAGCCAAAACCTATAGATAATAACACCGGGCGCTAAAATGCAGTATAAAAACTATGGTACACTATAGTGGACACGCGCTCGTCGGTAGTTGGGCGCACCTAGAGGGCGTTCGCTTTTAATATACCCGCTTTAAAAAAGAGCGGGTTTTTTTATTATTTCTCGTCGACAAATCCCCCCTTTTTACGCATTTTCCTAAAACCCCAAAAATCGCTTAATTTTGGACACATTTGGCACAATTTTGGACACTATAATTTTGCCATTTTCTCGACGAGGATTTATAATTTTGAAAGCAAAAAGTGGTCACAATAATAGCCAAAAAAGCGCCAAAACCGCTTAGTTCGATTCCATAGCAGAGCGTTATACATTTTTGGGTTCTCGACAAAGAAGTATAAAAACTAATAAAACTTTTTGGCAAAACTATGAATATAATGGTCACAGTTTGGACACTATAACGGCACAGTTTTTCCCGTCACAAAAAGGAATTTTTGCGACTTTTATAGTGACCATTCTACATACTTGTGGACACTATAGCAAAATGCCAGAAAGTAGTGATTTGGCAAAAAAAGCAAAATGAGCAAAATTAGCAAAGAAGTGTATATTGTTAGTGGACCCTTATGGTACACTTTAACACTAAAAAGTTCGAGAGCTAATATAATATCGAACCGCCCTTTTTATAGTGACCATTCTACATACTTTTGGGCACAGTATGGTATAAAGAAAACCGCCCTTGCGGTTAAGCAAGAGAGGCTAGGTGGGTTAATAAGTGGAAGCTACTATCTTTTTAAATTTATTATCTTTGGATAACTCTACATCAAACTGTAACCGCCATGTGTGTTTACCTCCACCATACACCGCCGCAAGTACTTTGCATCTGCCTATAAAAGTGTATTCAGTTTGTGGAAGTATTTCTATGTCGCTGTAGGCATAATAATTTAATGTGCCGTCTTGTATGGCGCGTAAATATTCTTGTTTATTCTGATGAGTGCCCGTCATGTGAACAAGCTCAAAATCATCCGAGTGCAACTCACTTAAAGCAGGGATATTCTTGGCTACCATATACCCAAACATTTTGTCGTACAGTTCTTTTATTTGTGTTACGTTCATTTTTTCGCTATGGTTTTTACAATTCGGGCAGGGTTTCCAACCACAACCGTATTATCCGGCACATCTTTGGTTACAATACTGCCTGTACCTACAATGGCATTTTCCCCGATTGTAACCCCGGGTAAGATATTAACTCGTGCGCCAATCCATGCGTTTTTCTTAATGTGAATCGGCTTTGTTTTTAGCACACGGATATTGTTCGGCTCGTGGTTTACCGTAAATAACCCTACTTCCGGCCCGAGCATTACACCGTCCTCAATCGTAATCCCGCCTAAACTCATCACCGTAAGCCCGTGATTAGCAAATACATTTTTTCCAACACGCAGACAATTGGCTAAATCTACTTGGAAAGGCGGCGTAAAAAACGAGCCGTCTTTAATTTGTCCGTTTAAGAGTTCGTTTTCCAATGCTATTATCTTTTGGGTATCGCTTGGGTCCGTGGAGTTTATTTGCCAACACAAATGACGGCATTTTTTCATTTCTCCGTGCGCTTGTTTTTGATACTCCTCGTCGCGAATATCAATTGCTTCGCCGTTATGTAATCTTTCAAAAATATTCATAAAATCATCTCTTGTATTTTTTTATCAATTTAAACTTAATGCAATTTTTCGGGCAAGATGTTACACACTTCATACAGTTAATGCAGTTAGGATGCCGGACAAACTTTTCGCTCTCAACCGCAATGTTCATCTGGCACACTTTATTACATAGTCCGCAATGTACGCATGTTTTTTCTTGCCGGACTATCCCAACCGGACGCAGTACACTCCACACGCCCAGCGAAGCCCCTTTCATACAAAAATAATTGCAGAAAGGCCTGTCTGTAAAGAGTGCAGCCATAAGGAATAAAATCAGCACCGAGCCATTGACCCAATCCCATGCGCCCGCAGCTACGCTATGCTCAAAAAAGAAGCGACTGTTTAAGACGGCAAGGACGATATTGACCATACTTAACCCGTAGAGAAAGTAGCGAAGCAACTGCGCGTATTGTTGGTATTTTTGCGGAAGTTTGAAACGGGGGATACGGATCTTGTTAGCTACCCACCCAATCCACTCTTGTACCGAGCCAAAAGGACAAAGCCATCCGCAGAAAAACACACCGAAAAACAGTATCGTAATCCAAATTTTCTGCCCGATACTATCGGCAAACGGCATAAAGGGCAAAAACAGGCCCGCCATAAAGCAGGCCTGTACGATAAAGCGTAACGGTTGCAGATATTTTTTCATCTAAAACCCTAGTTTTTTAAGCCAGGAGTCCACTTTAAGTTGGGAACCTTCGTGGTCTCTTTGTGCCTCGTGGCCGTAAATAGCTAGCCCGCTTAAAATATCCGCCTTTGTGGTCTTTTTGACACTGCTGGGGATAGATGACAAACCGCTTCCTTCATGCGTAACAAACGGGGCTACTTTTTTGCCTGTCCAATCGTACTGTTCCATAAAAGTGTAAAGTACCATCGGGTAATCGCTCCACCAGTTCGGCCCACCGATAAACACGGTACCATAGTCCGCAAAGTTTTCTACTTTACCGCTGATTTCAGGGCGAGCATTGGCTTTCTTTTCCTGTTGGGCCACCTGCGTTAAGGGCATATATTGCGTGGGATAAGTATCATTTTTTAATTTAATCTCAAACAAGTCCCCACCTGTTTTGGCGGCTATCATTTTGGCGATAATGGCTGTGTTGCCTTCTTTAATGTTGCCCACGCTATATTGCTCCCCGGTGCGGGAGAAATAAACCACCAACACCTTTTGATTTTTGGGGGACGTTTGGGTGGCAGATTCCGCCGTTTGGGGCTTGGCATTACACGCTACAGTAAAGCACAAAGCCAGTAAGCATAAACTTAGTTTTTTCATAGTATCTCCTATTTGGTGGGTTTAAGCGGCCCGTAAAAGAAAGAAGCCGTTGCACCGCCGTCAATTAAAAAGTCCGAACCTGTAATAAATGCCCCAGCTGGACTCATAACCAGTTCCGCAAGGGTTGCTACTTCATCAGCCGTCCCGGGGCGGCCTGCAGGACATTTGGCAAACATATTTTTGTAGAAATCCCCACGCGGTCCGTTAAACTCATCTAACGCAAGCGGAGTGACAATAATTCCCGGTGAAATAGAGTTAATGCGTGCTTTGCGTGCTCCCCATTTAACCGCCTCTGCCATCACACGTTTCCCGTTGCACCGTTTGGCAAGTTGATACGCGTGCAAGGTGTCTTTAATGTTTTGCGGTTGTAAGACGGGTAAGTTTAAGAGTTCTTCGGTAGGCGTAGTAGCCAGTTGCTCATCGATTTCCGCCCCTAATGCGGGCATACGGTAACCCGATTGGCTGGAAATGGTAACACCTGTTCCACCCTCTTTAATCACTTTGCCGACTTCTTCTAACAGGACCGCCGTTCCGTACAAATCCACTTTCAAAATTACGTCAATGGGAGCTTGGCTGGGCGACACTCCTGCGGCATTAATAAAGTGTACAATCTCGCCGTATTTTTGTGCCTCGCTAATTAAGTGCAGGATGGACTGTTTAGAGGAAATATCCGTTTCATACGCGCGGACATTAAAGCCCGCCTCATTCATAATTTGGGCAATTTTTTCAGCGTTTTTTAGGTTTTTATCGCCTAAAATAATTTGTTTGCCCATTCCTACACGCCGGGCAATTGCCATACCGATTTGTCCGGCCCCTGTCCATAAAATTACATCTGCCATAAAATGCTCTCCTATTTTACTTGCTCTTTGGCCCACGCGGATACTTGTGCTTGGCTACTTTTGGCGTCGCTACCGTGAACGGCCAAACATTTGCCGAAAGTGGCCCCTGTGCAAAGTTTTTTAAGGTCACGCTCGCTATTGCCCAGTCCGCTCCCTTCGTGTGTCATAAGCCCCATTACTTTTTTACCCATAAAATCTAATTTTTCCAGTTGCGTAAATACGGCCATCGGGAAAGTACCCCACCAACACGGCCCGCAAACAAACACATTATCGTAAGCGGAAATGTCCGTGAGGTATTTTTTAAGTTCGGGGCGGGCATTAGCGCGGATTTCTTCTTTGGCTTCTTCCGTGCAGGTAGTGTAATCAGCCGCATACGGTTTGACGGTATCCACTTCAAACAAATCTCCTCCGACCGCTTGCTTAATATATTCTGCTACTACTTCCGTATTACCTTTTTCAATAGAGCGGATAGAACCGCCGAAATAGTTTTGCCCTTTGCGCGAATAATAAATAATTAAGTTCTTTGACATAATTCCTCCTAAATTTATTGTACCAGTTGGAGTAAGATTCAAGTCAAGTATGGGGCCGCAGTTTCCTACGGCCCATAGTTTAATTAGAAAGCACCTGTTTTAATGTGCGGCACGTACGGGGCTTCTAATGCTTTAATCGTTTCATCAGACAGTTTAATATCCAAAGCACTTACAGCTTCTTCTACGTGCTTGGCGTCCGTGCAACCCACGATCGGAGCCGTAATGTAGGGTTTGGAAAGCATCCACGCTAAGGATACTTGCGCCATGGTATAACCTAATTCTTTAGCGATTTTTTCCAAATTATCCACTACCTTTTTGTCTTCGGCCTGCGTGGCACCCCATACCATGGGAGATACTCCGTCAATTTTACTACGCTTTGTTTGCGTTCCCCATGGGCGGGTCGTGCGGCCAGCGGCTAATGGGCTCCATGGTACTACACCGATTTTGCGGTCCATACATAGCGGCATCATCTCGCGTTCTTCTTCACGGTAAATTAAATTATATTGGTTTTGCATGGTAATAAATTTTGTCCAACCGTGTTTTTCGGCAATGTTATTTAAGCGTTCAAACTGCCACGCAAACATACTGGAAGCACCGATATAACGGGCCTTGCCGCTTTTAACTACGTCGTGCAACGCTTCCATAATTTCTTCCATAGGAGTATTAGGGTCTAACCGGTGGATTTGATAGAGGTCCACATAGTCCATACCCAAGCGTTTTAAGCTGTGGTCTATTTCGCTCAAAATAGCTTTACGGGAAGACCCGGAGCCGTTGGGCTTGCCTTCGCGCATGGCAAAGTTAACTTTGGTGGCCACTACAATATCGTCGCGGTTTAAGCCATACTCTTTAATCAAACGTCCGGTAATTTCTTCGCTTGTACCTAATTGATAGACATTGGCCGTGTCAAAATAGTTAATGCCCAGTTCTACGGCTCTCTTGAAAATGGGTTTGGCATCTTCAAAATCCTTAGCCCAAGGGAAAACCCCGTTTTCGCTCCCTGGTTTGCCAAAACTCATACAACCTAAACAAATGCGAGATACATCTACCCCGCTATGACCTAATTTTACATATTGCATAAACGCCTCCTGTGGTTTGGATATTTATAGCATAGCGGTTTTTTAATATAAAAGTCCAATTGAAATATGTTATAATCAATTGAAATATTTTATTATGAATACAAAACAAATAGATGCTATTTTGGAACTGTCCAAAACTTTAAATTTTAACCGTGCAGCTGAAAAATTATACGTTTCCCAGCCTACGCTTTCTTATGAGATTAAAGAAGCTGAGCGTGAGATTGGCTTTGCTATTTTTGAACGTTCGGGAAAAGGGGCAGTACTCACTCCGGCAGGCGCGCAGTTTTGTGTGGCGTTGCGTGCGATACGCGAGGAGTTAAAAAATGCCATAGAGCAAGGGCAAAATTTTAGCAAAAAATATGACGACGATTTATCTATCGGCCTTCCGGTGCGCTCGGTACTTGCGTACTTGCCTAAAGTCATGCAACAGTTTGCCAAGAAGTTTCCGCAAGTGTCTGTTTCACCCAAATTTAACGGGTTTTATGCAAGCGAGGCATTCTTGCGCGGAGAGCAAGATATTTTGTTTGCAATGGATTTTGAAATGAAACACGTGCCCAATATCAAAGTCCATCCGCTCTATACTAGCCATATCCAGTTGGTAAGCCGAAAAGACGACCTGCTTGCCAAAAAGAAAATAATTCAAGAAAAAGATTTGTATGGGCGCACCCTGTTGGTGGGTGGTGGAAGTCCTCCGGCTTTGGCGCGTGTGCAAAAACGCCTTATGCAAAGTGGAAAAGTTCACTATTTTAATAGTGCTAATCATGACACTACGCTGGTACAAGTAGCGGCGGGGAAAGCGGTGTGCTTATCTCCCAGTTTCTTTAACGATTTTACAGGGGAGTTTGCTTGGACGCCTTTTGCGTGTGAGGAACATTTTAACTGTGTGCTCTGTACGCACGCGAACGATAAGCGCGAAAGTACAAAATTACTTGTGGAACTTTTGTGCGCGAGTCACAAACACATGAAATGATCCCTTATACCGCACCGCTTGGACACTAAAAAGCCCCTTAACTAAGTAAGGGGCCAATCGTAACAATTCTCTTACCAAAATAATAGGTTTAGGATAATTAACCCTTGTACCACGCACGCAATTTCTAAATAATGGTGGATTTCCTGCACCCACCGTTTATCTACTGCATGGATGTTAAATGGCTTGTGCATTAAGAAAGTGGCTACAAATAGCACAATAAAAATAATGACAGACGCGGTCATTTGGTAAATTCCTCCTTGATGTGAGTAGAAACGCGGAAGGATTCCTGTATTTTTTGAACGGTCTTTTGGCGGGTGGACGCGTCTAATTGGCACGTTTTGGAGCGTAAAAAATCCATCCCCTTTTGCGGATATTTACCCACAACGGTTGCCAAGGCCCACGCTACACCCATTTGCGAATAATAATCATCCGTGTTTAGATTGTTAAGCACGTCCAACACGCGGTCTATGTATTCATCCGTCAAATAGTGCGATAACAGCATGACAGCCACAATGCGGCTTTCAAACTCTTTTTTAGAGTTTTTGTAGCGCATGATAAAATTCCATACTTCTTGCGGATGTTTGCGTGCAATTTTGAAGTTTTGGCATAGGGAATCGGTCAGCCCCCAACTATCTGCAAAGGGCACAAATGCTTTAAAATAGCGAAGAAGCGTGCGGATGTCGTCCTTGGCATAGCCGATCACAAACGCATGCAGGAGTTGCAATTCAAAGGTATCATTGGGGTTGTTTTCCACAAAGTATTTGTAGTCCGTACGGGCAATTCCTCGTGCTAATTTGCGTAGCTCCGGCACTGAAATCCCAAACGTGGTTTGCGGCAGGTTTTTAATGGCTCGTCTAATCTCCGTAATAGACAATTTATTTTGTTTTTTCGTCGGCATATTTATAGCCCCATTTTGTCATCTCGTAAAACACGGGCATTAAATCAAGCCCTTTTTGCGTAAAAGAATACTCTACATGGGGTGGTATCTCGTTAAATTGCTTACGGGAAATAAAGCCCTCTTTTTCCAAGTCACGCAAGGTAGCGGTCAGCATGGTATTGGTAATTCCGCCAAGCAGTTTTTTTAGTTGCCCGAAACGTACCGTAGGGTACATACACAAACAATACAGCACTTCATTTTTCCACTCGCCTTGAAATAAGCGCAGAATGGGCTCGGCAGGGCAGTTTCCGTTTGGTGTTTCCAAGGTATCATAGCCCCTTCAGCTTTACAAGAAGGACATACTATTTTCCTAGGGAGAAGCAATCTATCAAGACCATAGAAAAAGGCAAACAATGGTAACGCAAGAATAAATGGAAGAATAACGAACAAACAAAGTCCTAATAATCCAATTGCTATCCAATGGCTCGTAGTAGTACAAGCCATTTTCTGTTCATGCCCAATGCTGCCGCAATTCTTACAAATCTTTTCCTTTTCAAACATAGTATTCTCCCTCCTGTTATTGTAGCACATATGCGGTGCCTGTGCGCTTTTCGGTCGCAGTAAATAAGCAAGATTAAGCAAATAAGCTATACGGAGAATGGACAGAGTCTGGACACTAAAAGACCCCCTATATTTAAGTAAGGGGCTTATGGTCTAATGGATATATTACTTGCTATTTAAGAACGGTTTAATATTGGCCCATACCGCAT
>CALAFB010000051.1 GCA_937891135.1 uncultured Elusimicrobium sp.
AAAAGCCAAAATGGGCTCAGAAATACTATGCTATCGGTTGTTTATAAAAAAATCCCCGTCGGGCAAATTGCCTAACGGGGATTTATGCTAATAATCAAAAACTAAAATACGGGTAACTAGTAATTCGAACCCAAAGTAGCGCTGTATTGATAAGAATATTTGGGTATATTTACCAAAAAGTTTATTTTTTAAAAATGTAGGTTTTGGAAAACAACTTCCTGTGTAGGCATGTCAGCATAAAAATCAAGAATTTTTTATAAAGCCAAAATAATGCTAGAAAATGGGATGCTGAAAGTTGTTTCTGTAAAAAGTGTCGTCGAGAAAATGGAATTAAAAACGAATATGCTGAAAGTGGGAAACTAGAGTTCGGGGAATTATTAATTCAAAACTGGAATGGAGCGGCGTGGTTTCGCATGGACTGACAAGAATAGTTCCATCTACGGTTTCTTTTGGCATTAAAAATCCCCGCCTTTGGGGCGGGGATTTTTTAGATACTTGCTTTACAGATCGCTTACGCGGCTTTTTTGGCAGTTTCTACGAGGGCTTTAAAAGAAGCCGGGTCTTTAATTGCCATTTCGCTAAGCATCTTGCGGTTAAGCGTGATGTTCGCTTTGGTTAAGCCGTTAATAAACTTAGAGTAAGACAAGCCTTCTTCCCGTACCGCGGCGTTAATGCGGGTAATCCACATTTGGCGGTAGGTGGTTTTTTTGTCTTTGCGGTCTACATACGCGTGTACGCCGGATTTACCCAATTGCTGGGTAGCCATGCGTAAACGGCGGGATTTATCACCGTAATAGCCGCTGGCGGCTTTCAATACTTTTTTCTTGCGTGCGTGTCTGGGAACGCTGAATTTAATTCTCATGTTTCAACCTCTTATTTGGCCATCGGCAAATACTTAGCTAAGATTTTGCCTTTGTTACTTTCAGGCGTGATGACGCCGGTTTGGCGCATATCATGCTTGCGGGAGGCAGACACAGGCGTTAGCAAGTGTTTTCTGCCGGCTTTTCTGTGGGTGAATTTACCCGTAGCGGTTTTGCGGAAACGCTTTTTGCCGCCACTATGGTTTTTTAATTTTGGCATTTTGTATACCTCTTTGTTAATGTGCCCTTTTTATACTACCTGCGGCAGGAGCCGGTCCGCCCCGAACGCAGTCCCTTCAAAAAGGACCTAAAAATCTAGTTTTTGGGAATCAGCGTAATAAACATCCGGTTTCCCAAGGATTGCATATTTCCGTCCACGCTGGCAATGTCGGCCATGCGTTTGGCGGTGTTTTGTAAGATGTCAATCCCAATGTCTTTGTGTTGGTTTTCCCGTCCGTGGAAAACCACTACAAAGCGTACTTGGTTTTTTTTGCGCAAGAATTCTTCAATCTGGCGCATACGTACTTCTAAATCATGTTCGGCAATGTGCGATTTGATACGCAACTCTTTCATCGTTACTTTGGCCTGTTTCTTTTTGGCCTCGCTGGCGCGTTTGCCTTGTTCGTAGACGTATTTATTATAGTCTAAAATTTTGCACACGGGCGGGTTCGCGTTGGGGGAAATTTCCACCAAATCAAATCCTCTTGCTTTGGCCAAAGCGATGCCTTGTGCTACGGACATCACGCCTAGCATGGTGCCGTCGTTATCAATCACGCGTACTTCGGGCACGCGGATGTTGTGGTTGCGGGGGTAGAGATCTTTTTTATATTCTCTTTTTCTATCAAATCTTGCCATTTAGTTATTCTTTGCAAAAAATTGTCCCTTTAAGGGACGTTATTATTATATCAATTAGACAGTACGCGTGTCAATTTTGGCCTAATTTACCGGGATACGTTGTTTGTCCATTTTATTGCAGGTAGTTTTTTTGTTACAATAAATTTATGAACATTTCTGCTATCAGCCCGTTGGACGGGCGCTATGCCGGAAAAGTAACGGCCCTGGCCGCCGTGATGGGCGAAGAGGCCTTACTGTCGGCCCGGGTGCAAACGGAACTGATTTGGTTTGCCGTTTTGTGCGGGCTAAAATTGCCCGGCGTTAAAAAACTATCCGCGGCCGAACAAAAAATAATCGCGCAAACGGCCTCACTTACGCCGGATGATTGTAACTTAATCCGCACGTTAGAAACATCCGGCTACAAACACATCCCGGCCACGCGGCACGACGTCAAAGCCGTGGAATATTTCTTGCGCTTAAAACTGGGGAAAACCGCGCTCAAAGACCGCTTGACGCTATTACATTTTGCACTAACGAGTGAAGACGTGAACAGCGTTTCGTATGCGCTGCTGTTGTCGGACGGTGTGGAAAAAGCCCTGCTGCCGACGTTGGAAACACTCCGCAAAACGCTGTTGCAATTATCCAAAAAAGAAGCGCGTTCGGTACTCCTGGCCCGTACGCACGGCCAGCCCGCCGTACCGACGACGTTTGGCAAAGAAATCCGCGTGTTTGAAACCCGCCTGGCGCGCCAAATTAAGCAGTTAAAATTGCAGCAACTCTCGTGCAAATTTTCCGGCGCGGTGGGCAATTTTAACGCGCATTACGCCGCGTTTGCGAACATCAACTGGCCGCAAGCCGTCCGGCAAGTAATTAGCGCACTAAACAAAAACCGCCGTCTTAAAATTTACTTGAGCCCCGTTACCACGCAAGTGGATAACCGCGACGCGTACGCCGAACTGTTTGACAACTTACGCCGCATCAACGTGATTTTGACGGACCTCAGCCGCGATTTGTGGCAGTATATTTCCGCCGGGCTTGTGAAACAGCAAACGGTTAAGGGCGAGGTTGGCTCGTCTACCATGCCGCAAAAAGTAAACCCGATTGATTTTGAAAATGCCGAGGGGAATTTGCAGTTAGCAAACACACTATTGGACTTTTTATCCAACAAACTCCCTGTGTCGCGCTTGCAGCGGGATTTGTCGGACTCTACGGTGTTGCGCAATATTCCGGTGGCATTTGGGCATAGTTTGGTGGCGTATCAGTCGCTCTTAAAGGGGCTTTCTAAAATTGCGTTTAACCGCAAAGCCGCGCAGGCCGAACTGGCCCAACATCCCGAAGTATTGGCCGAGGCCGTTCAAACCATTTTGCGCGCCTACGGATGCGAAAACGCCTACGAGTTACTGCGCGACTTTACCCGCGGACAACAACTAACGGCCGTTGCGTTAGCCAATTTTATAGACGGGCTGCCGATTCCGGCGTCCGTCAAAATGCAACTGCACCAATTAGAGGCAGAAAAATATTTGGGGATTGCACCCCGACTTGCGGAGGAAACCTATGATTGATTTAGTTTGCGGCGGTCAAGCCGGCGACGAAGGCAAAGGCAAAATTGCCGCCTATTTATCTTATAAAGGAAATTACGATTACTGCGTGCGCGTGGGCGGCCCAAATGCCGGGCACACCGTGGTGCAAAACGGCGTTTCGTACACGCTTAAAAACATTCCATCCGGATTTTTAAACCCCAAAACCAAACTCGTGTTGGGCGCGGGTGCATATACTAAAACCGAATGGCTCTTAGACGAAGTTAAAAAAACGGGTACGCAAGGCCGCCTGATTATTGACCCGTACGCCGTGCTGATTACCGACGCGCAAACCGATGCCGAACGCGGGGCCGCGCACTTTATGCATAAAATCGGTAGCGTGGGCACAGGTTTGGGGCAAGCCGTTAAAGAACGCATTGAACGGCGCGAAATTAAATTTGCCAAAGATGAACCGCTGTTAAAAGATTTTATCCAAGACGTGCCCGAACTGTTAAACGGTTGTTTGGATAAAGGCGGGCATATTTTGCTGGAAGGTACGCAAGGGATTAAACTGTCTTTGTTGCACGGGGAATATCCGTTTGTAACTTCGCGCGATACGACAGCCAGCACCTTTTTGGGTGAGGCTGGGTTGGGCCCCAAATCCGTGCGCGACGTTTACGTGGTGTTTAAACCGTACATTACGCGCGTTGGCCCGGGCCCGTTAGAAAAAGAACTATTTGATGAAAAAGAATTGGAAATTTATCACACCAAAGGGCACGAAATCGGCAGCGTCAGCAAACGCTTGCGCCGCGTGGGCGAGTTTGAATGGAAATCTGCCGCGCGTGCCATACTGATTAACAACTGCACGAAAATTGCCATTACACATATAGATATGTTTGAAGGCAACGACCGGGTTAAAAACGCGGCCGATTTTACGGTAGAAGCTAAAAAGTTTTTGGCGGATTTGCAGGCATTGTCGGAAAAAACCTATCCGCACCCGAAAATTGCTTTAATTTCCACCGGGCCGGACATGGAAGATACACTCGTATTATAGTTATACTTCATATATAGATACTATAGACAAACACGACCTAGCCTATTTTGGCTGGGCCGTTTACATATACAGGCCGTTAACCGGTTTCCTAACAAAGGGCCGAGTCTTAGTTGTTATTTTATCTTCTTTTTATTATACTATAGATACAATTTTATTCTGTTTTTGGAAGCGTTTAAGAAAC
>CALAFB010000052.1 GCA_937891135.1 uncultured Elusimicrobium sp.
TAACTGGCCCGGGTATGATGGCCGTTTTCTACGGTCCTCCTAAACAGATCCATAACGTTTAAGGAGACAAACCATGAAAACAAATCACACCCGGCGGGGTTTCACGCAAAGAAGTTGTTTGCCCAAAGGTTTTACGTTAATAGAACTTTTGGTAGTTGTGTTAATTATCGGTATCCTGGCGGCCGTGGCATTGCCGCAATACCAAAAAGCCGTCTTTAAAAGCCACATGACGGAAGCGATACTTAACTTAAAAGAATTGGCACAAGCCGTCCACGTGTGTGAGTTGGCCCATAACGGGAAAGTAGAGAGAGTCCAGGACAAGAACCCATGTGTATTCACGGAAAATTTGGACATTCAGTTGCCATCAGCCGAAGGTACCACAGGCGACAGTATATTCAAAGGAAAAAATTTTTGGTATATACTTGATCGCGGCGGACTAGACTCCTTAGATACGGTGGCGGTGGCCCAATCTTTCAAATATGATGTATGTTTATGCATGCATGATGACGGAAGTATGGCAGTTTCTTCGGGTGCTAATTGTAACAACGAAAACACCCCGCCTTTTAACGTTAATGCCGTACTGGGCATAGAAGACGACAGTTGCTGCTGCTGTTAACCAAAACTTTTACCTACGCGGGCCAGGTAACGGCCCGCGTGGGTTTTGGCTGCTTCTATAGAAGGGGAAAAATCCAATAGTTCCGCTACGCAGACGCGCGAAAGTTGCTGTTTGGAAAGGGCTTTCCAATCCGCGCTGCCGCAAATAAACAAAACAGGTTTTTTGTATTTCCGGGCCAGTTTTAACACAGCAAGCGGGGCTTTGCCGTAAAAGGTTTGGGCGTCTAGTTTTCCTTCGGACGTGATAATCAAATCGGCCCATTTGACGTGTGTTTCCAAACGGGCTTTTTGCATTAAAAAATCAGCCCCTAACATCAGTTCCCCGCCTAACGCGCCATACAATCCGGCGGCTATCCCGCCCGCCGCCGCCGTGGAAGGCGTATGCGCCGTTGCCCGCTTGGTAGTTTGTTGGAGTACACGTGCCCAACGGGCCATGGCTTTATCCAAGAGTTTTACTTGCGCGGGCGCGGCCCCCTTTTGCGGGCCAAAAACTTTGGCCGAACTTTTAGGGCCTAAAAGCGGATTAGTAACATCTGCGGCACCGATGAGTTGCACGCCTTTTAAATTTCGGTTCAATTGCGTAAAATCTGCCTTGGCTAAATGCAGTAACGGCTCGGCCCCTAGCGGCAGTTCGTGGCCGTATTTATCCAATAAACGGGCCCCACAGGCAACGGCCATGCCGGCCCCGCCGTCATTACAGGCTACGCCGCCCAGGCCCACGTAAATCTTCCGCGCGCCGTGTTGAACCGCTTTTAAAATCACTTGCCCCACACCGTAAGAGGACGCCCCAAGCGGGTCCAATTCACTCGGTTTAGCCGTGCCTAATCCGCAAATACGGGCGGTTTCCAACACGGCGGTTTTACCGTCGGACAATAACAAAAAAGAAGTAGGTTTTGTTTTCAAAAACGCATTTTTCGCGCGTGTTTTAATCAGGCGGGATTGCGGGTCCAACGCGCGGAAGGTGTCTATAAAACCGTCCCCGCCGTCTGCCACCGGAAAGCAACGTACCGTATGGCGGGCGCGCAACCCGCGCGCTAAAATCTGCCCGGCTTTTACGGCACTGAGCGTGCCTTTCAATGCACCGGGCAATAAAAGAATATTCATTAAAATTTCCAACTAAGTTGGGCTTGAAATAGGGTATTGGCCCCGGCAGAATTTTTGAGGTCCCCGATGCGCTGGGCAAACACTTCGCGCACTTCCACACCTAGCATTAAATCATCTATCCACGTTTCTATGCCCAGGCCTGCCGCCCCGGCAAAGCCGCTGGAAGAAATACGCTCGCTCTGTTCTTCGCCGCGGTAATTGAGATGCAGCATTTCATAGAGTGCGCTGCCCGTTAAATAAAATGCAAAACGGCTTTTGGGCGTAAGGTAAAAATGAGCCGTGGCCCCGGCCCGCAAAATTTGGCCGCTGGTTTTGACGGTAGGGTCCGGATATGTTTCCGGGTGGGCCACTACGTCCGGGTCTTTATCCGGAAATGAATGATTACCAATACTGCCAATGCCCAGTTCCGGCCCAAGCCAAAAGCGGCTGCCTTTAATGCGCCATAAAAACTTGCCGGATACGGCTACACTTGTACCGCTTAGGTCGTATTCATCGCCGGCGGCGTAACCCGGGCGGGAAGAATTATCCAACTTTAAATCTAACGGCATCACACCGGCCTGCAAGGAAAAATACTTATGATAATCACTTTCGTTGTGCACAGGTTTTGATTTTTTGGCAGGCTGCTTATTTTTTTCTTTTTTGGCAGTCAGTTCTTCTTTAGCAGCAGAGGCATATTCTTGCTGGGAAACAGCCCCCGTTTTAACCCCTTTTACAAAGGCTTCTTCGTCGCTCATCGGCTGTTGCGGGGCAGCCGCCGTTTGAGCCGCCGCGGAGGCAGACACTACTTGTCCGTTTACTACGTGCGCTTTTTGCGTATCAAAAACTTGGTCAATATCGTTATCAAACGTGAGCCCCCCCGCAGCAGCGACCCCGCCCGCCGCCGTCCCTGCGGCTACGGCAGCGGCCCGTGCTTCTTGGGCGGCTTGTTTTTCTTGCGTTTTTTCTACAAATTCTTTTTGGGCATTTGCGCCGCGGTCGTAATCGTACGTTTCCACAGATACAATTTGCGGCATATCAATATTGACGGTGGCACCGTCGTCGGTTTTGAGTTTTAAGTTAAATTCGTCTAAATCTAAAATTTGACCGACTAATTGGGAGCCGCCCTTTAAAATCACGCGGTGTTTATCAGGTAAAATTTGGTCAATTTCTTTTTGGTTTAACGTAATAGTACCGTAGGAAGTAGTTAAATTAAGCACATATTCCGTTTGGGAGACAATAGACCCGGTAATTAAATTACCGTCTTTCATTTTAATGGTTTCAGCCGATGCCGGAAGGACCGCTAAAGCTAGTAATACTGCAATAATCCGTTTCATTTTCCCCCCAAAAAACAAAGCGGTGCACGTACGCTATGCACGTGCACCGTGGTAAGATTAGTTGGCTTTGTCTTCTTTTTTGGCTGCTTTTTTAGCCGGTTTTTCTTCGTGGCAGCAGCACGGAGCAACGGCGTGTTTGATTTTGGACAAGGCTTTGACGATTTTAGAAATCGTTAACAGCACCAAAGCCGTACCCAAAATTTGGGCTTCCACAATACCTAAGGCCATCCACAAATCACGCCCGGACAACATGGGATAACTTGCCAATTGACAAGCCATATAAATGGCAAACGCTAAGGCAATATAAAATAATACTGTAAATACTACATACAGCCCTTTTAAGCACAACCAGTTGTGCGGCAGGAATTTGCACCAGCACGCACCTTTACAACAGTTAGACATAGTTCCTCTCCTTATATGTAAGATACACTTTATTGTAGCAAAATGTAGAGA
The DNA here is from genome assembly GCA_937891135.1 of uncultured Elusimicrobium sp. Taxonomy (GTDB): domain Bacteria; phylum Elusimicrobiota; class Elusimicrobia; order Elusimicrobiales; family Elusimicrobiaceae; genus Avelusimicrobium. Next base: position 3,486 of record CALAFB010000052.1, read on the forward strand.
TTTACGCGCAAATTTTTAGGATTATTTGGTGCGCGCCAATAGTTCTTTGGCGTGTAAATACGCAGCGGATTTTGTATCGCCGCCACCTAACATACGGGCAATTTCCGCCGTTAATTCCTTGCCGGACAGGGCCGTTATCCCCACCCGGGTTTTGTTTTTGGCAGCGGTTTTGGCTACAAAAAAGTTTTGATCGGCCTGGGCCGCTACTTGCGCTAAATGCGTTACGCAGAGCACCTGGCGGCCGTGCGCGCAGGCGTGGAGTTTCTCCCCCACCAGCCACCCGGTTTCCCCACCAATGCCTGCGTCCACTTCGTCAAATACCATGACCGGAACCGTGGGAGCGAGGACCGTTTTAAGCCCCAACATCACGCGCGAAATTTCCCCACCCGACGCAATATTTTTTAAAGGCCGTAATGCCTGGCCCGGATTCGGCGAAAATAAAAATTCTACTTTATCGGCCCCGGTTGCCGTGATGTTGGCTTCGTCCATATCCACCGCTACGCCAAAGCGCACCTGGTTAAACCCAAGCGGCTTAATTTGCGCGGTAATTTGGGCGGCTAATTTATCAGCGGCTTTAAGGCGTTTATCGTGCAGTTCTTGCGCGGCCGTTACTAACACGGCGCGGGATTTTTGAAGTTGGGCTTCTAAATCCTGCTCGTGCTCCTCGGCATGTTGCAAGTTGTCAATTTGAACGCGCAGTTCTTCAGCCGTGCGTAACACATCCGCCAGTTCCGGGCCGTATTTGAGTTTTAAGCGTTTGATTTTTTCGTGCCGCTCTAATAACTTATCCAACGTATTTTCATCTACATCTAAACCGTCTTTATAATCCCCCACGGTGGACGCGGCATCTTCTAAAATAGTCAGCGCATTTTGGACGTTTTCGGCCAGCGGGGCCAAGGTTTCATCTAACTCTGCCATAGAGGTTAGTGCGCGGGCAGCTTTGCCCGTGCGGGACGAGGCCGACGTATCGGACGCATATAATTCGTCGTATACTTCGCTGGCCAGTTCTAACAATTTACTGGCATGTTTTAGTTTGGGAAGTGCTTGGTCCAGTTCGCCGTCTTCGCCGGGTTTAGGAGCCACGCGCTCAATCTCTTGTAACTGGTATTGGCTCATATCTAACAGCCGTTCTTTTTCTTGGGCAGACAAGCGGGCTGCGTTTAATTTGGCTTCCAGCGTTTGGACTTCCTGCCATAATTCGCGCACGCGGGAAACTAATTTATCATGCTTGGCAAATTGGTCCAACAAGGTTAAATGCACGGACGCGTGGAGTAAACTTTGGTGGTCGTGCTGGCCGTGGAAATCTACGAGTGCCTGCCCGATTTGCGATAAAGCCGCAACGGTAACCGGGCGGCCTTCTATAAAGGCTTTATTTTTGCCTTTGTTGTCTAATTCCCGGCGCAGGGTAAATTGGTCTGCTGTTAAACCGTATTGGTTGCGTAACTCTTGCGGCCCAGCTGGGCGTAGAGCCCAACACCCCGCTCGGACAGGCCTATTTGATCCCCTACCGGAACAAGGGTGTTCTTGAGTGCCAATTCCAGCTTGGATATAAGGGCCTCGTAGATCTGGCCTATCGTTCCGGAATGGTGAAGATGATCCAGGCGCATACGGTGTATGAGCGGGACGAATTCAGCTATGAGCTGGGCCTGGAGCCGAAATTACATCATGTTCCGGCAAAGGCGGACCGCGGCGCGCCGGTGTACTTCTATGCCGTGTTCCACACGAAAGACGGCGGCTATGGGTTCGAGGTCATGAGCTATGAGGATGTGGAAGCCCATGCCCGGAAGTACTCCAAAGCCTATAATAACGGTCCCTGGCAGACGAATTTTGAAGAGATGGCGAAAAAGACCGTTCTCAAACGGGCGCTGAAATACGCGCCGCTGAAAACGGATTTTGTCCGGGCGCTGTCTGCGGATGAGACAATCAAGGAGACAATCTCCCCGGACATGTACGCGGAGCCGGAGGTCG
>CALAFB010000053.1 GCA_937891135.1 uncultured Elusimicrobium sp.
ACTTAATTATTATTGCGTTGGAAATAATTATTGCCGTTCAATGTTACCGCCTTGGTCGGCAAAACGGATATTTTGACGGGCGGTATAAGGCTATTGAAGAATTTACGAAAGGTTGTTTTATTATTGCAAACGATAACGAATATAACCTTCTCAAAGAATACAGAGAAAAACGGGCGCGGGATAGAGGAAATGAACGATAAAATAACATTTTATAGAGTACAAGGACATAATGGTTGGCGGGTGCAAAAGCAACTCCACGGCATCCGCTTTGTAAAAGATTTTTACGGCAGCGAAGATAAACGCCAAAAGCAAGCGGCGGCATGGTGGGAAGATATTAAGGCCCGCTACTCAAATAATTGGGACGGCACAAAGACGTGGGGTTTCTTCAAAACCAAGTGGGAAGCGTGGGCTTTGCTGGAAACAAAAGATAAATCAGCACTTGCCAAACGCACCATTGACGAATATAAGTGGGCTTTCCGGCAAACCGAAAGACTTATCAAGCCGCTTCGCTATTTGGCAGACATAACAATACAAACATTACGCCAAGCGCGCGGGGTACTCATAGACGAAGCCTTACAAAAGGGAGCCGGGAACTCTGCCCCTAATAAGTTTGTCAACTGTATGCGGGCTAGTCTATTATGGGCCATAGAACGCGGTTATATGGCAGATATACCACTAGACAACTTCCACACTCTACCCGTGGCCGCCCCCGAAGTCAAAACCCAAAGCGCGCGGGAAATAGAACTGCTATTAAAATACGGCTCTACCAAAGAACGCGTTATTGTGCTACTTGGTTTTGACAGCGGTTGCCGCCCGGATGAAATGGTAAATATGCTAGTGGATAACCTAGACTTGGAAAATGGCTTTGCCGATATTGCCCCACACCCGGAAAACCCCAAGCGCGGCATTACGCAATGGCATCCTAAAAAGTGGAAGATACGGCAAATCCGCCTTACCCCCCGCTTAATAAACGAAATCAAATTGCTAAACCCGCCCGGCCCGTATTTAATCACAAGCCGCTACGGGGAAAAATACACCAATACGGGTTTTAGTCAAATGTATAGTGAGTTTGTGGACGGGGTAAATGAAAAAATCCGTTTTAACGAAAAAGACCCCATTAAACTAACCGGCACTTGCAAGACGCTCCGCAAGGATTATAGTACCAGCCGGCAAGGGCAAGGGGCTACTATGGAGGAAACGGGCCAAAGTATGGGCCATGCCAGCAAACAAGTAACCCGCAAACACTACACCAATACGCAAACCCCGCAGATGCGGGAACAAGAGCGCGTTCGTTTGCGCCAGTTGGATAAGTATATTGTACCGCTTAATTATGACACGCCCCCGAAAGAATAAGGGGGGCGGGCGGCACTACCAAAACCGCTACCGATACGACGAAAACAAATCGTACTAATTACCCGAATCTGTTAGCCACAACCCTGTATGTGATTTATATCTGTATGGGTAGGCGGTTGTTTATTTGGGACATTGGAATTCCTCAAACGGCAACCGTCTTTTTATGGCTTGTTGCCCGTATTACCCCGGTAATACCAACCCAATAGATAAATTATGGAGTAAATTATGTTTCAAGTAAAAAATAAGCAGGCCTTAGCCGAAAATCAGACAGTAACTAAACAGGGTTTTACCCCAAATGGTCATCCTGAATCGCGGCCTTTACCGCTTGGCCGCGTCCCGGAAGGTTTTAATCCGGGATCTTATCCATGGGTTTCAGGATCTCATCCTTATAAAAAAGTAGAGGAAATTCCAAGTATGTTTCGGTATGGGTATAGACGAAAGGGGTTTACCCTTATAGAGTTGTTAGTCGTAGTCTTAATTATCGGCATTTTAGCAGCGGTGGCGTTGCCGCAATACCAAAAGGCAGTGGCCAATGCGCGGGCAACCGAAATGCTAACTATGGTCCATACCTATCAAAAAGCACTGGATTTAATGATGTTGACGGGGGAAATACCCGATAACTGTGGTCCGTCACCTGATGTTGGCTTTTCTGCGGATCAATATTACAAAGTATTTGACTATTACTTTGGTAACGGTACGGCTGGATTTGATATTTGTTGTTTCGGACAGGATGATGATGGAAATCCGTCGTATTGTGTCATTGACATGTCAGGGGGAGAAAAAGTATCCTTTAATTTTCAAAAAAATGAAGGAGATAATAAATGGACGGGGACTTGTACCGGTAACGACACCGACGGAATTGTGTTGTGCCAGGCCTTTGAGCAGGCCGGCATGTTGGACTAATTACCCCTAGGTCCAAATCCCCCTATACAAAACGGGTGGAATATATTACAATACAAGTAACAAATTAAATATAAGGAGGCCTATTATGGCAAAAGCAAATGCTCAATTTATGAAACCGTTAACCCCCAGCACCACCTTAGCGGCGGTTGTGGGTACCTGTGCACTTCCCCGCACGGAAGTAGTCAAAAAGATGTGGTCCTACATCAAAGCCAATGGTTTACAAGATGCCACCAACAAACGCATGATTAACACCGATGCAAAGTTGGCTCCCTTGTTTGAAGGCAAAAAACAAATCAGCATGTTTGAAATGAACAAATATCTTTCCAAACATCTTTCCTAATTTAAAAAGCATTTTTCTCGCTTTCCCCTGGGTATCCCCCGGGGGTTTTTTAGTTGCTTAAAACAGTTGGGGTTCATCCGGCGGGAATACGAGCGTTTTGGCTTTAGCCGGGCGGGGAGTATGCTCTGTAAATGAAAACGACGACGGTTTGTTGCAATATATTTCCACATCTAAATGGTGTGTGGCGGCATAGTTTTGAATATCTTTTGCCAGTTGTTCCCAATAGGTGCGCTTGCCTTGCAGGTAAATCTCATTATATAGTGGCAGTAAGTGCGGGTAATTTACCTCTATAAAATCCATGAGTTTATGCTGAAAAGACGGCCGCATATTTAAACTGTCAAAGCGGAAGGACCGGGTATACGGCAAGCACACCTCTACAATCCTTTTCCAATCGCTAATGCCCGGTAGTAGCGGTGCCGCCATTACCGCCGTTGCTAGCCCGGCCTCGTGCACGGTTTTTAAAGCCTGTACACGTGCGGCTACCGACGAAGCCCCCGGTTCTAGTTGTTGCCGTATTATTTCGTCTGCGGTAGAAAACGAAAACCCCACCTCACACGCGGGTAGTTGTTTTAGTAAGTCTATATCCCGCACCACGAGGGCCGATTTGGTAAGAATAGACACACAGGCCTGGCATTGTACCAGTTGGGTTAAAATGCGCCGGGTAAGTTGATATTTTTGCTCAAAGGGGTTGTACGGGTCCGTTACCGAACTCAGCAGTACCTGTTGCCCAAATAACTGCCTGGCGGGCAGGGGGGAAGCACATAGTTTTACGTCTAAAAATTCGCCCCACGGTTCGGTATGCCCGGTAAATTTACGCATATATTCTGCGTAGCAATACAAGCATTTATGCGGACAGCCGACGTAGGGGTTAATCACATAGTCTGCCCCGGGGATTTTAGAAGTAGCCACATAAGTTCTTGCAGGGACGGTGGTAATTTTCATTAAATATATTGTATCAAACTAATTAATTTTGGTGCTGGCAAAAAGAAGCGCGTTTAGGTAAGATAGTAACACAATAATTGCCAATACGGGCTGTTTCTAAACCCAAAAAGGAGGACGTATGAAGAAATGGATATTACTGGCTGTACTGGTTGGAATCATGCTTCCGGCGCAGGCACAGCTGCAACGCAAGTACCAATACGGGGTAGAACCGACGGAAAACATTACCAGTTTGGAAATTAACCCCACCTTTACCGCCATTGATGATGCGGCGGGCATTTCGTCTAGCGGTGTAACCGCCAAGATGTATAAGGTCATTGACCCGAACTGGAACTGGGGCGTAGAAGTCCCGCTTACCCGGTTTGAATCGCCGGAAAAATCCGAAAGCGGCTTAGGGGATATTACCGTAGCTGTCAACTGGATGAAACCGGAAAGTATCCAAGGCGGTTTTGGGTATGGGGCGCACATGGAAATCGTCGCGCCGACCGCTACCGATAAACGCTTAGGTACCGGGCAGGTACAAATGGGCCCGTCCGTGTTTGCGCTGTATTCGTGGAATAGCGGCATTTTCACAGCGGTAGGTTACAAGCAACTGTTTTCCGTAGTGGGGGACCACGCCCGCGACGACATCAACTTGGGCCGCTTCCGCTATAATTTATCATACTTGTCTGATGATAAATGGTGGGTCCAGGCCAACTTGTACTATTACCACGATTTTGAAAACTCCGGCCAAATGGAACTCGTGCCGGAATTAGAAGTAGGTACGTTAATTAACGATGGTACCGCGATGTATGTCAACGCCGGTACGCACGCGGCGGGGAATATGCATTCTAAAGATTGGAACGTAAGTATTGGGTTTAGAATCCTGTATTTATAATACGTGGTTTTCACTAAAGAGGCCCCCTTTACCGGGGGCCTTTTTGCTAGGGGGAATATGTAGGGGAAAATAACCTTTTTTATCTCTAAAAGGATATTGGCCTTTTAGCAATTTTTTATTATACTATAAATACAATTTGATCTGTTTTTGGAGCCCTATGCTAGGCATAGGGGTGGCCGGGCAAATAGCCCGGATCTCTGATAGTCCAGAAACGGCCGTTAAAAGGCATTGCATGGCTGAGCTGATCCCTTGGCGGTGCAGTGCCGAACGCTCGTATTGGCAATACAATACAGGTTACGGCTGTTTGCTACCTAAGACACTATCAGAGGCTTAGCGCAAGGGGCCGTTTTGTTGTGCCTTCCAAGCAGTCAAATTAAAAACTAAAAATAAGGAGAAGTAGTATGAGTAAAAGAAATGTTGTTAATTGTCCACATTGTGTGGAAAACGTCGGCTTGCCGACAAAAAGAGGGACTAACAAAGGTTTTACGTTAATAGAACTTTTGGTAGTCATCCTTATCATTGGTATTTTGGCAGCGGTGGCGTTGCCGCAATACCAGAAGGCTGTGGAAAAGACCCGGCTTAGCGAAGCGTTGGTAACCATTTCCAACATCCAAAAAGGGATTGACGCGTGGCTGTTGGAAAATGGGTGGAGTGCAATGGAAATAGTAGGTTGTAGTGACACGGAAGACGGAAAATGTAACGTGTTGGACATTGATGTGGAGGGTGCATTGGATTGTTCACATGAAGATGATGATAGCATATCTCCATGTTTTGGTAAAGACTATATTTTTGGGGCATTCTGTGAATCAACATATTGTCATATAAATGTTCGTAGATGGAAAAATGATGGAAGTTCGATATTATTGCAGGTAACTAAAAATAAAGAAGATGAAAAATGGAATTATGAATATGGTGAAATGGACGACGAAACTGGCGAATATTTAGGAAAGGTCTTAGCGTCCCAGGGTTGGCGTGAGTGTTAAAATAAGAACTAACCGGGCGGCGAAAAGCCGCCTTTTTTAAACAGGGGAGAATATGAAACAAAATTTACTCATCATTGGGCTGGGGCCGCACGCACAGGCCACCCAGTACCTCTTTTTAGAAGAACTGGCCCGGCAAGGGGTCCCGGTGCATGTGCGCCTTTTGGTGGAACTGCAAGACCGGCAAGAAGATGTAGAAAATTATTTAGCGGATAAAATGCTGTTACCGGATGAAATCTTCGGTTTGCCGGAGTCCGACCGCAACAATCCGCACATTCATCCTAAGCTCCTTGAGAAACTAAACCAAATTGCGCCGCAACTAGACGGCGTACTCTTATGTACGGAACCCAAAGCCCATAAAAAGTATATCTTGTGGGCCTTGGAGCATAACCTGGATATATTGGCCGATAAACCGCTTACCGCCCCGCTGCTTAACGAGCAAGGTCCCCAGCAAGTATGGCAGGATTTTTTAGATATTGAAAAAGCACTTGCCCGCTCTAAGGCTCATTTGTCTCTATTAACCAATAAGCGCGTACACCCAGCGTATGAGGCCGTGTATAACTGTGCACGCGAATTTGTTACCAAGTATGGTATGCCTATTACGCATATTGAAATAAGTGACGGTGGCGGGGTGTGGCACTTGCCGCATGAGTACGCAACGGGTGAAAATCATCCCCATAAATACGGCTACGGTGTTCTGTTACACACCGGGTTTCACTATGTGGATTTGCTGTTGCATTACCAGTCTATTAACCATTTAATTGGGTTTAAAGAGGACGAAATCCGCACCCACGCGTTTTGTACCACGCCGTTTGACGTGTTGCACCAAATGCCCCGGCAAGTGTATGAACGTATATTCCCCGGAGAAAACTTTAAAAAAGATTTTGCAACTGTACCGTTGGCAGATTACAAAAAGTATGGAGAAATAGATGTAGTATCTTCTTTCCAATTTATCAAAGACGGCGCGATTACCACGCAGGCTAGTTTAAATATGCTCCAAAATACGTTATCGGCGCGTACGTTACGCACTGAACCTAAAAATCACTATTTGCAAATGGGGCGGTTAACGCAAAATTATATCAGCCTGTTTTTTGGGCCGTTGTTCCATGTGCGTTTAAATTTCTTTCAGCCCGATAAACTGCCTAAAGACGAATGCGACGTGTATGTAGTGGAAGTATGTCGTAATACGGGGCTGGTAGGCGGGGAAAGTTATTATTGGAAAGAATTTGAAGATAAAGCCGTGGCCCCGGACGGGCGGTTTGTATCGTTAAATAATGATTCCAAACGGACGTTATTTAAAGAGTGGATGAAGGGCTCTTGCCCGCAGACGGATTTTCCCTTGCATAAACGCAGCGTACAGTTAACAACCCGCTTGTTTGAGGAAATTTTTACCCGTCGTAAGGAACGCTTTGGGCCGTAACATTTACGCTATCAAAAAAATAAATCACACCAAATACACCATTTATAAGTAGTTAAGTCGTACACAAAGGCCCCCTGTACCGGGGCCTTTTTACGGGGTAATTTTATATTTTTATTCCGCTCCAATTTGCTATACTGATAAAGTAGTAAGTAAAAATTTGAAATCTGTTTTTGGAACCGTATACAGCATACGGTGGCGTTGCGAAAGCAACCCAGAGCAAGTCCAAGAATAGCCGATAGAGGCGCAACATGATGGGCCTTATGACCCCGTTGTATTGCGCCGAATGTTTGCCATTTATGGTATTCTACGGCTGTTTTGCTAAGGCACTTGCTCTGGCTTAGTGAATGTAGCCGTTTTTGTTGGGTTTCAAAAGCAGCAAAAAGAGGTAAAACGTATGAAAACTAACCAAAACACCCGGCGGGGTAAAACGCAAAATGATGTAACTAAAAATAAAAGTCATTCCCGGGAGTTGTTGCCGGGAATCCCCACCACATTCAAAACACAAGGAGGAGAACCTGAACAAAAACTTTTCAGGATGACCCCTTTATTTGGCATGCGGCCTCGCGGGTATAGTAAAACAAGTTCAGCGGGTAAATCACGCGGCGCGGGCGTTGGGAGCACCGGAATGAGGGGGCTCGCCCGCGGGTTCACGCTTATTGAACTTTTGGTAGTCATTCTCATCATTGGCATTTTAGCGGCAGTCGCCCTGCCGCAATACCAAAAAGCCGTATGGAAAGCTCGTTTTAGTGAAGCAAGTATGCTACGCACCAACCTTAAGAAAGCATGTGCTGTATATGCGTTGGAACACGGCTATCCAGAAAGCACAAAAGTGTTGACAAAAGAAGAGTTAGCAATAGAATTGCCGGATACGTACGAGTTAGACAATCACGGCAGCTTTTATTGTTCGGAGTACATTTGTGTCAGTATGGCTATTGATAAAGATTACGGAATAGCAGTTGTTGGTGGTGTGCAGCATAATTCTCAACAGGCGGCTTATTTCGGCGAGGATGAAAAAAACGGTGGATATTGTTACTATTATGACGATGTGGGCAAAATATTTTGCGAACAAATTGCATCATCTTGGGGATATGACGATATAGCCGATGAGCGTTAACGAAAGACCGGGTAACAATTTTTTATTGTTACCCGGTCTTTATGTCAAAAGGTTATTTTTTTGTTGTTTTTTTGGCAGGTTCGGCTGTTTCCTCGGCCTTCTTGCCGTTGTAGTGTATGCCTAAATATTTCACATACAACTTATCTTCAATTTCAGCGGCCAGTTCCGGGTTGTCCTTTAAATACTGGCGCGCATTTTCGGCCCCTTGGCCGAGTTTTTCGTCGCCATAGATAAACCAACTGCCGCTTTTGTCAATGAGTCCGGCTTCCACACCTTTGTCAATAATGCACGCTTCGCGTGAAATACCTTGGCCTAAAATCATCGTAAATTCGGCCTGGCGGTACGGTGGGGCTACTTTGTTTTTGGTAACTTTTGCGCGTACGCGGGTGCCAATGACTTCGTCCCCTTTTTTGAGGTTTTCAATGCGCCGCACGTCAATACGCACAGATGCGTAAAATTTCAAGGCTAGTCCGCCGGGGGTCGTTTCCGGGTTGCCAAACATTACGCCGATTTTCTGGCGCAACTGGTTAATAAAAATAATACTCGTTTTGGTTTTATTAAGTAAACTGGTTAGTTTACGCAAGGCCTGGCTCATCAGGCGTGCTTGCAGACCCACGTGAGCATCGCCCATTTCGCCTTCAATTTCGGCTTGCGGCACGAGTGCGGCTACCGAGTCCACCACAATCAAATCAATCGCGCCCGAACGCACGAGTTTTTCCGCAATTTCCAACGCTTGTTCGCCGGAATCGGGTTGCGAAACTAATAGTTCGTCCACATTTACACCTAAGTGCTGGGCATATACCGGGTCCAGCGCGTGTTCGGCGTCAATAAAGGCTACGGTGCCGCCCATTTTTTGGGTTTGCGCGGCTACGTGTAAAGAGAGCGTCGTTTTACCGCCGGCTTCCGGCCCGTAAATTTCAATTACGCGCCCGCGCGGCAGCCCGCCCACGCCCAAGGCCAAATCTAACGATAAGGCCCCTGTGGGAATGGCTTCCACTTTGGCAACGCTGCCGCCGCCTAATTTGCAAATGGCTTCTTTGCCAAAGGCCTTTTCAATTTGGCCCAGGGCTAAGTCTAATGCTTTTTGTTTATTTGCGTCCATAAAAATTCCTCCTAAATAAGTACCGTTTTCTTTTTTCCTGCTGCCGCGGCGGAGAACGTCAGTTTCCCGGCGGTTTTGTTAAAATCTACCTGTATTTTTGTGCCTGCTTTGGCACGGCTGACTAGGATATATTCAGCCAGCGGGTCTTCCAGTTCGCGCTGAATCGTGCGTAACAAGGGCCGCGCGCCAAATTTGGCATCAAACCCTTTTTCCACCAAATATGCTTTGGCGGCCGGGGTTAGTTTAATAGAAAGTTGTTTATCTGCCAATTTATAGTCCACTTTTTTAAGGGCCACATCCAAAATAGCAGTAATATTTTCTTTAGACAGCGAATGAAAGACGACAATCTCATCAATACGGTTGATAAATTCCGGATTAAACGTCTTTTTCACTTCGTCCATGACGTTTTGGCGCATATCTTTATATTCATCTTCGGCACTTTGCTGTGCGGTAAAACCTAAGGAATTACCTTTGTTGGTAATTTCACGCGCGCCGACGTTGGACGTCATAATCACAACGCAGTTTTTGAAACTTACTTTATGCCCCAAATTATCGGTTAACGCCCCTTCGTCTAATACTTGCAAGAGAATGTTGTAAATATCGGGGTGTGCTTTTTCCAATTCGTCCAAAACCACCACGCTGTACGGGCGGCGGCGAACGGCTTCGGTCAGTTGGCCGCCTTCTTCATACCCCACATAGCCGGGCGGCGCTCCAATTAAACGCGAAACCGCAAACTTTTCCATATATTCGGACATATCCAACCGGATCATCGCATCCTCGTCGCCAAACAGGAAGGTTGCCAAACTTTTGGCTAGTTCTGTTTTCCCTACGCCGGTAGGCCCTAGGAACAAGAACCCGCCAATCGGACGGTTTGGGTTGCCTAGCCCGGTACGGTTGCGGCGAATGGCTTGCGAAACGGCTTTTACAGCATCTTCCTGCCCGATAATGCGTTTGTGCAGGTGTTCTTCCATGTGTAAAATTTTGTCCATTTCGCTTTGCGTTAAGCGCGTAACGGGGATGCCCGTCCACTTAGAGGCTACGAGCGCAATATCTTCTTCCGTTACTTTGGGTGTAGATTTGCCATGGCTTTCCTGCCACTTTTTCTTCATCGCATCTACTTTAGCGCGTAGTGTTTTTTCGGTTTCTTTGGCTTGGGCTGCCTTTTCAAATTCTTTTTGAGCCATGTATTGTTCTTTTTCTTGCACGGCTTGGTTTAGTTCCGCCTGTTTTTGTTTAATTTCTGGCGGCAAAATGGCGTTTTTAAGGCGTGCCCGGGCCCCGGCTTCGTCAAAAAGGTCTAGGGCTTTATCTGGCAGTACGCGGTCCGTAATATAGCGGTCCGAAATAGTAGCGGCCGCGCGCATAGCTCCGTCGGTATATTTCACACCGTGATGTTCTTCGTATTTCGGGCGCAATCCTTTTAAAATGGTAATAGTTTGTTCCACGTCCGGCGGGTCCGCCACCACGGGCTGAAACCGGCGCTCTAAGGCGGTATCGGCCTCAATGTATTTGCGGTATTCGTCAAAGGTAGTGGCCCCGATACACTGTACTTCGCCGCGGGCTAAAGCGGGTTTTAACATATTGGACGCATCAATAGACCCTTCCGCCCCGCCGGCACCGATAATAGTGTGCAATTCATCAATAAAAATAATCGCATTTTTGGCGGCAGCCAGTTCATCAATGATATTTTTTAAGCGTTGTTCAAATTCGCCGCGGTACTTAGTCCCGGCGACGACAGACGCCATATCCAGGGCCAAGAGCCGTTTTTCAGCCAGTACGTCTGAAATTTCGCCCTTAGCAATTTTTTGGGCAAGTCCCTCTACAATAGCCGTTTTACCTACGCCGGGTTCCCCAATAAGTACCGGGTTATTTTTAGTACGGCGTGCTAAAATTTGTACCAGGCGTTCAATTTCTTCGTCGCGCCCGATAACCGGGTCCAACTGGTTTTTAGCGGCTAATGCGGTTAAATCCCGCGTATATTCATCTAACGTAGGGGTCCCGGTTTTTTTAGCCGGGGTTTCACGTACAGGGGCAGCCATTTCTTCTTCCGGTTCACGCGGTTGGGGGGTAGATTTTTCCTCGTCGTTGGCTTGCCCGTCTCCCACAAAGTTAAGCACGGTTTCGCGCACAAGGGCTAAATTGAGCCCCAAGTTGGATAAAATCTTCCCGGCCATGCCTTCTTCCTCGCGGATAAGCCCCAAGAGAATATGTTCGGTGCCGATATAACTGGAATTTAAAATTTGGGATTCTTCTACGGACATCTCCAGCACTTTTTTAGCGCGCGGCGTAAACGGAATTTCGCCCAAGAGCATAATGGTATCACCGATACCAACCATTTTTTCAATTTCCAACCGTACCTTGCGGAAACTCACTCCTAAAGTTGTTAAAATTTTGTTAGATACCGTCCCTTCAATAGCGCACAGCCCCAGTAAAATATGTTCGGTGCCGACGTAGTCGTGATTCAAGCGTTTAGCTTCTTCCTGCGCGATGAGAATGATTTTTTGCGCGTTTTCGGTAAATCGTTTGGCCATAAACAGTAAAACCTCTATGAAAAAAGTGATTATTCCTATTATATAAAAAATTAGTTTATTTGTATTTGTTTCTGTTGGAAAGATTTACATTTGTATAATTTCCTTTTCTAATCAATTTTTACGCTTGCCAAGCGGAACTGCTTTAGGTATAGTACCCATACACTAACACAGGAGGTGTTTTATATGTGGGAACAAGAAATTGATATTCACCAAGTGCGGGAAATCCGCGCGCGTACGACCGTCTTTTTAGGCGTGGGCGCCATTACTAAAATAGACGATATCTGTGCCGACCTTAAAAAGCGCGGTCTTACCAAACTCCTCGTCATTACGGGCAAAGGGGCCTACAAAAAAACAGGCGCGTGGGACCACGTAGTTAAAGCATTTGACAAATACGGCCTTACCTACGTGCATTACGATAAAGTAACCCCGAACCCGAATACCCACCACGTGAACGAGGCCGCCCAACTGGCCCAGGATTTCGGCGCGCAAGCCGTACTGGCGATTGGCGGCGGGTCTGCCATTGATGCGGGTAAAAGCGTGGCTATTCTCTTAAAATACCCTGGAAAAACGGCTGAAGACGTGTACGAATTTCGCTTCACGCCTACCGACGCTGCACCGATTGTGGCCATTAACTTAACACACGGCACAGGTTCGGAAGCCAACCAGTTTGCGGTGGTTTCTATTGAAGAAAAGAACTACAAGCCCGCCATTGCGCTGCCGTGCATCTACCCGCTCTATGCCATTGATGACCCGGCTCTAATGACCGGGCTTAGCGAGGACCAAACGCGCTACGTGTCTATTGATGCGGTCAACCACGTGGTGGAAGCGGCTACTACCAAAACCACTTCGCCGTACGCGGTGGATTTGGCGATTGCGGTTACGTGGCTCGTCTATAAATATTTGCCCGTGGCCTTAAAAGACCCGAAAAATTTAGAGGCGCGCTATTTCTTGGCGTATGCGGCTTTAATTGCGGGCTTGAGTTTTGACAACGGGCTACTGCACTATACGCACGCGCTGGAGCACCCGCTTTCCGGCGTGAACCCAAACTTGACGCACGGCTTAGGGCTAGCCATGCTGCTGCCGGCTGTCATCAAGCACATCTACAAGGCCAAACCTAAGACGTTGGCTGAGGTGTTAAAACCCATGGTGCCCGGCTTAAAAGGTAATGCCGATGAAGCCGACCTGGCTGCCCACGGTATAGAAAAATGGTTGTTTAGTGTGGGAGCCACACATAAACTGGCCGACGAAGGGTTTACGGAGGGCGACGTAGAAAAACTCGTATGCTTAGCATTTGAAACCCCTTCATTGGGCGGGCTACTCTCTATTGCGCCCACGCAAGCCACCAAAGACACGGTATGGGCCATTTACAAAGAGTCTTTACACCCTTACCGTAAGTAAAAATAGTTACTAAAAACAGCCCCCTTGCCTGGGGGCTGTTCTCTTTTAATATTCGTTCGGTAAATATGCTATAGTGTGAATATGGACACATTTATTTTAGCTGCGTTTGGGCTTCTGTTTGGAGGGGTTGGCGGGTGGTTGCTATGGTCCGAATGGCAGTTTTTTAGACGGGCGATTCGGATACCGGGCGTAGTGGTATCTTATGAAGAGCGGCGTGGTCATAAAGGGGAGAGGGTTTATGCTCCCGTGGCTGCGTTTGAATTAGACGGGGAAAGACGCCAAGTAACCGGGTCTATCTATTCTTCCGGCAAACCCAAAATGGGGAAACAATGTGTGATAGGTGTGGACCCGTATAACCTAGACAAAGCCCGTATTTATTCTAAGTGGAATTATATATTTTCCGGTTTGTTTTTAATAATTGGGATTGGGTTACTGGTGGGTGCGGTGGTCAGTTGTTTTGCTTAGGAAGTTACCGTACGCCCTTTACACTTTCAAAAAACTGCCGTACGCGTGAGTCGCATTGAACGTCCGAAGTTAAAATCGGGCGTTTTAAATGTACGCCGGCAAGTGTGCGGCAACGGCTTAATGCCACATACGTCTGCCCCGTGGCAAATGCCCCGCGTCCCATATCCAAATAAATATTATCAAACGTCAGCCCCTGTGATTTGTGCACCGTAATTGCCCACGCCAGTTTTAAGGGGTACTGCTTAAAAAATCCTTTTACCTTGGGGGCCAATTTTTGCGTAAGCGGATTAAACTCATAAAATACTTCGTCCCATACGTGGGGTTGCACGTCGTAAACCGCGCCTTTAATTTCTACTTGAATAAAATCTTTTCCTAGGTCGTACACGGTGCCGATATCGCCGTTGACCCAGTTGTCGTCATTGACGAGCATCATAATTTTAGCCCCTTTTTTTAGATGCAGTTCGCGGTCAGCCGGCGGGGTTTTCGTAAATGTTTCGTCTGCTGTAGCTGTGTAAATAAATTCTTGCCCGGGCAGTTTGGCCAGTTGGCTGCGGTTGCGTTGGGCAGCTGCGTAATTGGTAGTAGCCAGTAAAATACTGTTTTCTACCACGTCGGGCGTTTCGGCCGAAACGTGCGTATTTAACTGGGCATCCAGTTGCGGCTGGCCCACGCGTCCTTCGCGGATTTGGTTTAATAGCGCGGCATAATCCCGGTCGGCCGATTGGCGGAAAATGCGTTTTAACTCAAACACTTCCAGCGGCAGCCGTTTTAAGACGTGCGCTTCAAAAAAGTACGGGCTCGCGTAGCGTTCGTTGAAATAGTTAAACAGTCCGCTGTGCTCGTTTTCTTCCACGGGCGGGAGTTGGAATAAATCGCCAAATAAAATAACTTGCTTGCCGCCAAAGGGGTCGGAAGAACGGGTGGAAATTTGCAAAATATGGTCTAGCGCATCTAATAAATCAGCGCGTAACATAGATGCTTCATCAATGACGAGTGTGTCAAAACTTTCCACCGTCTTGCGCGGCAGGCGGCGCAAAATAGAAAAGTCCAATAAATTGCCGGGTTTTAAGCGGAAGAACGAATGTACCGTCTGCCCGTGTACGTTAATAGCGGCTAGCCCGGTAGTAGCCAACACCACGATGTTTTGGGCCGTATGTTGGGCAAAGTATTTTAAAAGGGTGGTTTTCCCCGTGCCGGCGCGCCCGGTAATAAAAATAAGCGGCCTAATAGCGGGTTTACTTTCTAAAAGTGCCAATGCATCTTTAAATTCATCCGTTAAAATGGGGAGTTTTTCGGGCATACTTCTATTATAACTTTTTTAGAAAACGAGTAATACAACCGCCATCACCGCCATGCCGGCCAGTACGCCGCTAATGACTTGGTGTCCGTGTCCGTAATCGTGTGCGGTGGGCAGGAGTTCATCCAATGCCAAATAGACCATAATCCCGGCTACAGCCGCAAACAATACGCCTAAAATAGCCTCGTGTAAGAAATAATCCAAAATAAAATATCCAACCACGGCTCCAACGGGTTCTGCCATGCCGGAAGCCGCGCTGGCCCAAAATGCTTTTTTCCGGCTGCCTGTAGAGTGATAAACCGGCAGCGCAACGGCCATTCCTTCCGGGATATTATGAATGGCCACCGCCACGGCAATAGAGAGGCCCAGCGTAAGGTTATCCAGGGCCGAGAAAAACGTCGCTAGCCCTTCCGGGAAGTTGTGCAGCATCAAGGCAAGGGCCGTAAACAGCCCGGTACGTTTTAATTTGGCAGAAGGGCTCAAGGTGGTTTCTTTGACGTGCAAGGGGGGGAGTAAACGGTCCACGCCTAAGGCCACAAGCGTTCCCGCAAAAAAGAGCCCTACGGCTAGCCACGCGCCCGCCGAAGGGCCATATAATAAAGTAAGTGCGTTTTTGGCATGCGGCAATAGTTCCGCAAACGATACATACAGCATAACCCCGGCCGAAAATCCAAGCCCCACAGCGAGTGCCGCCAAATTTTCCTTCTTAATGAAGAACGACAGCACCCCGCCCGCCGCACTGGCGGCCCCGGCCAAAAAACTAAGTACAAACGCAGTAACAAGCGCAGTCATACCTATACTATAGCAATTTAGCCGGGGCCAGCAAACCGAAAATTTTGAAGATTCTTCCAGTTACAAGTTTAATATATGACAATACCCTTTGTACGTTTTAAGATTTTCATTTTCACCCAAATCGTCGGCACAAGAAAATTGTTGGGTTCTTGAATTGTAGGATAATTGCATATTGTAATTAGTTTGATTACTTTCCCGCGGATGTGCATAAAATACGATATCTCCCTCGTCATGGGCAATTTCCCAATTTTTTGTATAAAAGCCAGAGTCGTGTAACTCAGGTACAATGTCGGGACCAGGAATTTCTATATTTAAGGCATCCCATAGGTCTGAGTCGAGTTCTCCCTTGCTAGGGTCAACACAGACCGTGCTTGATTTCTCTAACAAACATAATGCATATGCATCCCCTACATTTTTTAACATTGTGATTGCTTCCATGGCACGTGTTTTGAATACGGCTTTTTGGTATTGCGGCAACGCCACGGCTGCCAAAATACCAATGATTAAAACAACTACTAACAACTCAATGAGGGTGAATCCTCTTTTCATAAAAAACTCCTTTTGATTTTATGGGTCGTTCCGGGGGCAACAAAGACGGCTGCCCTACCAGATTGCCGCAAAGTAATCCCTATAAAACAGCCGTAGCATACCGTATAAAACGATAAACGTTAAGCACAAAATAAACGGGTAATTAGTCCGTTTAGTTTGTGCCTTAACGACTGTTTCCGGCTTTGCGGCGTATTTTTAAATACACACCGTACCCCAAGTACGGTTCCAAAAACAGTTTTTAAAATTGTGTGAGTACTGCTACAATTCCCTCCTTATATTAGGCAATTATAAACGACAAAATCATTCCCAGCGTATAACTGGTTACATTCATCATAATACTAAGCACGGTGGCTTCTTTGAGTGTAATATCTTTGCGGTTAATAGCGGCTATTAGCCCGGCTTCTGCCAATACGCAGAAAATCCATAAGAGTGCGCTTTGCGCCACATAATGTACCAACAACAACCATACCAAGGCCGTTGTAATCACGTTTGCAATCGCCACGCCGTATAATAGCGTAAAACGTTTTTGTTTGTAATAAATAAACGCAGCCGCGCAGGCCAGTTCTAACACCAAAATTAAAAATAATCCGCTCCACATTTGCGGGCGTTTCCATAAGTCTTCCTGCGGCGGGGTATTTACGGGTTCCACCGTTAGTTTATCGGCATCTACATATACGTTTAACTTTGTAATAAACGCATCCGGTAGTTCAAACACATTACTATTACGTAAAGTGCCATCCTCAAAGGTTATAGCCAGGCGGGCGAACGGGGCAAAATCGTAAGCGGTGGCTTGGCAGGTACCGGGCCCGCATGTAAATTGCTGGGCACCGTAAATTCCCAGCGGTTCCGGGTTAGTACATAATCGGTCCTTACATTCCAATAGTTCGCTGCCGGACGGTACAATCAGCGGCCTATTTTCAGTATTATAAATAAAATGAAACTGAATTTCCGGCACGGGGGAAACACCTGCCCACCCGGGGATATACGTAAAAACAACCAGTAAACCAAGTAGTATTTTCTTCATAAAAACCTCTATATTTGCTATTATATCATTAAATAAGGAAAGGGGGAATTTTTTATGTTTACCAATGTGCAACTTCAAAAATATGCCGATGTTTTAATTTGGGCCCTGCAAGCCGCCCGCCGTAACGGGAAATTCAAAAAATATGACAGCGTTTTATTACGCACGGATATGGCCGCCGCGCCGTTGGCCAAGGCTGTTTATACTAAATTATTAGAACAGCATTATAACCCGCTTTTGCGTTGGAACGCGCCGGAAGATTTTACAACCGCTTTTTATGAACGGGCGGACAATAAACAATTGGCCTATCTGCCGAAAGGGGAATTGGAAATCCAGGGTAATATCAACGGTTTAATTGCGCTGCACGCCCCGCAGGATTTAACACACCTTAAAAAAGTGGACCCGGCCAAACTGGCTAAAAGTGCCGTAGCCCGCAAACCCGTACGTGAAATTTTAGACCTGCGTGAACAAAAAGGCCTTTTCTCCTGGACGCTTTGCAACTATCCGACCGAAGAACTTGCCAAACGGGCGGGGTTATCGGTCAAAGAATATGCGGGTCAAGTAGCGCGTGCGTGCTTTTTAAATGAAAAAGACCCCGTTAAAAAATGGCAGGAAGTAACCAAGCAAATTAACGAAATCGGCAAATGGCTCTCTGCCATGCCCATTAAAACCCTGCGCGTCCAAACCAAAAATATGGATTTTGAAGTGCTTTTGGGCGAAAAACGCCGCTTTATTGCGGGCGGTGGGTGCAATATCCCGTCCTTTGAAATTTTTACGTCGCCCGATTGGCGCGGCACGCGCGGCGTATACTTTGCGGATTTGTCTTCTTATCGTAGCGGCAATTACGTCAAAGGCGTGCGCTTGGAATTTAAAAACGGGCGTGCTGTCAAAGCCGATGCCCAAGAAGGGGCCGAATTTGTACGTAAAATGTTAGCCATGGACAAAGGCGCGGCGCAAATCGGGGAGTTTTCATTAACCGACCGCCGTTTTTCCAAAATTACTAAATTTATGGCCGATATTTTGTTTGATGAAAACTTTGGCGGAAAATATGGTAATTGCCACGTAGCCGTGGGGGCCAGTTACGCCGATACTTTTTCCGGCCCGCAAAGTAAGTTAGATAAAAAACTCAAAGAAAAATTGGGTTTTAACGATTCTTCCTTACATTGGGACTTAATCAACACCGAAAATAAAACCGTTACCGCTACGCTTAAAAACGGTACGAAAAAAATTATCTACGAAAACGGCCAGTTTACGTATTAACATATTAAGGAAGATGAAGGGGGGCGTTACTGGTCCCCCTTGTTTTTTGGTAGAAAAACCTTATACTTTTAGTATCCTTTCCCTACAGGAGGAATATATTATGAAAAATTTATGTTTACTTATGGTATTTGTATTTGCAGCTACCTTTGTAATGGCTCAGCCCGCTAAAGGGGGGAAACAGTTGTCTCCCCAAGCACTTGCTAAAATTGCAGCCAAAGTGAACCGGGTTACTGCTCAAGAACGTGCCTTACAAGCCCAAGCCGACGCGGCTATTACACAGGCTGTGTTAGAAGATGCCGCTCTTAAACCGGTATTAGACGCGGTGCAAACGGCTAAGGAGAATATTCAGCAGAATCTGGAGTTCCCGAAAGACGGGCAAGATGCGGCGCGTGCCGGGATGATTTTTGAGAGCCTGATGCCGGTACTAGATAGTTATAATAACTTACTGGGCGCGCAAGCCGACCTGGCAAAGACCGCCGGGGCATTTATTGCCCAGCAGCAGTTTGTTACCAAAGACGGCCAAACTTTTAAGGTAGAAGGTTTTATTCAGCAGTTTTTGGGTACGGTATCTTCTCCTAAGTTGATGGCGGAACTGGCCGATTTTAAAGACCATATCCGTGCGGATGCTGCCCGTTAACAGCATAGACAAACTTTTATGCAACCAAAGGCCCACACGTGTGTGGGCCTTTTGGCCTATGGCTTTTTAACGCTAAGTCCGCTATACTATAAGAAGAAGGCCGTACCAAGGAGAACCCTATGAAAAAAGTGCTTATGTTGTTTGGTGTAGTGTTGTTCCCCGCTTTTGCATTTGCGTTAAATGCAGAAGCCCCGTCGGTTGCAGATTGTCAAAGCCAAAAAAAAGCATTTGAAGAACATGCGGCTGGGTTGCGTAGTGATTTTGTAGCCCAGTACATCTTAATCAATATGTCCGACCCTATGGAGCAAATGAGTGATGAAGAAGCCTTGCCGGTAGCGGCTTGTTATGCTAACTTTACGGTACAGGGAAGGAAACTGACCAGTTTCGTGCGGGCTCATTCCTTTTTCCCGGGTGATATTCAGGGCCGGGAAAAAGCCAAACTGGAAACTTTTGCCACGCGTGTGGACCGCTTGAGCGTACAAGCTCGGTTGAATAAATTATCGGGAAATATGTCGCACGTGATGCAATATGTACTTATCAATTTGGCGGACCCCATGGTTAAAATGAGTGATGCCGAAGCAGCTCCATTGGCTAAAGCCTATCAAGGGTGTTACGTAAACGGGCAACCGCTGATGAAATTTGTGCGTGTACATGCTAGCGAATTTCCGGTTACAGTAGCGGAAGAATTAGACACATTTGTAGCACGCGTAAATGAGTTAGCGAACTAGTTAAGTAATTTTACAAGTCAGTACCGCCGCGGGTATTAAAAATCCGCGGCGGTTTTCTGTGTAACAAAACCTCCTGTTCAGGGGATATTTTCTTTTTGTGCCGTTGTGGTTGGCTGTTTAGTTTATAGGCCTTGACGCGTTTTTTTTTTTGGTAGACTTTAACGGTAAGGACTGTATAAATGGGGGGAGATAGCCGGCTTGTAAAAGCCTTTTAAAGGGTGTTTTTGCTCAAAAAAAGGTATACGGTTTGTAACAAAAATTATAAGGAGAAATAATATGGAAAATAAAAGTGATGTAGTAAGTCAACAAACCATAATTCCCGAACTCGGGGCGGCCCGCAGGGTATCTTCCACGCAGGTCGTGGCAGCAGGGAAACAACAAGCGTGGAAGATGCTGAAACAAGTTCAGCAATTATCTAATTTTATAACGGCTCGCGGCTTCACGCTTATAGAATTATTAGTAACGGTACTTATTATCGGTATTTTGGCAGCCGTCGCATTGCCGCAATACCAAAAAGCCGTATATAGAAGCCGTTTGGCAGCACTTAAACATTTAACGGAAAGTATTGCTGCCGCTCAAAAAATTTATTATTTGGCCAATGGAACATATGCCGTTGATATCAACACATTAGATATCACTTGGCCGGATAGTAGTGCAGGTGGAGGACGTTCATGGGGACCTTGTTATCTATCTTCTTCTGGGAATGGAAGCGTTAGTTGTGCAGATAACTTAGTTGGTTTAACATATCAAATACATACGGAAGCAGCGGGCGGTATTTATGGAAATAAAAAAGTATGTACGGTGGTAGATAGTTGGGATGAAACCTCTATAGCAGCACAAGTTTGTAAAGAGGAAACGCAGGTATCCCCTTACAAGGCAACATCTAATGGGGAGCCCGTTTTAAGGTATTTTTATTGAATGTTTTCCCCGCGCCCCATAAAAGCGCGGGGTCGTTGTTATCATTAGGTCATCCTGAACTTGATTCAGGATCTTCTCCTTAATTTCTTTAATTAAGCATCATAAATCCAGCTGTCAAATACGTTGCAAACGCTAGCCAAATCCAGTACGGCCACAACAGTCCCGCCGCCAGTTTACTGTGTTTGCCAAACGCCCGGTGCATAAAAAACCCTTCGGCTAGCATCAACACGATAACCGATAATGCCAGTGGCAAGTTATGCATCCCAAAGAACACCGGGGTCCAACTTGCGTTTAAGACCAGTTGTACAATCAGCAGCACGGCAGCCGGATATAAGGGCTTACTGAGTCCGCGGTAAAACAACCGCGCCGCCGCAATCCCCACTAGCACATACAGCACCGCCCATACCGGGCCAAATACACTGTTCGGCGGCGAAAGCGGCGGTTCTATAAGCCCGTGGAACCAACCCATATTGGGCCCCACAAACGGCAAACTCACCAGCCCCGCCAGCTGACAGATTCCCAACCATACTACAATCCGTATTAGTTTCATTGTCATGTTCATATACCTTTAGTATAAAGGAACGTTCGCAGCCGGGCCAGGGGAAAAACTAATTAGTTGGGTTTGTGCGTATGGGTCTAAAAATGCTAAAATAACTATACATATTTTTAAGTAGTTATACTGAGGACACTATGGACACAAAATTAATTTCCGAAGTAACCAACTGGATGAAAACCACCGATTTGGCCGAATTCTGCTACGAAGAAAACGGCAACTGTATTGAAATTAAAACCCAGGAAGCCCTGCCCGAACCGGCTGCATATACCTGCTCTTTAACGGCTGTTACTGCACCCGCCGTGGGTATTTACCACGCGGCAGATAAAGGGAAAAATTTAACACTTACCGAAGGCCAAACCGTACAAGAAGGCGACGTATTAGGTCTGGTAGAAACCGTTTCTAAAAAACATACCATTACCGCTCCGTTAACAGGCAAACTACGCAAAGTAACCGCGCAGGAAGGAGCCGTGGTAGAATTTGGGCTCCCGTTATTTTTTATTGAGAAATAGTTATGGCAAACGCTGTGCATATGACCCCTTTTAAAAAAGTTTTGATTGCCAACCGCGGCGAGATTGCTCTGCGCGTTATCCGCACGCTTAAAGAAATGAACATCAAATCTGTAGCGGTTTACTCCGAAGCCGACCGCAGCAGTTTGCATGTTCGTATGGCAGATGAAGCCATTTGCATTGGGGCCGCGCCTTCTTCCCTTAGTTATTTAAATATAGATGCGCTTGTAACGGCTGCCAAAGTAACGGGGGCCGATGCCGTGCACCCGGGCTATGGGTTTTTGTCCGAAAATGCTGATTTTGCTGACGCCGTTACCAAGGCCGGTATGACGTTTATCGGGCCAACCGCCGAAGCAATTTCGATGCTGGGCGTTAAATCCACCGCGCGCGAAATTGCTATCAAAGCCGGCGTGCCGATTACGCCCGGTTCTGACGGAATTGTCGGCAAAAACTATCATCAAGTGGCTAAAAAAATCGGATTTCCGATTATGATTAAAGCAACACTCGGTGGCGGTGGCAAAGGTATGCGCGCGTGTTTGAAAGAAGAAGATTTGGACCGTATGCTAAAAACCGCACAAGGTGAAGCCCGCGCCAATTTCGGCGACGACCGTGTGTATTTTGAAAAACTCGTTTTAAATCCGCGCCATATTGAAGTGCAAGTAGCGGCGGATAATTACGGCAATGTGGTAGCGTTTGCCGAGCGCGATTGCAGTATGCAGCGCCGCCACCAAAAATTGGTGGAAGAATCGCCGTCCCCATTTGTAGACGGTAAAACGCGCCAAAAACTTCAAGAAGCCGCTGCTAAACTTATTAAAGCAGCCAAGTACCGTGGCGTTGGCACGGTGGAATTTTTAATGGCTCCAACCAAAGAATTTTACTTTATGGAAGTAAACACGCGTTTGCAGGTAGAACACCCGGTTACGGAAGCCGTCTGCGGGCAAGATTTAGTCAAAATGCAAATTCAAATTGCTCAAGGCGAACCCTTGCACATTACACAGGCCGAAGCCGGCAAAGTGCGCTGCCACGCCATTGAACACCGCATCAATGCGGAAGATAGCGAACATAATTTTATGCCGTGCCCCGGAACACTAACCGAGTGGATTCCGGCGGGTGGACTAGGGGTGCGCGTAGACAGCCACATGTATAACGGGTATACGATTCCAAGTTATTACGATAGTTTAATTGCAAAGTTAATTGTAACTGCCCCCGACCGTACTAAACTATTAAAACGTAGCGAACGCTGCTTAAAAGAGTTTGCAATTGGGGGAGTCAAGACTACAATTCCGTTCCACCAGAAGATTTTAGCTAATGCAGATTTTACACAGGGAAATATGGACACGGGTTTAATTGAACGGATGATGAAGACAGATGAAAGCAAAAAATAAAATCGTTTCGTTGCGTACGCTCAAAACCAAATTAGCTGCTGCGCGCAAAGCGGGGCAGAAGATTGTATTTACCAATGGCTGCTTTGATATTTTGCACGCCGGGCATGTAAGTATTTTGGAGTTTTGCCGCGCCAAAGGGGATTTGTTAGTCGTTGGTTTAAATAGTGATGATTCTGTGCGCCGCTTAAAAGGGCCTACGCGTCCGGTTAATAAACAAGCGGACCGTGCGCTCGTGTTAGCCGCGCTGGAAAGCGTCAGTTATGTGTGTATTTTTAAAGAGGATACCCCGTACAATTTAATTAAAGCCATTCGTCCGGACGTACTCGTCAAGGGCGGGGATTATAAACCTACGGAAATTGTAGGTCGCGAATTTGCCGGGAAAGTGGTACGTTTTGCTTTGTTAAAAGGCAGAAGCACTACCGGGATTATTAAGAAGGTAAGCAAGTAACCGCGTAAGCGGAATTTATCCACGAGGAAAGTATGTCTGATATTTTTGAGAAGTGTTACAACTACAAAGACGCCAAAATAGCCATGCGTATGGGTATTTATGGCTATTTCCAACCCATTGAATCGGCCCAGGGGCCTGAAGTGATTTTAAACGGAAAGACCTATATTATGGCGGGCTCTAACAACTATTTGGGCCTCGCCAACGACCCGGAAATGAAAAAAGCCGCTTTAGAAGCTGTGCAAAAATATGGTACAGGGGTTGCCGGCAGCCGTTTGCTTAACGGCAATACCAAACTGGCGGATGAACTGGAAAAGAAACTTGCCAAATTTAAAAATAAACAAGCCGGGCTGTTGTTTGCCACGGGATATCAGATGAATTTAGGGGTGGTTTCATCCCTTATCAAAAAAGGCGATTATGCGATTGTGGATAAATTAGACCACGCCAGTATTTTGGATGGGGTGCGTCTTTCTGACGGGGAAATGGCCCGCTTTAAACATAACGACCCGGCCGACTTAGAACGCGTAATTTCAAAATTACCTGCCGACGCCGGAAAACTGATTATCGTAGACGGCGTATTTAGTATGGAAGGGGATATTTGCCCGCTGCCGGAAATTGTCAAAATCGGCAAGAAATACGGTGCGCGCATTATGGTAGATGATGCCCACGCTACGGGGATTATCGGTAAAACCGGGCGCGGTACGTGTGAATACTTCGGCCTAGAGAACGGCGAAGTGGACTTGATTGTAGGTACGTGTTCTAAGACGTTTGCCACCGTGGGCGGATTTGTAGTTGGCGACGAACAAATTATCCACTATATGCGCCACAACGCACGCAGCCAGATTTTCTCGGCCTCTATGCCGCCTGCGTGTATTGCGTCCATTTCCAAAGCGGTGGATTTAATTTCCAACGATACTTCCCGCCGCGATAACTTGTTCCGCTTAACCGCGCTTCTTAAAAAAGGACTAGAGGACTTGGGCTTTGATTTAGGTACCAGTTCCACGCCGATTTTGCCCGTGCATATCGGCACGAACGAGAACTGCTTTAAGATGTGGAAAGCCCTGCACGAAATGGGCATTTTTGCGAACCCGGTGATTTCGCCTGCCGTGCCTCCGGGTCGTGCGCTCATCCGCTTGACCTTAATGGCCACGCATACCGAAGCACACGTGCAAAAAATTATAGATAGTTTTGCTGCTGCAGGCCGGGCGATTGGACTTATCAAATAAATAACCGCCCCGCAATGCGGGGCTTTTTACTTCGGGAGGGGGTTATGGTAGAAATCCGGGAAATAACAGAAAAAGATTTAGACGCATTTATTGATTTTCCGTTTATACTGTACAAAAATGACCCGTACTGGGTGGGGGAATTAAAGTCCGAAACGCGTAAACTTTTGCAAAAGAATAATCCGTTTTGGCAGCAGGCCCCGCGCAAATTATTTATGGCCTATCAAGGCGGAAAGCCCGTTGGACGCCTATGCGCACTTGTCAATCAAAAATTTAATGACTACCACCGCGAGGACATTGGTTTCTTCGGATTTTTTGACTGTATTAACGATGAAACCGTTTCTACGGCTCTGTTTCAAGCGGCCGAAAATTGGTTCAAGACGCAAGGCGTTACCGTAGTGCGTGGTCCGGCCAGTCCGTCCAGTAACCACACGTATGGACTTTTGGTAGACGGGTTTGGCAGTATTCCCTCTATTATGATGCCGTACAATTATCCGTATTACGCAAATCTAATTGAAGAATCCGGGTTTACCAAAGCCAAAGATTTACTCGCGTTTAAGCGCAGCAAAGAGGACCAATTTTCAGAGCGGTTTTTAAAAGTGTGTGCCCGATGCGAGAAGAAGGGGGGAATTACCCTGCGCCGGCTGGACCTAAAACATTTACCGCAAGAGGCTGAAATTATCCGTGAAATTTATAACAAGGCCTGGGCAGAAAACTGGGGTTTTGTGCCACTTACTAAGCAGGAAATGTCGGACATTGTGCACGAACTCAAACCTATTTTGCGTATAGAAGGTACGTGTATTTTGGAAGAAAACGGCGTGCCGGCGGGGTTTTATATTTGTATTCCCAATATGAACCACGTATTTAAAATTTTACGCGGTTCACTCACAAACCCGCTGCGGCTGGTGCGTGCGCTGTGGGCATGGCGGAAAATTAAAGATGCGCGTTTAATTATGCTGGGCGTGCTGCCCGAATTTAGAAAGCGCGGCATTGATTTGATTTTGATTAAGCACATTATTACGCACGGGGTAGCGGTGTGGGATTGGGCAGAACTTTCCTGGGTGCTGGAAGACAACGCGGGGATGCTGCGCGGCATAGAAGAATGCGGGTGTCACTTCAGCAAACGCTACCGCGTATATCAGAAATCTATTTAATCGGACGAAGTATTATCTTGCCGTAGATGCTGTTGCCAACTTTGCATTGGCGGTCAAACGCCTTGACTTTTTTTTGATATCTTCAAATTAAGTCATAGTCAAGAGATATCAAAATGCAAAGTAACCAGTCTAAAATGAGTTGTATACGAGAAATACTATTTTATAGGTCAGGTTTTAACCTGACGCAAGACGCAAGGCCAGTATTTAACGTTGAAAGCAAACAACAACCCTTGTCAGGGCAAGCCCTGACCTATAAGTGCTACTAAATACAAGGAAATCATTTTCTAAGTTCCTGTTTTTTTGCTATAATATACACAGGTTATTGTGCACCCGGGAAACCGGGTTTCATTAACCTAAAACGCAAGAAAATAAAAGTATTATGAAAACGTACGAAAGCGTAATTATTGTAAAACCCCAATTGTCCGATACGGAAGTGGGGAACTTCGTAACCAAAGTTAAAGAATTGATTACGAAAAACGGCGGGGAAGTAACCAGCGAAGAAAAACTGGGCAGAAGAAAATTCACCCATGAAATTAATCACCTTCGCGATGGTTTCTACCTCTATCTTAAGTTTAAAGCAGAACCCAAGTTTGTAAAAACCTTGGAAGAAACTTTAAAACTTAACGACAACGTGCTTCGCTCCATGACCATGGTAGCCTTGGAAATCAAAGCGAAGCCCGTAGTAAAATAGGTCTAGTGTATGCCAGCTCAAATTAAACTACCGGAACAAAACATAGTGCTTCTAGTCGGACGGTTAACACGTGACCCTAATGTGGCGTTTACGCAAAAGGGTCAGGCAGTGTGCCGTTGTGATATTGCGGTCAACCGCAGATATATGGATAAAACCACAAACGAGTGGAAAGACGATACCGTTTATGTTCCTGTCGTAATTTGGGGGGCTGCCGCAGAACGGTGTAAAGACCGCGTGAAGAAAGGTACCCCGGTTAGCGTGGAAGGCCGCTTGACGCTTAGCGAATACACCGACAAAACGACCGGGCAGACCCGCAAAAACTTGCAGGTTACTGCCAACAGAGTCCAAATCTTAGAATTTGGAGCAGCGGGCGCTTCCAGTTTTTCGGAAGGAGTGTCCCCGGCTGCAAAGGATGACGTCCCCACTACTGACGTGACGGAAGATGACGTCCCTTTCTAACCTAAACCAAAGAGAGATATAAAAATGGCTGAAGAATTAAACAATACCCAAGCCCCGGCCGCCGAAGCTGCTGCTCCGGCTGCTGTGAATACGGTCCGCACGGAACGCCCGGCCAGACCGTTTGGCAAACGGCGCTTTGAAAGCAGAAGAAAAGTCTGCAAACTTTGCGCCGAAAAGATGGATAACATCGACTATAAAAACTTCCAATTCGTAAAATCCTTTACGATGGAAAGCGGCAAAATTTTATCCCGCCGCATTACCGGCACTTGCGCCAAGCACCAACGCCAAATCACCAAAGCGATTAAGCGTGACCGCAACTTGGCTATCTTGCCTTATTCCTTACCTAAAAAATAAGCGAGGTTTCTATGAAAGTTATTTTGAAACAAAACGTGAAAAATTTAGGTATGGTGGGAACCGTAGTAGACGTAAAACCCGGCTATGCCCGTAACTTTTTAGTACCGCACCGCTTGGCGGAAATCGCCACCGAAGGCGCGATTAAAAATTGGCAATTAGGTGCCGAACGCCGCCAAAAACGCATTGAAGCCGAACTGGCCGAAGCGCGCGTATTGGCTGAAAAACTGACCGGTATTGTGCTGCCGTTTACCAAAACGGTCAATGCAGACGGCGTGGTATTTGGTTCTGTCAACAAAGCCGATATTTACAAAGCCCTCGTTGAAAAAGGCCATAAACTCGGCAAAGACGCTATTGAACTCAATATGCCGATTAAAGCCCTGGGCGAAACGGAAGTAAGCATTTACTTAAAACCGACGGTATTTGCCAAAATCAAAGTGCAAATTAACCCGCTGACCACGGTAGAAGAAAAAATCGCAGACACCAAACCTGCCGAAGAAGCTAAATAATTACAAAAAAACTTGCGTTTTAACACACCGCCCCCTGTATTAACAGGGGGCGGTGTTGCGTAATACGTTCGTTAATTCCATCCTTGTGTTTGTAATGAATTACATAAATATTCGGATAACGCTTTTTTGTTTCCATTGGGGTTATATGTGCAGCCTTTGTTCCAAATGCCGTCAGCAGAACGTTCTAGCATTAACGATACTGGTATTTCCTTTTCGTAATCTAATAATGCTATTGAACAAAAAGGTTCTGATCCTACTTCACAAAATATGAAACAATTAAATGTTTTATCTGAATTTCCACATAATTTATCTATGCTGGTAGATAGATCTATATCTAACAATTCTGGATTGGCGATAAAGTCTATATCTTGAATTCCATGTTGTAAAACGTGGATATCTACTGCTTTTTGCAGTTCTTGCGTCAACAGAACTGCTTCACTAAGTCGTGCTTTGGCCACGGCCTTTTGGTATTGCGGCAAGGCCACCGCCGCCAAAATACCAATGATTAGAACTACTACAAGCAGCTCAATGAGCGTAAATCCGCGGGAAATTATCCCTTGTGGTAATGAAGTCATAGCCTCATTATCTTCCCCCCTGCGTGGGGGAAATGGCACATAGTGCCAAAGAAAATTAGTTTTTCCGCTTTGAGGGAGTACCGCCGTTAGGCGGGGCAAAATAGGACTTTTCTTAGTAGCCCCTCTTTTTGTCGCTAACGCGCCCCCCGGACAAAAACCTTCCGGGGCTAAAGGTTTTTCCCCACAAGGGGGACAAATAACCACATTCTCAATTTGCGTATAACCCCGCCGGGTATTGTTGTTCTTCTTCATATATTTTCCTCTCCGGTTTAAAATCAATTCCTCTGCCTGGAAAACGCACATAAAAACGGCCGATACCGCCGAGAGAAATGAAGGGCTCCGACAACAACAGCCGTAGCTTGCCAAAATAGGACAAACATTCGGCACAATACAACCGGGTAATTAGTCCGTTTCCATTGTGCCTGATTGGGCTGTCTTTGGTCTTCATTTCAATTTGGGTTTTCCAAAATGCCGCGTATCAAATACGCTTCCAAAAACAGAAAAAATTGTATCTATAGTATAATAAAAACTAGGTTGCTTTTCAAGGTAAAAGCCTGCTGCTTCCTTAACATAAAACCGCCCTGCTGTGTACTTTAGCAGAGCGGTTTTACTTCCTAATTCGGAGTTTAAAAATTACTCGTTACAAAGTAATTATTTCGCCTCGGCGGCCGGGGCTTCAGCGGCAGCGGTTTCAGCCGCAGCGTCGGTAGTACCGGTCGTTTTTTTGAGTTCCTGCAAGCGCGCGGCTTTGCCGGAGAGTTTGGTTAAGTAGTTCAGTTTCGCGCGGCGTACTTTACCAACTTTGAGCACTTCAATGCTGTCCACACGGGGGGAGTGAATCGGAAAAATGCGTTCCACACCCACACCAAAGGACACTTTGCGCACGGTGAATGTTTCGCCGATGCCAGCCCCTTTACGGGCAATCACTACGCCGTCAAACGCTTGGATGCGTTCGTTGTCGCCTTCTACTACTTTTACTTTCACGCGGACCGTATCGCCCGCTTTAAAAACCGGGATATTGGTTTTTAAGTTATGTTTGATATCACTAATGTTCATAAATTTTACTTCCTCCGAATATTCTTCTTAGTCCGGCCCGCCGGCTTTGGTTGAGAGGCGTTTTCAAGCAAATCAGGCCGAAACTGCTTTGTAATTTCTACAGATTGTTCGCGTTTCCACGCGGCAATTTCCTTATGGTTGCCGTTTAAAAGTACTTGCGGAACCCGGCGTCCACGCCATACTTCCGGGCGGGTATACTGCGGTGCTTCCAACAAATTTTCTTCAAACGACTCAGACGACGTTACGTCTGTTTTTTTAAAAGTTCCCTTTTGAAGACGCGTAATACAATCAATCATTACGCACGCGGCTAATTCCCCGCCGGTTAGGATAAAGTCTCCCAAAGAAACTTCTGCATCCACCTCTGGGTAAATCCGGGCATCAATTCCTTCGTAGTGTCCGCACACGATAATGAGGTGGCGTTTCTTAGCCAATTTTTTAGCCAATTCTTGGTTAAATACTTGGCCGCGCGGACTGGTTAATACTACGTACGATGATTTCTTGCGCAGTTTGTTAATGGCCTGGTAGAGCGGTTCTGCCAACATTAACATTCCGGGCCCTCCGCCGTATGGGCGGTCATCAATCGTTTTGTGTTTATCCGTGGTAAACTCCCGCGGATTTAACGTGCCCAGTTTAATTATCCCCGCCTTTCGGGCGCGCCCCACAATACTTTGTGAAAGCGTGTTATCTACTAACTCGCCAAAAGGGGTGATAACGTCAATTTTCATTCGTCTTCCAGCTTTAAAGTAACTTTTTTATCTTGGTTAACGGCAGCGGCACTTAATACCGTGCGTACTGCTTTGATAATGCATCCGTCTTTACCAATGACGCGTCCTTTATCAGCTGCGTCTACTTTCGTAGACAGAAAAACCCGGTTATTCTCCTCAACCGTTTCATTCACGACCACATTATCCGGTGTGGCGGAAAGTGATTTTAAGAGCAGGGTGGCTAACTCTTTCATAGTCCCCCCGGGGGTTATTTGGCGCTGGCTTTTTTAATCAAGCTGGCAACGGTTTGGGAAGGCTTTGCGCCTACTTTCATCCAATATTCCACGCGCGGCATATCCAGTTTTACCTGTTCGGCGGTATTGGGGTTGCACGGATGATATTGTCCAAGCACTTCTTTGGCTTCGCTACCCACGGCGGATTTTTTTTCAATCGCCACTACTCTATATTGCGGCTGGGCTTTTTTGCCAACCCGTTGTAATCTAATTACTACTGCCATGTATGTCTCCTTAATAGGCTTTTACGTTACGTAAAAGCGGTTTAAATTTTCGGCGTTTCCTGTTTAATTTGCTTGAGGGCCAATGCAGGGTCCGCAGACGAAAAAATTGCATTTCCGGCTACTAACGCATCAGCTCCGGCCGCTATGGCTACAGGGGCGGTCTGTGCGTTAATGCCTCCGTCTACTTCCAGCCAAATTTGTTTGCCGGAAGTATTTATCAGTTGGCGTACTGCTTTAATTTGGGCGGGAGCACTATCTAAAAATGCCTGCCCGCCAAAACCGGGATATACGCTCATCACTAATACTAAATCTATATATTCCATTAGCGGCGTTAATACAGAGGGGGCTGTATCCGGTTTAATGGATACCCCCGTTTTTACGCCAAGTGCGTGAATGGCTTTTAACGCTTGCAATGTGTCGTCGTTGGATTCCACATGCACGGTTAGTAAATCCGCCCCGGCCTTGGCAAACGGCTCTATAAAGTGAAGCGGGTTAGTAACCATTAAATGCACGTCTAACGGTAAATCTGTAAATTTTCTCAAAGAACGTACGAGCGCAGGGCCGAAACTTAAATTCGGTACAAAGTGCCCGTCCATAATATCTATATGCAACCAATCTGCCCCGGCTTGTGTTACACGGGCAACTTCTTGTCCCAACTGGCACAAATCAGCCGACAAAATAGATGGTGCAATATGTATTGTACCATTTACAGAGGGCATTTTGGAAGTGTTTTTCATTTTACTTCGCGCTCGCGCACTAAAATACCGTCTACAAATACGCGTACCGTGGCGGCCCCGGTAAACGGGATTTCCAAATCAATTTTAGAACCGGGCTGGCGCATTTCATTTAGAATATCGGTTTCGCCGGTTAAATCGGTAATGTTTACACGCACCATACTTTCTTTTTTGCCTTGTGGCAGTTCATAATGTAAATGGTACGATTTTTCATTATCGGCCGTAGCGCGGCGGCTGACGGTAATTTCCACGTTAGAGCCGGGCGGAACCTGGCTATCTGCCTGCGGATGTTGGTCTGCTACAATTCCGTTAGGGAATACCGATTCCGGGTCTTCTTTAATAATTAAATTGACGTCTTGTTTGCTGCCCCACAACGTAGCCTGGGCTAATTTTTTACCTTTGAAATTGGGTACTAAAATGACGCTGGCGGGCGGCATTCCGTTGGAAGAAACCAATACGACGGAAGTCCCTTTTTGTACCATACTATCCGCGGCGGGTTGTTGGGAGATGATTTGCCCTTTCTCGTACGTTAAAGAATACGCATTTTCCACTTTTGTTACGTTGAGCCCTGCTTTGCGGATAGCCAGCTGGGCTTCGCGCAGGGGGGAGCCTACTGTATTGGGTACAAACACCATTTCATCACCTTGGCTAAGCCACAAACGGATGACGCGTCCTTCGCGCACGGTGGACCCGGCGGACGGAATTTGCCGTAGCACGGAGCCGGGGGGGACCTCTTGGGCAAA
Source organism: uncultured Elusimicrobium sp. (assembly GCA_937891135.1). Taxonomy (GTDB): domain Bacteria; phylum Elusimicrobiota; class Elusimicrobia; order Elusimicrobiales; family Elusimicrobiaceae; genus Avelusimicrobium. Next base: position 32,233 of record CALAFB010000053.1, read on the forward strand.
TTCCACACCGGCCTGTTTAGCGGCTAAATTTTGTTGGGCCAGTAAATCCAATGCTTGGGAAACGGGCTTTTTGGTTAAATCGGGCACGGTTACTTCTTTGCGGGTATGGATGAGGGCCCCCATTACCCAGTCGGCCGATACGGCAATCAGCCCGGCAAAAAACAGCACAACCATACCGATAATGAGCCATTTCATCCGGCGGGGTTTTTTATTATTTTTCAAAAACTCGTCAAAATTTTCTTCGTTAGTGGACATTTTCTATAAACACCGTTTCATTTATTTTTATTCCGCGTCCGTTAGCGAAATCGTACGCGGACATTGGTTTTTTCCCGGCGGGCTGCACGGTTACAAGCCACACCGCGCCTTCTTTACATTTTACTAAAATTCCGCGGTCGCGTTCAATGGATAGCACCGTTCCTGGCGGAGTGTCTACCCCTTGTGAGAGGGGGGTATCTAACAAAGTTTTAATCACTTGCAACCATTCCACTTTCCCCTTATATATAAAAGGTACTTTGGGTTTGGGGCCGCACGCCAGGCCGCGCACACGGTTGTGCAAGGTTTCGGCACTCAAATCCGCCGGGCACAACAGCGCATCTTCTTTTTGCAGCATGGGTGCGGCGGTAGGTTCGCCCGTTTGCGGGGTTTGTACCATTTCGCCGTTTTGCAAACGCGTGAGTACTTCTTGCAGGCCGTCTAATCCCAGCGGGATGAGTTTTTCAAACAAGGTCTGCGCGTTGTCTTCAGGTAAAATATCCATTTCTTTTTGTAAAAACAGCGGACCGTCGTCCATGCCGGGGCGAATCCAAAATACGGAAATCCCGGTTTTGGTGTATCCTTGAAGGAACGCTTGCTGCACGGGGGCCGCCCCACGTAGTTTGGGCAGTAGCGAAAAATGCACATTCAAAATGCCCAGTTTGGGTAGTGCCAAAAAATCCGGCCTAAAAATTTTTCCGTACGCCACGGCAACGCCCAAATCAAACGGCGTGGCGGCAATTTTGTCAAAATCATCTTTGAGTTTTTCGGGCGATAAAACAGGTACGCCCAGTTCCAACGCGCGCGCTTTAACGGGGCAGGCGGAAACTTCCATTCCGCGCCCGCGCGGTTTATCGGCCTGCGTAACCGCCAGCTGCAAATCCGTCTGTGTACGGACCAGTTCTAAATAAGGAACAGCCAGTTGCGGGGTGCCGAAAAAAATCGTTTTAAGCATATTTATATTTTAGCATATAATGATAATACGCTTGAAGGTAACAAATTTAGTACAATACCTTGTACACCGTTTGGGAGGAAAAACACAATCTATGGACACGGTCCAACAACTTGCCGGTGCAGTAAGCACTTTTTTTACAACCCCGTCACTACAAAGTTTGTACGACGTAATGAACCAGTTTAACGCCCTTATTTGGGGCCCGCCGATGATTTTCCTACTTTTATTTTTAGGGATTTATTTCACGGTAAAACTACGCTTTATCCAAAAATATACGTGGCCCGCTATGAAACTTTCCGTAGCCAAGGCCGAAAGCGAAGGCATGGTCAGCAGTTTTGGCTCCTTAGCCGTAATGATTGGCGCGACGGTGGGTACAGGCAGTATTATCGGTGTAACTACCGCCGTGGCCGAAGGCGGCCCCGGGGCGTTATTTTGGATGGTGGTAGCCGGGTTTTTTAACTTTGCGATTAAATATAGCGAATGTATGGTGGCTTTCAAATACCGCGTGCGTCTGCCCGACGGGGAATATGTGGGCGGCCCGATGTATTATTTGTCCAACATTTTAAAATTCAAGTGGCTCGGCATTATTTTTGCCGTCGGCACGCTTTTAATGGGTTTAACCGCGGGTAGTGCGTTGCAGGCCAACTCCATCGCCGATGCGCTGCGGGAAGGATATAACTTGAACCCGTGGTATGCGTCGTTATTTGTAGCCGTAGCGGCAGCCATTGTGATTTTAGGCGGTGTTAAACGTATTGCGTCGTATTCCGAATGGCTGGTGCCGATTATGGGCAGTTTGTATTTGCTAATTGCCGTTATTGTCATTATTATGAATTTCTCGCACATTCCGGCGGCTATTTTAACGGTGCTCAAAGGGGCTTTTACCGGCAAAGCCGCGGCAGGCGGTGCGGTAGGAATTGGCATTATGGCCTTGGTGCAAGCCATGTTGCCTGGCGTTACGGCCGGGGTAACCCGCGCCGTACTGGCGACGGAAGCGGGCCTGGGTAGTGCCTCTATGGCGGCAGCGGCTGCCCGCACGCGTAGTGCTACGCAAATGGCTATCGTGTCGGCTACGTCTGTTTTTTGGGCAATTTTTATTTGTAGTTTAACGGGGATTGTCATTGTGCTCGCTGGCGACTATACCAACCCCAACGTCTATGCGGCCAATTTATGTAATAGTGCGTTTAAAACCGTACCATATATCGGTACGCCGATTTTGGTTTTCTCTCTGGTTATCTTTTCGTTTACTACGATTATCGGCTGGGGATATTATACCGAAAAGTCTTTGCAGTTTTTGTGTAAAGGGTCTAATATTTTAATTAAACCTTCGCGCGTCTTATTTATTTTGTTAGTGTTTGTGGGGGGGATTATTGGAACCAGTTTCTCCACGGATTTGTTTATCGGGGAATCTATGCTACGCACGGCCGAGGCCAATATGTCCACGCGTTTTATGTGGGCCCTTGTTATTTTGACGATGACCATGATGACCATTCCTAATATATGGGCGTTGTGGTGTTTCCGCAAAGTTATCCGCAAAACCACCCGTAAAGACTTGCGCGCCCTAGTAGGCAAACAGGCCTGCTTGGAACGTGCGGCCAAAGCCCGGGCCGAAAAAGCCGCCCGTAAAGCTGCCCAGGCAGCCCAAAAATCTGCCCAGGCACAAGCGGTAGCGGAAGCCAAAGCGGCCCAACGCACAGAACTAGCCGTCAAGCGTGTGCATAAAAGAAAAAAATAAAAATAGGGAATATAGACTATTTTTTTAAAAGCCCCCGTAATTTTTTACGGGGGCTTAAACGTCATGTTGGGTTTATGGGTCAAGTTTTAACCTAACGCAAAACGCAAGCAAGGCGGCGTGCGTTGAACCACAACTACCACAATTGTCAGGGCAAGCCCTGACCTATAAACTATTTACGCGTCATTGCCGAGTGTCAACACACAACGTCATTGCCGAGTGTTAACACACAACGTCATTGCCGAGTGTCAACACACAACGTCATTCCCGAGTGTTGGCGGCCCGCAGGGTTCGGCAATCTCCTCCTTATTGTGTCGTTTATTTGTTGAAAAGCTGTTTTGAAACGTCTGCTAGTTGACTTGTTTTTTTTTTTTGGTAAATTTGAGATATAAATAAAGAAAAAAATATATAAATACAGGAGTA
>CALAFB010000054.1 GCA_937891135.1 uncultured Elusimicrobium sp.
ACCCTATAAAATCATTTTTCAGACGGTATTATCAACTTTTTTGACCATTAGGCCAGAAAACACAAGTTGTTTTGATGTTTTTACTATTGAGTACGCGCAGAATTTCTTGGCGTGCATTTATATACATATCCAACCAAGAGCTGTAGTCGATTTTGATTACCGAGTTGTCTTTCATAATAAACTGCAAAGAGCCACACCCTCTGAAAACGTGGCATTCTTTGTATTCGCTAACCTCAGATAAATTGATTGAAATTTCTTTATGTTTTGAACCGCCATTTCCCCCTTCAAAAAGCAGACGGATAAATTCGTTATCATATATAAAAATAATCTTTTTATATGCTAGTATATGTCCTGGGATTAGCCCTATGGCAAATAGAAACAATCCAAAAACTATGGGTCCTAAAATTGTTTCTACGGTAATACGATATCCGTTAATGAGAGATAGCAAACAAATCAAACCCGTCCCCAAAAAAAGAGACAAAATGACAAGTATAAAAATTTTTTTGTTAAAACCGAGTTTAAATTCTTTAGTATAACTTGTCTGCATATTATTATGTTATAAAAATATTCGGTAAAAAACAAGAAATCCGGATTTACGCCGTGACATAATATTGTGTGGGTATAACCGCACTTCAAATTGAAAGGATTACAAGACATTAAAAAACGTCTCGTACAGGATAACGCAAGCCAAGAGCAGTTTTTCAAACTAATTTTGCACAGTTCTAGGCGCGAACGAGGGAGGTATACTGTGCGCAGCCGCCCGGAAGGGCAGAGGTATTCAAGCCCTTTTGCAACAAAGTTATGCGGAAAATTAGGCAGAAAAAAACGTCCCGTACGAGATTCGAACTCGTGATCTCCGCCTTGAGAGGGCGGCGTCCTAGGCCACTAGACGAACGGGACAATTCCCATATATTCTAGCATATTTTAGGTAAGGCGGGCATTTAGGCTCCGGCTTTCAATTTCCAATCGCATACCCAGCCGTAGGTGTGCTGCCAAGCCCAATTTAAAATCCACCCCAATGGGTGGATGTAAATTTAGCTGAGGATGGGAATCGAACCCACAACCTACGGTTTACAAAACCGTTGCTCTGCCAGTTGAGCTACCTCAGCATATTGGATATATTAGCATTTTTACGTGCATTTCTTCCACTATTCCTTTATTTGTTATAATACTTATATGAAAAAAATTCTTTTAGTATGTTTCTTGTTGTGCACGGCATTTGGGGTACGTGCCCAGCAAAATTGCCAAATTTCGGCTCAACAGCCCATTCAGTTATTATCGGCGGAACTCAATCGTTCGTTTAAAACGCTCCGCAAGCAAAACCCACCGGTTTATTACCTGGCGTACACCTATACCGAAACGTCTGGTCAGCGGCTTAATGTAGAAGAAAACGGGATTCGTTCCCACTGGAACGAACCGGAACGTATGCTGGAAGTGCAAGTTCGCGTGGGCAGCCCCACATTGGATAATACCCGTACGCTTAAAAATGACATTACCCGTTATGAACTAACCACCTTGGAAACTCCGGCTATTACAGTAAACGGTAAAGCATTTACCACGGCAGTATGGCGCGCTACGCAAACCGCCGTAGAAAATGCCCAACAGGAATATAACCGTGTGAAGGCAGACTCTCAAACTTCTTCCCAACGTACCGATGATTCCCCGGATTTTACCGTTCCTCCGGCAGAAACATTTTGCCGGGAAGAAACTCCCTTGCAGTTTGATTTACAGAAAATAGAAAAACTGCTGCGGGGTGTTTCTGAATTAACACGCGGCCATCAGGAAGTATTATCCAGTTCCTTTTCATTTAGTTATGAAACGGGCGCGCGCTATTTTGTGGATTCCGTAGGTACTCGTCTAAAAACGCCTATCCGGTTTGCACGGCTGATGTATACGCTGGACGGAAAAACGCCGGACGGTTCCGCCCTAACCCGTTTTAATTCGTATGATGTGCTTTCGGAACAGGAACTCCCTACCGAAGAACAACTGCACAAAGATATTCTGCAAAGTTTAGCCGAACTCAAAGCCTTAACCCAGGCCCCGGAAGCCGAACCTATTACCGTACCGGCTATTTTAAAGAACCGGGCCATGGCCGTGTTTGTGCATGAGGTTCTGGGGCACCGTGTGGAAGGTCACCGCCAAAAAGAAGATTCTTTTGGCAAAACTTTTACAGATAAAATCGGTCAGCAGGTGGTTTCCCCGTTACTTACGGTGGTGGATGATGCCACGCTGACTTATTTTAACGGGATTCCGTTACGCGGGTTTTATGAATATGATGACGAAGGTGTTAAATCCCGCCCGGTGGTCATTATTGAAAATGGAATCTTAAAAAATTTCTTAATGAGTTCCTCTCCGGTCAAAGGATTTTCCGCTTCTAACGGTCACGGCCGCCGCCAACTGGGCCGCCGGCCGGTAGCGCGTATGGGCAACACGCGGGCGATTGCTTCTAAAACTGTTTCGTATGAAGAATTGGAAAAGCAGCTTTTAGCTGAAATTAAAAAACAAAACAAACCATACGGTTATATTATAGAGGACTTATCCGGTGGATTTACTATGACGCAAACCTCTTTCCCACAAACTTTTAAATTAAAACCTACCCTTGCGTACCGGATTTATCCGGACGGCCGCAAAGAAGCCGTACGCGGGGCTGATATGGTGGGTACACCCCTCGTAAGTTTTAATGAAATTCTCGCGGCCGCAGATGATTATGGTGTATTTAACGGTACCTGCGGGGCCGAGAGCGGTTGGGTGCCGGTATCCGGCATTGCGCCCAGCGTGTTACTACGCAAATTGGAAATTGAAAAAACCGGCAAAAGTAACGTAAAGCCCCCCTTGTTACCGCCGCCGTTTGCGGAGGAAAAATAAGATGAAGAAATATCTTTTTACGCTTATAAGTATTTTGGTAGCCGTTCCTATTTTCGCAGAAAAACTGCCGGATAATATGTATTTTAACGCCATGAAAGACGAAATGGCCCGCACGCTTAACCAGTTAAAACGTCCGGGGGCACCTCGTCCGTTTTACGTGGCTTATAAATTGGAAAATGTCCGGTTATTACCGGCGGTTTCTGCTTCCTTGGGGGCGTTGTATCCGGCCCAAACGCGTGATGACTTATTAAATGTTTCTGTGGTGTTAGATATTGGTACACCACAGTCAGATAGTATGGGTTATGCCCATGATTCTTATTCGGCAAATTATGCTTACTCGCCGGAACGGGAAGATTCTGTGGCGAAGAGTTACGACGGTATCCGCCAAGCATTGTGGGAAACAACAGATGATGCGTACCTGTTTGCTACGGAAGTATATCAGCAAAAGCAGGCTTATAAACGGCTTAAAAATATCCCGCAGGATAAGCCGGATTTTGTTCCTGGCAAGCAAGCGCAAGTATTTAGTTCCTTGGCTCCGCTGCCGGTAATGGATATTCCCCGGTTGCAAGCTTGGGCACAAGCCTTTTCTGCCGCAGGGAATACCCGTAATTATGTAGAACAATTTATAGTTTCATTTCAGCCTATCCAACAAGAGACGTATTATTTAAATAGTTTAGGCGGTGCGTATCAGCAAAGCCGTTTCGCTATACAGGTGGAATGGAAGGCGCGTTTACGCAATCAAGACGGTTATAAAAAAGAATGGAAACAAACTTTGTTTTTAAGCAACCTAGATGCAAAAACGGTAGAAACCTTGCAGCAGAAAAATGCGGAGTTTTTACAAGCGGTAGATGACATTTACCACGCCCGCAAAGCAAGTACCTACTTGGGCCCCGTATTGTTGGCTCCTGGGGCGGCCGGGCAATTTTTACAAGAAACACTTGTGCGTAATTTGCAACATATTACTCCCTTGTTATCCGCCCGCACAGAAACGGATGAATCTGCCGGTAAACTACGGGGCAAACTAGGGCTGCGTGTTTTTTCCAATGCGGCCAATGTGTATGACCGTCCGTCCGTGCGGGAATTTAACGGTACCCCGTTAGGCGGTTTTATGCCGGTAGATGATGAAGGCATTTTAGCGGAAGATTTAACGCTTATTACGGGGGGAAAATTGCGTGCGTTGCCGCGTTCGTCCCGCCCGAATGAGAAAGGGGCTAAAAGTAACGGCCATGCCCGCTTAACGCCTGCCACGTTGCCGCGCGAACGCCTAACGAATGTGTTTGTAGAGGCCAAAAATCCGCTTTCACAAGCAGCGTTGGAACAACAATTACGCGATAAATGCCGCGAACTGGAACTGGAGTATTGTTATATTTTACCTATTTACTCCACCAATGGTGCGGCGTTAACGGCTGCCCAACGTTTATATACAAAAGACGGCCGTAAAGAAACAGTCTACGGCCTTAAACTAAGTGATGTTACGCCGCGTTCCTTGCGCGACATTGTAGCCGTTGGCGATACACCCGAGGTTACTTCAGTAGCGGCGGGGCGTAATGTATATCTGCCGGCGCAAAGTGTGGTTACACCGGCGTTACTTTTGGAAGAGTTAGAATTGGTGCCCGATGATGCCAAACCGGATAAAGCCCCCTTTGTCAAAAAACCGTAACGGGAACCAAAGTAATTCTTAAATAAGACAAAAAATAACACCTTTCCCTAGCGATACGGGGGAAAGGTGTCTGTAGTAGAGACCTATTCAACTAAACCTACCTAATCCATATCCGGGTAAAACCCTTGCAAGAGGGAACAAATCATTTCCCCGGGTTGATTTATCTCTGAACAAGAACGAACATCAACTGTCCCTTCGCGGTTGATTTCAGTAGAATATGTTGCTAAGGCATTAGACCAATCACAAGGTTGTGTGGTCGGGCAAATCGTTACCGCAACTCCGGCAAAAGGAGGATTTTCTGTTCCTTCCCAAGTAACGGAATAGATAAAATTGCCTAGCATACAAGAGTGTATATCACAAACGGCCCCGTTAAATAAGTCAATGTTTAATTGTGCCGTTGCGCTAGTACCGTTAAACCCAAGTGTTTCTGCAGGAGCCCCTGGATTTTCTAACATCCATACCCCAAGTGCCTGTTCCAAGGTAGTATTAGCGGTTACCATCCCTGATAAACGGCTTTTCCAAACAGCTTTTTGGTATTGCGGTAATGCCACGGCTGCCAAAATGCCGATGATGAGTACAACAACCAAAAGTTCTATAAGTGTAAAACCTTTGGGTAAACTACTTTGCGTATAACCCCGCCGGGTGTTTTTTGGTATCATTTTTTTCTCCTGGGTCAGGTTTAAGCCGACCTATATGCGAATTCACAATTCTTATCTGCCCCGGGAAACACACACATAAAAAACGGCTAGATTGGAAAGGGTAACAGTCCTCCATACCAAAACAGCCGTTATTTGCCACTTAAAAAAGTTGCAAACAATCGGTACACGTAGGTGGCCGCCCACATGTACCTCTTACAGGCCGTCTTTGGGGACTGTTACGCTTTTGTTTCCAAAAGCAGGCCGTATTCTCATACGGAACCCAAAAACAGAAAAAATTGTAGAATCATTGTAACAAATCATACGTAAAATGTAAATTTAGTATAATACCCCTATGGAACCTGTAACTTCTACTGTGTCTTTATGTATGTGGCTGGCGTTTTGGGCCGTTGTTGTGGTGGCGTTAGTGGTGGATTTGACCGTACTTAACAAACACCACGGTCACGTGTCTATTAAAGAAGCTGCCTGTATGGTAGGTGCATGGGTTTCCCTGGCCCTCTTATTTGGTGGGGCCATTTGGCTGTTTGAAGGCCCGCAGCATGCCCTGGCGTTTTATACGGGTTATGTGTTGGAATATTCATTATCCATTGATAATATGTTTGTATTTATCCTTATTTTTGGTTATTTTGCTATTCCGCACGATTTGCAGCCAAAAGCGTTATTATGGGGTATTTTAGGGGCCGTTTTGTTGCGTTTTGTGTTTATTTTTGTGGGGGTACAGTTAATTTCGTTGTTTTCCTGGACCATTTACGTATTTGGCGTACTACTCATTTTTACGGCTGCCAAAATGCTGCTGCAAAAAGAGGATGACACGTTTGACCCTAGTGAGTCCTTGCCGCTTAAAATTTTGCGTAAATTTATGCCGTTAAAGACCGATTACCACGGAGAGAACTTTTTTATTAAAGAGGGGACCAAATGGTTTGCTACGCCGCTATTTGCCGCGGTGCTCGTCATTGAAATGAGTGACCTTATTTTTGCGGTAGATTCTATCCCGGCGGTGCTTTCTATTACGCAGGATACGTTTCTCGTATACTCGTCTAATATTTTTGCTATTATTGGTTTGCGCTCGTTGTATTTTCTCCTGTCCGGCATGGCGGGCAAGTTCCCGTATTTAAAGTACGGGATTTCGGTCATTTTATTTTTTGTGGGTGTCAAAATGCTGCTCTCTCATGTGGTTAAAATCCCGATTTTGGTGTCCTTAGGGGTTATTGTGGGGATACTTGCGCTATCTATTTTGGCGGGTAAACTGTTACCCTCAAAAATACCTGCAAAATAATCCAAAATCACTCATTTTTCATCTAAAAGTGCTCATTGAATAACGGGCACTTTTTTATTATACTATAGGTACAATTTCTATCTGTTTTTTTAGGAAATCCGTAAGGATACGGTTGCGGTACGCAACGATAGTTAAACCTAAAGAATAGTCCGTTTGAGACATAACTTTGCCGGAAGTCATGAGCCGGTGGGGTTATGTCGAATGTTTGTTATTAAATAACAATCTACGGCTGTTTGTTTTATGCGTTTAACTATCCATAAAGCATGTGGCCGTTATTATTGGGTTTCATAAACAGGGAAATTGAAAATCTAAATTAAGGAGATGTTTATGGAACGTCAAAACACCCGGCAGGGTACTATGCAAAGCAGTTTACCCAAAGGTTTTACACTCATAGAACTTTTGGTTGTTGTACTGATTATTGGTATTTTAGCGGCGGTAGCATTGCCGCAATACCAAAAAGCGGTAGAAAAAAGCCGCTTAACCGAAGTGATGCAAAATATCCGTACAATGAAACAAATATCTGAACTGTACATCTTACAGAACGGGGTGCCTGCATCCTTCATATCTCTAGAAGACATTGATTTGGATATAGAATTGTCCGGCGGGGAATGGATAGATGGCTGGTATGTAACAGATGATTTTAGTTATCATAGCATTATTCAGTCATCTGGTCTTGATTGTGAAATATACCGAATATCTGAGAAACATAATGCAGAATCTAGTGCTTTATATGCGGTAACTGCACTTCAGGATCTAGACAACAATTCTTGGGAGAATAGATGTTATACCTTTAATTCTTCCTTAGGTAATTACGTCTGCCAAACCCTTCACGCGTGGGATAGTAGTATGGAAATTGAGCCTGGAGAACTGTAAGAAACCCTTTTTCTCTTGCTCTTTGCATTACAAACTTTGTATAATAAATTAACATAATTTATCTTACTAAGGAAGGAATACTATGGCTTATAAATGTGCAATCTGTGGCAAAGCCTCCGTCTCCGGCGGTTCGTATAGCCACTCCAACTTGCGGACGAAAAGAACCTTTAAACCCAACCTTCAAAAACAGAAACTCGTTTTGGACGGCAAAACCCAAACGGCTTATGTTTGCACGGGTTGTATGAAAAGCGGTTTAGTTAAAAAACCGGCCAAATAAAACTCTTTTTGTACCACGTACGCCCGTGCTGTCTTATAGTACGGGCGTTTTGCTTTTTGACGTAATAAGGATTAAAAATGACTTTTTTTAAACGGGTTTGTGCGGTTGTTTTAGGCACATCTTTTTCTTTTTTTTCGTACGCGCGCGCGCAAGAAACGCCTACTGAGTTGGATCCCCGCGGTCCGTGGATGATTTGTAACATTCAAGTAGAAGGGCTTCAGAATATCCGCAAAAAAACGGTTACCAAGGCCGCTCACGCCAAAAAAGGCGCACTTTACGAACGCGTTACCGTGTCCGAAGATGTGCAAGATATTTCCGGCCTGGGCAGTTTTGACAGCGTGGAAATTGATATTACACCGATTTCCGGCACCCGTAAAGATAAAGAATCGGGCACATCCTATCAATGCCATAAACTAACCTATCTGGTAAAAGAGAAACCGATTTTTGACCGCTTAACGTACGCAGGCCGCAAACACCTGGGCAAAGGGGCCATTACACAAGCCATGACATTAAAACTCAAGGACCCGTTTAACGAAGCCAAACTCCAAAGTGATTTGCAGCGCATTACTGCCAAATATGCTGAAAAAGGCTACGTCAACGCGCAAGTGGCGTATGAGCTGGAAAAAAATGAAAAACTGGGCGTGGTATATGTAAAACTCATCATCCAGGAAGGCGAACGCGTGCGCGTGAAAGAAGTGACGCTGGATACAGACGGTACCGAAACTGAATTGCCGACCGCCAAAATTTTAAAGAAAGCCTCCAACCGCCCCGGCAAAGTATTTAAGCCGCAGAATTTGCAAAAAGATTGGGTCAAAATGATGCTTTATGGGCGCAACAAAGGGTATAGTGAGTTTAATTTATCTCAGCCTGAAGTTACCTATAATGCAGAGAAGAACGAAGCGTTTTTAACGTATCACTTAACTGAAGGACCGCAAGTAGATTTCGGGCGTGTTTCATTTGAAGGCAATAACGTCTTTACCCCGGCAGAACTTAATAAGCAGGTCTATTTTCGTATTGGGCAGCGTTACAACCAAAAAGATTTTGATGATACGATTGCCGCTATCCAAGAACAATACGCCGATAAAGGTTACTTACAAGCGCAAGTAATCCCGGTCAAAGATATTCAAAACGGGCTCTTAAACATTACGTTTGACATTACCGAAGGCCGCATTTTCTACATTGACCACGTGGACGTAACCGGTTACGAACACACCAAAAAATACGTATTTACGCGCGAACTTTCTATCCACCCCGGCGATTTGTACGACAACGCCAAAATCAAACGCAGCCAAACTAAAATTATGAACTTGGGTTTTATTAACGATGTGCAAATTGGCCTGCAGCCCACGGCCGATCCCAATAAAGTAGATTTGGATTTTAACATTGTAGAAGGCCGTCCCGGTATGTTTACCGCCGGGTTGGCCATGAGTTCTATGGATGGGCTTTATGGGGAAGTTTCATTAAATCATTTGAACTTGTTTGGGCGGGCACAACGGGTATCTATACGGACGTTATTCGGGAAAGAAATTTTGGATTATACGGTCAGTTGGTATACACCGTGGATTTTTGATAAACCCACTTCGCTAGGGGTAGATGCGTTTAATACACGCCGCTACCGCTCTTTCTCTACAGAAAACCAAGCCTATACCGAAAAGCGTATCGGCGGACGTTTGAAAGTGGGCCCGCGCTTTAACGACGATATTTACCAGCTTGGGTTTGGCTATTCATTTGAACATATTAACATCTATGATGTGGATTCTCAGTTCCAATGTCAGCCCGGGCAGGATCCGTCCACCTGTATTTCCAAAGGGGAAACCAATCTGTCTACGATTAGTACGGATTTTGCCATTGATACCCGCGATAACATCTGGGACCCGACGCGCGGTTGGCGTAACTCATTAGGGCTTGCTTTAGCGGGTGGTCCGGTTGGCGGCGATTTGGACTTATGGTACTTTAACGCGCGTTCTATTTTCAATCATACGGTCTTAAATATTGGCGGTAATTATCCCATCGTATTTGTGCTGTCTAATAAATTTGGCTCTGTTCGTCCGTATGGGCGTACGGACGAAGTGCCTCCTTATGAAAAGTTCTTCTTAGGGGGGGCTGATACGGTGCGCGGTTATGAACGCGCCGGGGAAATCGGCCCTAAATACGGCGGCACGATGTATTATGTGATGAATGCGGAACTGCGTTTCCCGCTTGCGCGCGAGGGAAGAAGAAATATGGCGCAGTTTGCGTTCTTCTTTGACCTGGGTAACTCGTGGAATCATTTTGATGATATTAAGTTTGATTTGGGGCCGCAGGAAAACCAGTTTAAAGCCGGCGTCGGGGTAGGATTGCGTTTAACTACGCCGTCATTACCGATTCGTATTGATTGGGGGTACGGCTTAAACCACAACAAAGGGGAAGACCGTTCCCACTTCTACTTTAATATTTCCAATATGATGTAAGGAGTGTATGAAACAAAGCCTTTTAGCGGTATTATTTTTAGCAGTTACTACTTGTTCGGCAGCGCAAGAAATGGCACTTACCGAACAAGAAAATGCTGCTGTCGCCGCGATTTTGGCCAAAGCGCAGGAAGGCCCGTCCAAACCGCAAGACCGGTTACCTGTGCCGCAAGCTGCCCGTCTGGAAGTAAAACAAGCCTTGGAAGCCCAAGACGCGCCCGCTGACCCGGAAGAAGACGACGAAAAAACACCCAAAAAATGTTTAACGGTTGCATTTATTGATATTGATGAGGCGTTTAACGCGCATCCGCGTACGGTGGCTGTCAAAGAGCAAATTCGTCTTAAAATTTTATCTAAAGAAGAAGAAGTTGCCCATGCTAAAAACTTAATTGCCGAATTAACGGAAGAAAACCGCCGTTTGGCTTCTTTGGCAGCCCAGTTAAAGCCGTTTTATGAAATTTTAGAGGCCGAACCGCACGAATTATTACCTCATCCTCCCGAAAATGCAGATGAACTGGCGTTGGGCAATATGTTAAACCGTTTGACTTTTGCCGGGACGGATGTTTTTTATGCTACCCCTTTAAACACGCCCGCTCAGCTGGAAGATTTAAAAGCGCGTATTATTTCTAATAAACGGAAAATGGAAGAACGCACGTTTTTTATAGACAATTACCGCTACGCCACGCGTGAAGAAATTTTAAAGTTAGAGGAACAAGAAGTCAAAGAAATTTTGAAAGATATTTATTTAGAAATTAAATCATTTGCCAAAAAGCGTAACATTGGGGCGGTGGTGCGTAAAGACGAAGTATTATACGGAGAAAAGCCCGTCAATGTTACCAAAGATTTTGTAAACCGCTTGAAGAAAGCGAAAAAATACCGCCCGCGCGGTAAATGAGAGGTGCTTATGAAACCCTTAACCTTAGTTGAAATTGCCGAAATTACCCATGCTCGGCCCAGTACCCCCTGTGAGGTACAAATTACTTCTTTATGTTCCTTGGAAAATGCCCAAGAAGGCGGCATTTGTTATGTAACTTCCTTGGAAAAACCGGAACTCCTAGCGCAGCTGAAAGCCTCTGCCGTATTTGTCCCGGAGGAGGCAGCAGGGAAATCGTTGCCGTTTAACGGGATTTTATTGTATGCGAAGAACCCCGAATGGGCATTTGTTTTGCTCATGAAATACGTAGATGCACACTACCAAAAATTTACCCCCGGTATTCATCCTACGGCGGTGATTAGTAAAAAAGCCACATTGGGGGCCGATGTATCCGTCGGAGCGTATACCGTGATTGAAGACGGCGTAACCGTGGGCGATCATACGGTCATTTTTCCACAATGTTATATTGGGAGGGACGTCCAAATCGGCAAAAATTGTTTGTTATATCCGCAAGTGGTCATCCGTGAACAATGCGTTTTAAAGGATTATGTGATTTTACAAGCCGGGGCCAAAATCGGTTCGGACGGGTTTGGGTTTACCTTCCACGAAGGACGGCACCAAAAAATCCCGCAAATTGGGAATGTCATCCTGGGCAATGATGTAGAAGTTCAGTCCAATACATGTATTGATCGTGCTAAAATTGCCAGTACCGTAATTGGAGATAATACCAAGATTGATAATTTAGTCCAAATTGGTCACAATGTTACGGTAGGGATGAGCTCTATTTGTTGTGCCCAAGTAGGTGTAGCGGGTACAACGGATATTGGTAACGGGGTCATTTTAGCCGGGCAAGTAGGTTTAGCCGGACATATGAAAGTAGGCGATCGTGCCCAAGTAGGTGCACAGTCCGGCGTGATGGGGTCTATCCCGTCGGGGCAAACGTATTTTGGCTATCCGGCTATGCCGCAGCGTGAGGCATTCAAACAACAAGCTATTTTACGCAAATTGCCGGAGATGTACAAAGAATTTCAAAAATTTAAGAAAGAAGCCGCAGCCTTAAAAACAATGTCTTTTTGGGGCCGTGTTAAAAAGATAGTAGGATGTTAATATGAGACAAACATTACAACAACCCGCTGTAGTTAGCGGAATTGGTTTACACACGGGCGTACCGTCAACCATGACTTTTAAACCCGCTTCCAATGGCATTACATTTTTGCGTACAGATTTGCCCGGCTCTCGGCCGATCCGTGCCCATGTGGATAATGTAGGTTCTACTTTGCGCGGCACGAATTTAAAAAATGAAACGGCCGAAGTGTGGACCATTGAACATGCCATGTCTGCTTTGCACGCGCTTGGTATTACGGATGTAGCGGTAGAAATGGACGGCCCCGAACCGCCCGTTACTGACGGGGCAAGCGATTTATACGTAAGTGCTTTATTAAAAGCAGGTATCCGGGAATTGGATACGGAACAACCTGTTTTAAATATCAAGCAAAAAATTACGTATTCATCCGGTAACATTTTTTATAGTGCCGAGCCGGCAGATCAACTGACGTTTACGTTTGTTTATAAACATAAACATCCTCTACTTGCACATAGTGAATATACATTTGAATTTACACAGCAAAATTATATAGAGCAAATTGCGCGTGCGCGTACGTTTGGGTTTGAAGAAGAACTCGCGTTTTTAAAAGCACACGGCCTGGCTAAAGGGGGAAATTTGGAAAATGCGGTTATTATCGGTAAAGATAAGTTTATTAACGAACGTCGCTTTCCCGACGAACCCGTGCGTCATAAACTGTTAGATTTAGTGGGGGATATTTCTCTTACGGGTTGCAAATTGCCTCCGTTAGCCATTCGCTGTGAATGTGGCGGGCACAAACATAACGTGCTATTTGCTAAAATTTTATTAACTAATTCGGAGGACCAATGAGCATTAAACACTCTTTGAAAACATTTTTAACATTACCGGTCATTCAAACGATTGGCCCGGAACAGATCAAAAAATCAATTCCACACCGCGAACCATTTTTATTGGTGGATGAAGTACGCGTGTTGGAAGACAGTACCAAATATATGGGTATCCGTCATGTCAAAGCGGATGAATATTATTTTAAAGGCCATTTTCCAGGGAACCCGGTTATGCCGGGTGTATTGGTGGTGGAAAGCATGTCCCAGGCATTTGGGGGTGCTATGATGAGCCGTATTGCCGGGGAAAAAGGCGGTATCCCGTTATTTTTAAGTATTGATGAGGCCAAATTTCGCGGGATTGTGCGTCCGGGAGATACTTTACAAATGCCGTTGGAAGTATTAAGATTAGGTAAGATATCTAAAATTTATGCCGAGGCCTACGTCAGCGGTAAATTATGTGCGCAGGCAACTCTCAATTTTATTTTAGGAGAACACCATGTCTAACATTCATCCTACTGCTATTATTCATCCTACTGCTAAAATTGATCCGTCTACCGAGGTCGGGCCGTATACGATTATCGGGGAAGACGTCCAAATTGGCAAGAATAATCATATTGGCCCGTATTGTGTTATTGAAAATACAACTATGGGGGACCATAATGAACTGATTGCCAGTTGCTTTGTAGGCGTTAAACCGCAAGATTTATCTTATAAAGGGGAACATACCCGCGTTGTTCTGGGGAATGGTAACAAAATCCGTGAATGTGTAACCATTCACCGTTCTACATTTGTAGATAAACCCACTAAACTGGGCAATAATAATTTGTTAATGGCAAATTCCCATGTGGCACATGATGTGCAAATGGGCAACTCCTGTATTATTGCCAACTCCACCGGGTTAGCCGGGCACGTGATTGTAGAGGACCGGGTGGTAATGTCTGGTATGGTAGGGATTCATCAATTTGTACGCGTAGGCACGATGGCGATGCTCTCCGGTGGGGCTATGCTTCCATTAGATATTCCGCCGTATTGTATTGCGCAAGGGGAACGGGCTAAACTAGTTGGCCTTAACATCATTGGGATGCGCCGGGCCGGATTAGCCCGCAAAGTGATTTTAGAAATTACCCGTGCGTTTAAACGGATGTTTAGAAGCGGCAAACGCTTGGAAGAAGCCATGGCGGAATTGGAAGCCGCCCATCCGTGCGCTGAAGTACAGCACATGATTGATTTTTGTCGCGCCAGCCAGCGTGGGGTAGCGCAAGCCAAAAAGAAAATGCACGAAACGGATGACGGCGAATAATCTCAAAAAACTTGGCTTAATTGCCGGCGAAGGCAAAATGCCTATTTATATTGCCCGCAAAGCGACCGAGCGCGGTTATGAAGTCTATGTAACCGGGCTTAAGGGCAATGCCGCGGCGGGGGATTATAAGGGCATTTGTACGGAGTTTAAGCCGTTTCGCTTAGGGCAAGTAGGGGCCGGGCTGCAGTTTTTCAAAGACCACGGCGTCAAAACGGTTGTTATGGCCGGGCGCGTGCAGCACACGTCCATTTTTATGAACTTAATGCCCGACAAGCGCGGCTTGGCGTTTTTGGCCTCTTTAAAAAGTATGCAAACCAAGCATATTTTAACGCGCCTCATTGAAGAATTTGCAAAGGAAGGCATTTCATTTGAAAATTCCGCTTTATTTTTAGATGATTTTTTCCCCGGTAAAGGCGTACTCTCCAAACGCCAACCCACCCCAGAAGAACAAAAAACCATTGATTACGGCTTTACGATTGCCAAGCAAATTGCCGCCCTGGATATTGGGCTTACGTGCGTAGTCAGCCAACAAGCCGTCATTGCGGTAGAAGGTATGGAAGGTACGGACCGTTGCATTGCGCGTGCGGGAGAACTGTACAAAAAATCCGCGGAGAAAGATACATCGGTAGCCGTTGTGAAGGTGGCGCGCCCGAACCAGGATATGCGCTATGATTTACCGGTAGTCGGTACACGCACACTTAAGAGCGTACACAAAGCCGGGTTTTCTATCTTGGCATTTGAGGCCGGCAAAACACTAGTCATGGACGTAGATGAAGTAGTGGCATTGGCCAATAAACTAAACCTCTGTTTAGTAGCGGTATAGTAAACAATCCGTTTTTCATTTAATATATGGGCCCGCCAAGTTGCGGGCCCATATGCAGATTTCCTATTTTACTTCACATCCATTACTGCCGCATAGTTTGGGGCAGAAGGAGGGGTTGGTTCCGTTACCGGTATCACATATAACTTTTCCATCGGACAACGCCAAAAGATACTGGTATCCGTCAATGTCATCGTTAAAACTATCCATACGGTTGGCTATGAAACCATCACCATCCCATTCGTATACCCAACCTTTGGTTACTACGCAACGCTCGCTATCGCCTAAACAAGAGATTACTTCTCCCGGCAATTGGATATCCAAATTACTTAACAGGTTAATTCCACATGGGTGCGTAGAACCGACATCAACCGGTCCATGTTGCAACACACATAATTGATACCCCTTATACACTTCATTTAATAAGAGGCGGGCCTCGCTTGTACGTGCTTTTTCCACCGCAAACTGGTACTGCGGCAACGCTACTGCTGCCAAAATACCGATAATCAGTATGACTACCAAAAGTTCTATTAGTGTAAAACCTTTGGGATATATACTACGTTGTTGTCGTTTCATAAGACACTCCTGTTTGTTAATTTTAATTTTTGACCCTTAGGCCCAATTTTTCTGCTTATGAAACCACAACAAAACGGCTATTTTTGCCGAGCCAATTCAGGGTACCCAACATTGTAGCCGCGGTTTTCCATTACGAATGGAAAACACTCGGTACAAAATAATGAGTTCGCGAAAAAACATTATCTTGTACCTGACAACGGACTATCCTTGGACCTGAATTGTACCTTTGAACAGGCACACCGTTTCTTAAACGGTTCCAAAAACAGATAAAAAATTGTATCTATAGTATAGTAAAAAAAGGCTGTTTTTCACAGCCTTTTTTAGAAATAATTTTGTTTTTAGTTAGCGGATTACTTTTTTACGCTGATACCAGAACGATGCCACAATGAGCATTACGGCTAGTCCAAATAACCCGATAATGCGGTAAATGGCTTGCAGTTGCCAAATGTCCGATAAGAAAAACTTGGCTAACGCTAGCCCTACTACTCCAATCCCGGCTTTGGAAACAGCGGATTTTTGTAATTTAAGTCCTACCCCAATGGCGGCTAGCCCAAACAGGGCCCAGCCCAAGGTGTAGGCCAGGGCTTCGGCTACTTGTCCGGTAAATTCAAAATACAAATACTTACGTTCTGTATTAAACCAATGGGCGATTTCCATATTGAGTAACCAAAATAATGTGGCCGCCCCGGCTATGTAAAAAACCGATTTAAAAAACCGCGGGGTATCCCACAATTTTGCGCACATAAAGAAAGACATCGCACATAATCCATATACCCACAAGTACCAGTTCCAAATGCGTCCTGTGGCAATATGCGTATACGGGAAAAATAATAACATACACACCACCGGCACGAACACTAGTCCGGCCCCGATTTTCCACCCGGTATAGGGTATTTTAGTATGCAAAGCCAGTAACAACACGGCTTCTGCTGCCCAGGCTACGGCCAGCCAATGGTTTTGTAATGCCAGCGGGAAAATGATAGTTAAGAAGATGAGTACCGCCCCGCTCATAAACCCGATCGCAACAGCGGGACCTTGCGGCTCCTTGGTATCTCCCCATAATTTATGCAACAGCCGAGCATAGATGACCAGTAACAATACTGGAATGATGGATGTTTCCGTATCCGGGGCATATTCACCCACCCATAAACATCCAAATAAGCAGGCCGTAAGCCCGGACAAAGCACACGCAATCCACGGGCCGTTTTTATTCCATAATTTTTTGCGGCTGATAAACGGAGTATAGATACACAGTCCCAATAATACGATTGACCAGCCGGCAAAAGCAAGCGCACTATACGGCCATTTTGGCAAAACCAGCGTACACCAAGCGGCCAGTTGTACCCATGTACTCCCTACTACAGCCACAGGCAGGATATATGTATTTTGGTAGAATCGGGCCACTATGATATTGACGGCATATACCAGCGCGGTAGTTCCTAAAATCCAATGTAGGGAAGTGGTTTCATTGGCTTGTATGGCCGCAGTTAAAATGAGCAGGAAGGGTAGTAATGCCGTTACGGCAGCGATACTTTGCTGCAGTACGTCATTCTCGGGCAGTAGGTGGACCCGGCGTAAGCCTTGCAATACGGCCACGCATAATATAACAGGCAGCATCCCGCCCAATAGTAGAAAGGGGGCAAAGGCTTCTGTGCCTGTTTCTAAAATCAGTTGGCCCAGTAAGAAAATAAACAATAGTGCGGTGGCAATCAGACCTAGCCATAATTTCCGGGCCCATGCCGCTACAGCCAGGATAAGAACGGTAAGCAAACTCAGTACTCCAAACAATCCTACAAAATCATTTACGGATGTAGAAGTTCCCTGGATGAGAGAAAGTATCAGGATGCCGCCCATCATAGCAACCGGATATATAGCGGAAAATACGTCCGGCTGCGTACGTTTAAAGCGGGGCAATAATTCCACGCAACTGTTAAGCAGCGTAAACACCAAACACGTGCACAACGTCAGCCACAAAGGGGCTTGGGTGTGCATCATCCACGTACCTAGCACCGCAAAGGATAGCACTTTGCAAGCCCGCGTAAACCCATAAGGTAACAGTTGCCGTTCGGCCAGTAGCAACACTAAGGCGTTCGCCAGCAAAGTATATCCTAAAAATGGGAGTACTACCGGCATAACTCCCGGTAAACAGGCACCGGCAGGTAACATCAGTAACAGTCCCATACACAGGTAAATGCCGGCTGCGTAAGAAATTGTATTACATGCAGGCTGGCGGCGCACGAGCCAGGCACTTGCTAACGCATACAAGGAAAAGAAAATAGCTACTCCGGTTAACTTATACGCTTCTACCGGGAATAACCACGCCGCTTGGCTAAGCCACGTAAACGTAAGTGTACAAATGAATAATCCGTACCAGCCTTTTTTCACGGCTCCGTAGGCAGAAGTTAAATTGATACAAAATACATATAAGAAAAATGCTACCCATGCGTCGCTGCCGTTATGGAGTAAAATAGGGGTTAAAAAGGCGATGATTGCTCCTAAGTATCCTACATATTTTGCATTTTTGACGAGGGAAGTTCCTAGTGCCGCAAACGATACCAGTCCCATAAACACGAAACAAAGTGGCAAGGAAATCAAGTGATAAAACGTGTGGGCACAAAATACCGCGGCATACACGATGGCCCAGCCGCTTCCCAGTAATGTGTGGGAAGTAATGCGGTATTTTTCATTTTTTAGCATATACCCGCATCCGGCCAAACACACTCCCAATAGACTACTGACCCAAATACGCATTGCCGGGCTTAATAGTAAGAAATGGTTTTCTACGGCATATTTAATGCCGAACACAACTCCCAAAAAAAGCATAAATCCGCCCAGCCAGGAAAATAACTTAGCGGTTGTAATTTCAAAATTGGGTTTGGCTGACTTTTTAGCGGAAGGCTTTTCGGTTACTTCTGTGAAAATAAACGGTTCTGGTTCAGGTGCAATATGTTGTGAAGCCGGAGCCGATACTACTTCTGCCTTTTTAGTGGAAATGACCGCTTGCGGCTTAGAAACAGAAGAAGCCGGTGGTACAGGGTTTTTTTCTTGTGTTTGTTTGGGCATCATAAGTGGCAATTGGTCTAATTTATCCTGCAAGCGGTTGACGGTTACTTGCAACACAATCAGCCAAACTAGTATGACGAGCATTAGAAGTATTATCATATGTTTTCTCCTTCATTAAATAAATATAAAATTATTTATTTCCATTCACTTAGTAAACGGGTAGCTACTTGTCCCACAAAACTTTCTGGGTCTTGTCGGGCGGCTTGTTGTAAATGGGTGCAAGCGGAAATTTTTCGGCCTAAGGCCCGTTCATTGAGGGCGAGCAACAGTAATCCTAGCGGTTGGTTAGGGTATTTAGAAAGCAATTCTTTAGTTTCATTTAAAGAATCGGTATATCGGCCATTTTGGTATAAGCCGATAATTTGGTAAAGTTGTAAATCCTCCCGTTCTGGTGCCAGCTTGCGGGCCATACGGATATCTGCTAATGCCTGAGCATATTTTTTTAAGCCAAATGCGGCTTTAGCACTCAAAAGCCAATAATCCGGGTTGTCATTTTCTTGTGCCAGGGTTTGGGTAATGTGTATGAAGGCTTGTTCATAATTGCGTTGATTTAAAAAAGTAGAAACATACCGGGCCCGGTAGAGTGGGGAAGGAGAAGTACTCAGCGCAAAGATTTTGTCATAATAGGAACGGGCTTTGGAATAAAATCCAAAAGAACGGTAATTTTCCGCTTGTCCGGCCAAGGCAGTTAAGTTATTAGGTTCCTGTTGTAGAGCCCGGTCATATAATTCTTGAGAGCGGTTTGTCAAACCGGTACGTTGGTATAGGTTAGCCGCTGCTAGCAATAAGGGCACATTTTTAGGATGAAATTCCAATGCTTCTAAGTATACTTCTAAGGCCCGGTCCAGTTGTTCCAATTGTTCATAACTCATTCCCAATAAGCGGTAGGCACGCGCTTCCCGCCGTTTGACGTTGCCTGCTTTATAAATATAGGTAGATAATTCCCCAATAGCTTCTTGGTATTTTTGCTGGTCATATAAATCGCGGGCGCGGACGTACTCTTTTCGGTCCTTCATCGGATCAAATCCTAAAAAACCATGTTGAAATAAGGAACATCCACTTAGTACGCAGATCCCCACTATTCCCCACAAGGGTTTAGTTGACAAAAATAGACGGTAAGGCATATAGTAGTAAATCCTCTTGTAAAGCCCCTAAATTCTTGTAGGCTTCTTTCACGCCCACTTCTCCGGCCTGTTGTAATTTGTTAAGTTCTAGTGTGCCGGTATCTAGCACACGGTTGGTAATTACAAAATTGGCTTTACGGGCCGATTCTTCAATCATGGCGGCCGCACGCACGTCGTTGACACGGTTAACATATCCTAAAATAGTGGTGGGAGTTTTGGAAGAAAAATCAAACGGCGTTACGGACGCAATTACATAATCAGCTCCCATTTGTTTTACCGTTTCTACCGGCAAATAATCTACCACAGCTCCGTCTACCAGCGCCCGGTGGCGGTATTCTACGGGTTCAAATACACCCGGCAAATTCATACTGGCACGTACGGCAATAGATAACGGCCCGGAGTTAAACAACACCCGCTCTCCGGTTTTTACGTCCATAGCTGAACAGGAAAATGGAATTGGCA
Organism: uncultured Elusimicrobium sp.; assembly: GCA_937891135.1. Classification (GTDB taxonomy): domain Bacteria; phylum Elusimicrobiota; class Elusimicrobia; order Elusimicrobiales; family Elusimicrobiaceae; genus Avelusimicrobium. The sequence goes on from CALAFB010000054.1 coordinate 20,185, forward strand.
TGTCCTCAAATTGCATATTGCCCAGTTGTTCTTCAAAAAATTTGGACAAGTTGGCAGAGGTAGGCAGCTTGCGTTCAAAAATAAAACGGAAAAGTCCCCGGGTATTGAAGTCCGGCGTAATGGTACTTAACGTAATATGATTGCCTAATTCCCACAGTTTTTTGGTGGGTAATCCGGCTGCATAGAGCCCGCCAACTACAGATCCCATAGAAGTGCCTGCCAGTTTATCAATGGGAAGTTGGGCATTGTCAAAAACTTCTAATACGCCGACATGGGCAAATCCGCGTACTCCGCCGGCTGAAAGAGCCAGCCCGATCGTGGGGCGTTTTTGCTTTGGCAATTCTATAAACCGCTGCCACATCCATTCGCGTAAAATTTCATCATCTGTATGTATGGGGAAAGCGGCTAATGTTCCGCCCCAACACAGAACTAGGGTGCTTAAAAAAAGCCGGCGCCATGTAAACATTATAAATCCTTGCCAATGGCCCATTCTAACTCGGCTTTGGCAATATGATTTTCGCGTAAGGCCTCTAAGTAAGCCTGGCCTGTTTGCAGGTAATCGTGCAACGCTTCCAACCCGGTAATACCCGTGTGCGGGGTTTGTTTAAGTTGCTGTTTAATAAGTTTTTCCAATAGTTGATATGTTTCCCGCCGAGTTTCTACTTCTTTCTGCCAAAAAGCCATTTTAGTAAAACTGGACGTAACTTGCACGCGGATTGTGTCTTCTATAGCGGAGCGGTGTAGTGTTCCTTTTTTGTGTTCAGCTTTTTTTTGGCTTATTTGCTGGGAAAATGTATATGGAATAGGCAGCCGTACCGCTAAGGAAAGTTGTTTGTTTTCGTCATCCAAATCCGAAGAACCTACCCGCTCATACGAAGCATTTAATAAAATATCCGGGTAACGCCTAGACAAAGCTATATCTATGGCAATGCTGTCTAGTTCTAGTGCATAAATAGCGGTTTTAAGTTCGGGGCGAAATTCGGTGGCCCATAATTGAAAATGCGGTAAATCCCCCGTTATGGAAACGGGGTCTAAATCCCCGGATATTGTCAATGGGGCATTTGTTTCTTTATTCAAACTCACTAACATGGCCAGGCGGGCCTGTTCTAATTCGTATTGGGCCTGATTCGCGCGCGCTTGTAATTGGGCCAAAATGGCTTGTTGCCGGATGCGGGTCCATCCGTCGGAAGATAAGTGCCAGCGGGCCGTTTTGTTCCACAAGTCTTGGGCAAGTGCTGCATGTTGCTGGGCATATAATAAATGGGTAAATGATTTTTTAATATCCAGCACTATGGCATTTTTTACACTCTCATAACGGCTTTGAGCCTGTTTCAGGTTTGCCCGGGCTGTTTTTAACGCCCCGTGGATACGTCCACCTGAATAAATATATTGGGTTGCACTAGCCCCCACGCCATAGTAGCGGTTCGAGTCCAACATTTTGCTAGGTGGCAAAAAACGGCTTGTAGCTATTTCCGGCAGTATCATAGCGGAGTCTGCATCATACCACGAAGCATTTCCCTGCAAAGTAAACTGTGGTAAATAGCGGAATTTTGCCTCACTTACTTTTTGTTCGGCAATAATAATTTCTTGCCGGGCGGTTAAAAATTCGGAATTATTTTCAAGTCCCAAGCGAATAGCATTTTCCAGAGTAAGGTGTTCACTTAACAAACTGGAAAAATTGACGCTGTAATTACTTTGGGCCTGGGCGGTAATGGCCAGGCTAACACATATACACAACAAAAGCCAAGTTCGTTTCATATATTTACGGTAAGGGTTTATTGTGAATGCGGTTTTCCACCACATCCATCATCTTATTAAAATCGTCTTGTAATTCTGTCAAGGAATCTCCTTGGCGCAAGTGAATACGTTGGGAAAAATCCCCCGCTGCAATTTTTTTACATGTCTGTTCAAAGCGGTATACCGGCCCGGCCATTTTATGCGAAACAATGGCCGAGATAATAACTACAAATAATACATAAATAGCAATTTTATAAAAGAAACTGGATACAATGGGGATAAATTCATCGTAAATCGGCTGCATGAGTACCGGATAAGCATCAAAAAGTTCGTTTAAGGTAATAGCCAGTTCCAACGTCATAATGGCTAGACCACATAAAACGCTCACTACAATGAGCGTCATATAACGCAGTTGCAGCCCTTTTTTAATAAAAATAGTACGGCGTTGGAATGGATTTTTTGGGGTCATACCTTTCTCTTAAAAAGTAGTTACATAACGCAGTTGCAAGATACGTTCATTTTCATCTCCGCGTCCGATACGCCGGAAGGCAGCATCTAATGCTAAAGAGGGGTGTAAATAAAACCGCGCGCCCAAGTTTAAGCGGGAATCACGGATATTGCGTAAATTATCCCATTCCGCCAAAGCGGTAACTTGCGGAAGTATTTTATAGTATAAACCGGTAAACCAATACACTTCATCCCATTCAAAGTCAGATATATTCATCCCGCCTGTTAACGATAAACCCGGCGTAAAGATTTCACGGGTCAAGGTTACATAACCGCCTTTGCGGTTGTCCATATAATGTTTGGAGCGGGAGGAATAAACATGATCGTCGTTATATCCGTATCCATACCGTCTGCCGTCATAACCGATGGCAATCGCCGGCAAATATAAGTTGCCGTCAAAAAGTTTCCATTTGGCTTGAAAATCCGGGTCTAATACTTTCACAGAGGTGGAAGTTCCAATCCATTGGTGTATTGCCAAACTGACCCCAATGTTAATACGCGGATAGACCCCAAAATCAATGCTTTCCATAACTGTGCCGTGTTCATATACACGTGTTAAGAAAGAGGCTTGGTAACGGTCTAATGCATCTGCGGTAGGTACATCAATGATCATGGTTTCAGTAGAAATGGGATCTCCTTCCTCTGCCTGTACGGCAACAGTCAAGCCCAATATAGTGCAAAGAATGAAGCAAAAACGAAATAATTTCATAAGATTCTCCTATTTAATAAATTGACGGATGTCTTTTAAAACGGGTTTGTTAATCAAACGTACGTTGTGTATATAAATACTTTCCCGGGCGGGGAAAAAGTCATTACGGTCCCTTGGAAATCCCAAGTCAATAATTCCTTTATGAGCCCGTTGGGTACTTAATACAACGGCGGTGTTCCAATAGTCTGTAATATCTTTATTGAAAGGTTCTTTGGGGTTATCAAAATTGCGTAATACTACGGTGCCCGTTGGAATGAGAGACGCATCTTCTACCGGGCTAGTTTTGAGGACTAGATCCTTTGTCCATACCACGCTCCCTTTGCAAGGTCCGTTTACAAAGCGGATTTTATAATAATCTATATCGTTGCCCGGACGTTTTAAAACTTTTGCTAGTGAATAACGTGCTTGGGGTGTATTGACCGCTTCACACTTGGCAAATACGTGGGAGTTAATAAACCGCTCGTAATTTTGCTGCGGGTCATAGCGGTCCGGCGTTTTCTGGCGGCACGCTGCCCCGGCGAAACATGCAATTACGCATATAAATACGGTCCATTTTTTGTTCATCCCACACTCCTTGTGTATTCAGTTATACGCACGTATGATACACTTATACCCATTATACCCCTTTTGGGGTAGAAAAGAAACTATTTTTTGCCGGAGTTTTTCCCGCTATTGCGGTTTTTCACGGCATTAAGCATATCATTCCAATTTTGCCCGCTTTGGTTAAATTGGTTAATTTGCTGGTTAATCCCAGCTCGTGTTCCCTCGGTTACGGCTTCTTGGGTAACCCCTTGAATGACCGATAAGGCGGTGTTAACATTTTCAGCTAAAGAATCGGTAATCAGTTTGGCTGTGTTAATAGCAGTTTGTTTATCCGCTTCTTGTAAATCTTGCACATTTTGCGGGGTAGCGGCTGTAAGCGGTTCTTTGGCATAGCCAAAGGTGGGGTGATCCCCAATAGCATGAAACACGGCCTCCGCATATACCGGGTTAGTTACATACGGAATAGCCAGCGAAACGTCCGTTTGCGGATTATTGGGGTTCGTGGCATCTAATGTATGATGCTGATGAATATCCTTTAATTGGTCGGCCGTTACAGGAATCCAATTTACTGCATTTTCGGTAAATTGTTTTTTGGCTTCTTGGCGCACTTGTTCCCTATCTATCTGGGTACCAGAAGTTCCTGTCTCGTTTGCGGTTTGGTTTTGTTGCTGTTGGGCTTTTTCTTCTTTATATTGTTCAAATGCATTTGCCCAGCCGGGGTACATATTATCAGGGTCCGTAACCAGTTTGGCGTTAGCCATGGTGGCTGCATCGGTTAAGCGTTTGTCCAACTGAATCGTATTGGGAATCCAGAAACAATCCTGGTTGGCACAATTTTGTTTTTCATAGAGGAATTGATAAATTTCCACGGTTTTTTCCACCTCTCCCAATCCGCTCATTGCTGCTACAGCCTCTGGTGTGGTGGGGCCCATTACCATGAGTAAAGGTAAATCTTTGGGCATCATATATTGGGTTTTTTCTAAGAAAGTTTGTTTATTTGCTTCTTGGTTAAATTGCAGTTCATCTGCTGAAAAGAGGGACCGGGGTGTTTCTTGTTGCTGCGGGTCACAGCCGGCTTTGGGGAGCGACGCATTAGAACATCCCACCATTTCCTGTAGTTCATCTACTATTTTTTGGCCTTCGGCATTAGCGCGGATTTGAGTTAGGATTCCTTCTTTGATTTGTTGTTTATGTTTTTCGGTCAAACGGTGTTGGTAGGTATCCCGTTTTCCTTGGTCCTTGGGGTCCGGATATTGGGCTTCTGCAATAATGGCTGCTGCTTCTTCCGCGCTGCGTGTGCCGGAGAGCAGGTCCACAAATTCAGCCGTGTCGCGCCGTTCACGTTCGTGTTCACGTTCTATTTCAGTCATAGCGTTCCATTGAGCGGGAGAAATATCCGGCCAGGGAAGGCGTGTGCGGCGGGCGGGTAAAGTGGTAAGGCGGTTCCCGGCCAGGGCCTGGGTTCCGTTTCTCGGGTGGGTCGTATCCCCCCGGTATATGGCAGCGGCGCGGTTTTCTACAGGCCGTGCCTCATCTAGCCCGAAAAAGGATTGAATCGGCCGCAAAAACCGGGCCCATTTTGAATCGGGTATCGGTTGTTGTTGGACAGAAGAATGAAAACGGCGGGAGCGTTCTTGTTTAATATACCGCGTATATGGGTCTTCGTGCACATTGATTTCGTGCATACCCGGTTCCGCACTTTGCGGTGCCGTCTGGCGGACGAGTACCCATTCTCCGTTATCAGTTTGAATGGAAGCATCCCCGTATTCCTGGTTGGGAACAGGCGGTACCGGTACATTGGTTTCGTCCGGTTGCGTAGGTTGCCCTGCTTCTTGGGCGATTGGTGATTCCTGGGTTGCACGCCGGGGGGCATCGGCGGCGTCTTGACCGAAGGCAGGCGGAATATAATCCGGTCTGTCTTGCGGGGTAGCTGCTAATAACCGGGCCTCTCGTTCGGGGTTACGGCGGCCAAACAGGGCTCCCAGCCGTTTGGCAATAGCGGCTAGCGGGTTAGAAGAACTGATTTGCGGCTGGGTAGATTTTAAGTCAGTCGTAGCTGGCGGAGTGGTTTCTAAAAACGGGAGCAGTAAAAAAATAATACCGCCTATACAGCACAGGATAAATACTAATTTTGCAATCGTTTTTTTCATACTATTTCCTCTTAATGGGTTGCGTTGGGAGCAAACCACGCATGATACCAACGTCGCAAGAGACGTTGGGTAATTTGCCATGATTTTTGAATATGGCGTAAAAACGGATTTTTGGCCGGTATTTTAGCGGTCACGGGGAGTGTAATTTGGGCTTGGGCCAATAAATTTTTTACCTCGCTAACCGGGAGCGCAAAGTTTAAATTTTGGTTGCCTTCCCCGGTAACGGACGCAAATGCCACACCGATTACTTCGCCTCGCTCGTTAAATACCGGGCTTCCGCTGGAACTGGGGGAGATAGGCGCACTAATTTGGAGCCATACTGTGCCGTCCTTTTGAGGGCGGATTTGGCTGATTAGCCCGGAGGTAACCGTATTTTGCAAACGGCGCGGATTACCAATGACAGTAATAGTTTGCCCGGGTTGTACGGTGTGTTCATCTCCCAACGTAACAGTTGGCAAATGACGGGCTGCTATTTTAAGCAACACTAAATCGGTTTGCGGATGTTCGGCCAGTACAAGTGCTTCTGCGGATGTGGTACCGTTGGGGAAGGTAATATTGGTATATAAAGCTTGCTCCAACACGTGTTTGCTGGTAACAATTACGCCGTTTTCTGTTAGCGTGAATCCGGTGCCAGAGAATGTGCCTCCGTCTTTTTGAAAAACATTTACGGCTACTACGGCGGGCATATTTTGCTGGGCAATTTGTACATGGTTATGTTGGGCACACACATATCCGCTGGCCCAACACCATAGAAATAATCCCCATGCATATTTCATACCTTTATTATAGCAAGAAACACGCGGGTTGAAAATAAACCGCATAAATAGTACACTTATCTAAAAGAGGAGTGAAATATGTCAGAAGTATTCTATGTAAGCCGTAAAAAATATGAAGAGTTGGTCAACCAACTAAAAGATTTGAAAAAAATAAAAGCGCAACTGGCTGAAGAAATCGGCGCCGCCGCTGCCCAAGGGGATTTAAAAGAAAATGCCGAATACCATGCTGCCAAAGAAAAGCAATCCCAAACTTTGTCTCTTATTAACGAGTTGGAAGTCCGTTTACGTAATGCCGAAATTACCGACGATTTAACAGTAGACCATAGCGAAGCCCGTATTGGGGCCACGGTTACGATTGCGGATGAAACTGCGGGTCTGGAATTTACCTATACGTTAGTAGGCCCGGCCGAAGCAAATCCGGACAAAGGCCTCCTGTCCGTTAAATCTCCGTTGGCTAGCGGTGTATTGGGCAAAAAAGAAGGCGAAGTTTTTGAGGCCCAACTTCCGCGTGGACCGCGTACCTATAAATTAGTAAAATTAGAATATAAATAAGACTCACAAATACCAAATACCCCCGGTAGAAACTACCGGGGGTTTGTGTATTATTTGGGAGGAAATTTCTTTTTATTCTTGATGAGCGTATTTACGGTAAATATCGGCTAATTCAGCCGTAAGCGACGAATCTTTAATACGCCAATAAGACAGGTTATCCCATAATTCTTCTTCCCGCGTAAAGGGAATTTCGCCTTTTTCGGGTTGGTTACGCAGAGAATACGGATAAATCCGGCCTGTTGTTCTTACAAAATCATCAAATAATGCTATGGTTTCAGCCCGGGTCAAATAAGACGGTTGGGCGTTTTTTAACACTAAATTGAGTGCATGTTGGTAAGATAGTGCGGGCTCAAATTGATTACGCCATTCATTCTCATGTACCCATTCAATTTCATCAAATAGTTGTATTTCAACCGGATTTGTAGTATTCCATTTAGGGATACGTCCGTATTGGGCGATAAAATCCCCCAACCGGTCCACTAATTTGGCATAATAGGCTACTTGGGTTTGAATAATATCGGATTCTTGGGCGGCCAGCATCCGTTGGGTATACTGGTCTTGCAACGCAGCAATGGCGTTTTGAAATGCGGGAAATTCTTCCGGTGTAATACGGGGTTTATTTAAAAACGCCCGTACCGTTTGTTTGGTTGCTTCGTCTACGAGTGGATTATTGAGCAGACGCCGCATCATAAGTACTTGTTGGTGTGGGTGGCGTAAGGTATAGTTAAAGGCAGTTATTTCAAAATTTTTCTCCAAACCAAAATATTCCGTTAAGTCCGTATCTAACATGTAAATATCTTGTTTTGCTAATGACTGGAGTAAGTAAGTTTGTAATGCATGGTTTTTGATATCATTCAGGATAGCGGAAGCAATTAGCACGGTGTTTTCTTCGTTTAGCTGTTTAATTCCTAACACCAAATTATGTAATTTCCGGGCAGCTGTAATTTCCGGTTCATAAAATTTTTGTTCGGCCTTATTTGCAATCAATACTTCTTTTTCTAAGGGGGTAGCTGCTATAAACATATGCAAATTATGGGAAATTTCTTGCGGGTGGTGTCCCAGTACTACGGGAGCCGGAATGGGACTATGTTGTAATACCGCATCAGATACCGTACGGTTTAACTTCCCGGCAGCAATCCCGGTTGTAATATGCCGGGTTGTAGCGGGGGAAAATACAAAATGCTGTACTGTCCCGCGGTAATTACGGGGGACTTTGAATCCGCCTTCCGTAAGTTCTTTAACAAGTTTTCCTTGGGCCGAGGCAATTGCGGCCGTAAATAAACAGACCGCCACCGCGGCTGTTTTGGTCATTAAGTTAGTTGTGTTCATATTTATATGATATGAAATTAGGGATAAAACCGACAGGGCCCTAAGGCCTAACAAACAATAGGCCTTTTGTACTAGGTGTGTGCTCGGGCAATCAAGGCTTCTACCAGACGTTGACGACGAAATTTGCGGGTTTCTAACAGAAGCCCATCCGCAGAAAATTTTTCATTTTTGGTAGGGGCGCGTCCCAGGGTTATTTCCACCCATTTCCCAACGGTACAGGTTGGGTTGAGTGTAGCGGGTAGGGGTTTGTTGAGGGCTTTAAACACATCCCCCATTTTGGCAGAAGTGCTAACTACTAACGAATCCCCAAACGGGCGGATATACGCGGCTGAAAAATCATACTCATCTTCAATTTCTCCGACCAGTTCTTCAAAAATATCTTCTAATGTTAAAATCCCGGTAATTTTCGTTTCGTCGGTTACTAAACAAATATGTTGTTTGGTTTTCATCAGTTGTTCCAGGGCCGAAGAAATGAGTGTGTCCTGCGGTAGTTTAATAAGGGGGCGCACGATAGAGCGCGTAGAGGTATGTGCGCTACTGGTTTTAGTAGATGAAAAAATATCTTTAAAGTTTAAATACCCAATAATACTTTGTTTGTCATCCGGGTTTTCCAGTACCGGGAAACGTGTATGCATATCCAAATGGGCTTTTAAAAATGTTTCGGCGATAGAATCATTGGCCGATAAAAAATACACGTGGTCCAGCGGTACTTGGATTTCGGCGATGGTACGTACGCAAAACTGGGCACTGGCAAGTACCATTTTTTCTTCCCGTTGACCAAATAAACGCGAGGACGACGCAATGGCCGCTGCCGTGCGTAAGTCTGTAAGGGCGGCTTTTTGGGCGGTTTGAGGGTCCTGCGTTTTTTGGGGTGCTTTTTGCGTGCAAAAACGTACAATGTGTTCCATGCCGCTAACTAACGGAAGTAATAATTTATAAATCAGTCGCATGACCGGGGATAGTTTTAGTACGACCCATTCTTTGTTTTTGAGCGCAAATGTTTTAGGGATCAGTTCCGAAAAAACGATAATTACAAAACTAAGCGGCAACACCACACACGCAATAGAAAGGATATTTGCCAATTGTTCCGGCACGCCCTGTGTTTCCAAAAAAGGGGTAAAGGAAACCCCTGCCCCGGCTCCACCTAGTGCAGCAGCAATCGCACTTACAAGCGTAATGCCGATTTGTACCACGGCCAAACTGCCTTCCAAATGGTCCTTCATAAATAAAGCGGCATCGGCCCCGGAAAGTTTCTCTTGTACGAGTACCGCTACTTTGGTGCGGGAAATAGATGCGAGGGCCATTTCATACGCCGCCAAAAGGGCATTTAGGGCAAGCATCCACAAAATAACTAAAATCGTCATCCTATATATAGTAGCAATTTTTGGTGTGGATTTTGCTATAATAAAACTACAATTTACTTAGTTTTCTAGTCATCTGTTCAGTCGTGCAGATACAGTTTACAACAGTAAACGGTACTCAAACTGGAAAATAGTCGTATTAGGCACAATATAGGTGGAAATAGCTAGCCATATGTATTGTGCTCAATGCTTGTTACATTTGTAATAGGTTACGGCTGTTTGCCCATGTGTTTGAGTACCCATAGGCAAGAGGCCGTTTTTATACCCTTGTTGCCTACAACCTAAATATGTAGGAGAAGTATATGAATAAAAGTACTTGGCAAAGTAATATGCATAGTTGTCTTCCCAAAGGTTTTACGCTTATTGAACTTTTGGTAGTCGTTTTAATTATTGGTATTTTAGCGGCGGTGGCCCTGCCGCAGTATAATAAGGCCGTCAAAAAGGCACGTGGAACGGAAGCACTTACTGTATTTGATGCCTTAGATAAATCGGTAACCAATTACTATTTGGAAAATGGCACTTATTCAGGATTGGATGCACAACAGTTAGTTTTTTCTGCGCCCAAATTAACGCATTTTAAATATAGTGTGGGTACAGGATCTTATGATACTGGTTTTACGGAGCCTTACATTAGTGTTGGTGACCCCCAAGTACTTTTTTTATGTATGGTATCTCCGGAAAATTTAATTCTTGAGTTCAAATGGGAAAAAGGAAAACTGATACATAAGAAATGTCGTGTTCAAAATTTTACAAGTAAGGCAGATTGTGAGGATTATTTCCATTGCAATAGTGCCCCTCGGGAGTATAAAGAGTTTAGTTATCCGGGTGGCACCTATTGGACTTGGACCGGCGGTATGTGCATGTTGTAATCAAACAACCTGAACAAGACACAAGGGCATAAACTTTTTTGTTTATGCCCTTGTGCTTGCTAATGGATATTTGCGTGCGTCGTTTATTTCTGCCCGGTTCTATCCTTGCGGTCCGTATAGTGCGTATGCAACAGTTGGTGGGCACGTTTGCCGCCAATCTTGTCAAAAATACGCCCATACAACGCCATTACGCCGCTGTTATCTTGCGATTTGTACGCCAGCTCCGTATCTTCCTGATACAGCCCTTCGGCGCGGCGTTTGCGCGGTGCCCAGCCGTCAAATTGCGGCTGCCCGGCCCCGGCTACACAACCGCCTTGGCAGGACATCACTTCAATAAAGTCGTACTTGTTTTTTCCGGCTTTGATGTCGTCTAAGAGTTTGCGCGCATTTTTCAGCCCGCTCACAACCGCCACGCGGATTTCTGCGTCGCCTACTTTAACGGTTTTTTCTTTAAACACGCTGCTTTCGCGCAGACTGGTAAATTTAACGCTGTGGGCGTTTTCCGGGTCCAGTTCGGCTAACGCAAAGCGCAAGGCGGCTTCCATGACCCCGCCCGAAGCACCGAAAATCACGCCCGCCCCGGTCTTGGTACCAAACGGCATATCAAACCATTCGTTTTCCAAGTTTACAAAATCAATCCCGGCTTCTTTAATCATACGCGCCAGGCCCACCGTGGTAACAACGTAGTCCGTATCCGGGTTGCCATTGACGGAAAATTCTTCGCGGGTGGCTTCGTACTTTTTAGCCGAGCACGGCATCACGGCTACCACGACTAAATCTTCGCGTTTGCCGCCTTTTTGTTCAAAATCTGCCTTGATGACCGGGCCCATCATCTGCATGGGAGAGCGCGCGCTGGACATATTCGGCAAAAATTCCGGTGCATATTTTTCCACGTAGTTGACCCACGCCGGGCAACAGCTGGTTAACTGCGGCATGCGGTCTTTTTTCGTGAAGCGTTCAATAAATTCGGTCGCTTCTTCCACGATAGTTAAGTCTGCCGCAAACGCGGTATCATATACATAGTCAAAGCCCAGCATACGCAAAGCCGTGGCAATTTTACCGTCCACATTTTGGCCTTGCGGAAGTCCGAAAATTTCGCCAAGTCCCACGCGCACAGCCGGGGCAATATGCACGGCTACTTTTTTGTGGGGGTTGTTAATGGCTTCAAATACTTTTTCAATTTCTTGGGAGTTCGGCATCAACGCCCCTGTCGGGCAGACGCGCGCACATTGGCCGCAGGACACACATTCGTGGCTTTGGCCCAGTTCTTTGTTAAACGCCGTAGCAATTTTGGCGCGGAACCCGCGGAAGGCAAAATCAATGGCACCAATGCCTTGCACTTCGTTGCAAATACGTACGCAGTTGCCGCACAAAATACATTTGCTGTGGTCGCGCACCAAAGCGGGCGACGTAGCGTCTTTATGGCTATCAATTTTTTTGGATTTAAAGCGGATTTCCGTTACATCCATATCTTTGGCCAGTTTCTGTAATTTGCAATTGCCGGATTTGGAACACAACGTACAGTTGTGGTTGCCGGACGAGAGCAAGAGTTCCAAGTTAATGCGGCGCAAATGGCGGATTTCGTCACTATTAACCCGCACTTTCATACCGTCTTTCGGGGCAACCGTGCACGAAGCCACAATGCCCATGCCTTCCACTTCTACTAAACACAACCGGCAGGCCCCGTATACGGCCAGTTCCGGGTGGTAGCAAAAGGTCACAATGTTGAAATTGGCTTTGCGGATAAGTTCCAACAAATTCCGCTCGCCTTCTATGGGTACTCTTTTCCCTTCAATGGTTACAAATTGTTCTTTTTCCATAAAATTCTCCTACGCGCTTACGCTGACGGCACCAAATTTACAGGTATTTTTGCAGCTGCCGCATTTAATACATTTTTGCGGGTCAATTTGATGCGGTTTACCCACCGTGCCGCTGATGGCTTGCACAGGGCAGGCACGTTTGCACATGCCGCAGCCTTTACATTTGGCTGGGTCAATCGTGTAGTGTGCCAATGCTTTGCACACGCCCGCCGGGCAGCGTTTTTCTACCACGTGGGCGATATATTCGTCCTTAAAATGTTTTAAGGTAGAAAGCACCGGGTTCGGCGCCGTTTTGCCGAGCGCACATAAAGACGCTTTCTGCACGGCTTTGGCTAAGTCTTCCAAATTCTCTAACGTTTTTAACGTGCCGCGGCCTTCTACAATATCGTTAAGCATAGAGAGCATCTGTTCCGTTCCTTCGCGGCAGGGCACGCATTTCCCGCACGATTCGCGCTGCGTAAATTCCAAAAAGAACCGCGCCACGTTTACCATACAGGTTTTTTCATTCATAACAACGAGCCCGCCGGAGCCCACCATGGCTCCTGCAGCTTTTAATGAGTCATAATCTAGCGGCAAATCCAAATGCTCGCGTGTTAAACAACCGCCCGAAGGACCGCCGATTTGTGCGGCTTTAAAAGCATCTTTGTTAATAGTTCCGTCGTTGTTCGTAGTACCGCCGGCTACGTCGTCAATTACTTGGCGCAAGGTGGTCCCCATGGGCACTTCCACCAGTCCCGTGTTGGCAATATGCCCGGTAACAGCAAAAGTTTTGGTTCCCGCGCTAGTCGGCGTGCCGATTTTTTTAAATTCCTTCGCGCCCATTTCAAACACTTTGGCTACGGTAGCCAAGGTTTCCACATTGTTAATAACGGTAGGCTTGCCGAATAATCCGCTGTGGCTGGGGAACGGCGGTTTCACGCGCGGCATACCACGTTTACCTTCCACGGAAGCGATTAAAGCGGTTTCTTCGCCGCAGACAAACGCTCCTGCCCCTTCCATGACGTTAATTTTAAAGTTCAGGCCGGAGCCGAAAATGTTTTTGCCTAAAATACCTTTTTCTTCGGCTTGTTCAATGGCTTTGCGAATACGTTTAATGGCGAGCGGGTATTCCATACGCACATACACGTATCCTTCATCAGCCCCAATAGCGCGCGCGGCAATCATCATGCCTTCTAATACGGCGTTGGGGTTGCCTTCCATGACGGAGCGGTCCATAAATGCGCCCGGGTCGCCTTCGTCGGCGTTACAAATTACATATTTTTTCTCGCCGGGTTCAATGCGGGTAAATTCCCATTTTTTGCCGGTGGGGAACCCCGCGCCGCCGCGCCCGCGCAGGCCGGACTCGGTCATCTCTTTGCAGATTTCTTCCGGCGTTAGTTGCGTGTACGCGCGTTTGGCCTGGGCATAACCGCCGTGGGCGATATATTCGTTAATATCTTCGGGGGTGATGCGGCCGCAATCATGCAGTAAAATACGTTTTTGTTTGGCGTAAAACGGAATATCCTCAATGGTTTTGGCTTTTTTACCGTTGGCCGGGTTGTGGTAGAGCAGGCGGTCAATCACTTCCCCTTTTAAAACAGTTTTTTCCACAATTTCAGCCACGTCTTCCGGTTTTACTTTGGTGTAGAAAATATCTCCCACGCTTACCAGCGGTCCCATGGCGCAGAACCCGCGGCAACCGCTCAGGCTCAAATAGTTTTCGTGGCAGTCTTTGGTAATTTGCAAGCAGAAACCGACTTTATGTTTTTCCATTTCCTGCTGGAACGCTTCATATACTTTTAAAGAACCGCCTGCAATACAGCCGGTCCCGCCGCAGATAACGACGCGCCCCGTAATTTTTTTATAGGCGGAATTATAATCTTTGGCAATTTTTTCAATATCATTTGTGGGCATGGGCGGCCTCCTGTTTTACTACTTCGTCAATAATTTCTACGGCTTTAGCGGGGGTAATTTGCCCGTGTACGGTTTCATCCATTACCATTACCGGGGCCAATCCGCACGCCCCTAAGCAGGATACACATTCCAACGTAAACAGTCCGTCTTCAGTGGTATCTTTCCCGGGTTTTAATTTAAGTTTCTCTTTTACTGTGTTAATAATGGCGGCGGAACCTTTTACGTGGCACGCGGTTCCGTTGCAAACGCGCACAATGTGTTTGCCTTTGGGGGTAATCGCAAAGTGGGCAAAAAAAGTCGCCACGCCGAACACACGGGCGGGCGAAATGTTAAGTTCATTTGCGATAAAACGCATAATATCTTCCGGCAAGAAGCCGTAAGCATCTTGCACTTTTTGCAAGATGGGGATGAGTTTAGCACTATCCTTGCCAAAATCTTGCAAGATTTTAGCAGCAGGTGCAAAGCGGTCTGTCATGATGTCTCCTATATGGAATAATAGAATAGAATTACTTCACTCTGTATTATAACAAAATACACGGGGGAAGAAAAAGGCCCGCTAAGTTAGCGGGCTGGCAGATTTGATGATTCGCTATTTTACTTCACACTTGTCACTACCGCATAATTTGGGGCAGAACCACGTGTTGGTGCCGTTGACACAGTTAATAATTTCATCGTCAATACTCATGCTTAAAAAATACTGATTTTCCGCTACGTCACCCTCATAACTATCCATACGATTAGCGTAGAGGCTAGCTCCGTCCCATTCATATACCCAACCCTTGGTTACTACACAACGTTCCGATTCATTCTCACAATCAATCACTTCCCCCGGCAAAGAAATATCAATTTCATCTAACAAGCCTTTCCCACATGGCTCTGTATCACTTCCGGGCTTGCCGTGCTCCAGTACACATAATTGATACCCCTTATACACTTCATTTAATAAGAGGCGGGCTTCGCTCATGCGTGCTTTTTCCACCGCAAACTGGTATTGCGGCAACGCCACCGCTGCTAAAATGCCAATAATGAGTACCACCACCAATAATTCAATAAGCGTGAAGCCGTGGGTTAGCCCCCGCCTTTGTGGTAATGAAGTTATAACCTCATTATCTTCCCCCCTGCGTGGGGGAAGT
>CALAFB010000055.1 GCA_937891135.1 uncultured Elusimicrobium sp.
TATACTCTTAAAATTCGGTGCTACTATCCGCAAACCCAAATCTTCCGTTAAATTCCCTCATACTATAATTATTAGTTCTCGTCGAGAAGTATAAAAACTACTAAAAAAATTTCCGAAAACTATGAATATACTGGGCACAGTTTGGACACTATAACTGCGTGATTTTTCCGGTTACTAGGATACGATTTTTTGCGCTTTTATTGTGTCATGTGCGCTTTTTGGGCACAGTAGTAAAAGAGAAATACCCCACTAAAAACCCGCCCCCTAACTAAGTAGAGGGCGAACGAAATACAAATATAACTTGTATTTATTTAACTAATTTTTTGCCACTATTCCATGCTTGGCCTACTTTCTCGCCAATTTTGTAATAACCGCCTTGGAACTGGTCAAACACAAACGCATTTAATTTGGTAGGGTCCACGGTGCCGTTGCTTGTGAGGACTTTCTCGTCCGCCAAAACATTGACAATTTTACCCACCACGCGAAATCCATCCGGCTGGATTTCTGCAACTTCGCATTCCAACGTAAGCGGAAATTCCTCTACAATGGGGGCATCTACCCGTGTACTTTTAACCGCATGCAAACCCGATTTCTCAAATTTATCTTTGACAGTATTAGCAGAAACGATACCAAAATAGTCCGCTGCTTCCAAATGCTCCGTATCGGCAATACTAATTGTAAATGCCCTACGTGCTTTAATGTTGGCTACCGTTTTGTGGCTTTCTTCTAAGTTAAGAGCTACTTTGTCATGGTCACAAATGCCACCCCACGCCATGTTCATCACGTCTACCGAACCATCCTCGTTATACGTGGCTATCAGCAGTACCGGCATAGGGAATAAAAATGGTTTTACACCCAATTCTTTTTTCATATTTCCTCCATATAAAATCATTGTAGCAATTATGTGGCAAATGCGCCTTGATTATGCCAACCTACATACTTGTAGACACTATAATTTAAGCAACATAAGCAACATCATGTATCATAAGCTATACAAACGCTCGGCAGAAAAATGGCAGAAAGTAATTCTGCCATATCTTGGCAACATAACTTTTTTCTACTAAAATTTCTTCTGCCATTCTACATACTTTTGGACACTATATCCGCGTAGTTTTTCCGGTTGCAGGATACGATTTCTTGCGCTTTTATTATGCATTGTGCGCTTTTCGGTCACAGTAAATAAGAAAAATCAAACGAGTGAATAATAGAAGAATCCTTAAAATTTAATTATTTTTTAGTAGTTTTCCTATAAGAATAACAGCTTTTGAACACAGTTTCTCCGTTGTGACTCAGACGACGTTTGGCGCATACTTTGGCAAGAGCCATTTTTCGGAAAGGAAATGCTAATTTAATTTGGCTTTGAAATTTTTATAAGCCATTGCGGCCAAAACAAGTGCCATACCTAGCAAAATACTGAAATATTGCCAGAAAAACAAATAATCGCCGCCTTTTAAGATGATGTTGCGGAAATTGGTGCAGGCATACATGAGCGGGTTTAAATAGCATAGCCACCGGAACCCTTCCGGGATGTTGGCTACCGGGAAAAACACGCCGGAGAGCAAAATAGCCGGCAGTAGTATCAATACACCGCCCATCATGGCTTGTTGTTGGGTGTTAGCAATGGTACTAATGAGGGTAGCCACGGATAGTGCACAAGCGGCCAACGCTATACCGTTAAGGAAAAATTGCCAAACCGTTCCTCTGTATACAATACCAAATCCTAACACGCCGATACATAGCATTAGCGTTACCACTCCAATACCGATAAAGAAGTACGGTAACACTTTGCCAAGCAAAATATCTGCCGTAGAAGCCGGAGAGGATATCAGTTTTTCCATGGTTCCCATTTCTTTTTCTTTGGTAATGGCCATGCTCCCTACAATCATCAAAATAATAAAACTGGTCATGACGAGCAGGGCAGGCACCATAAAAGCCGCCGTACTCATTTGCGGGTTAAACAAAATACGTGTATCTAATACAAGCCGCGACTGCTCGCCCAACTGGTACCCGTGGCTGGCCGCTACGCGCGCTAAAATTTGGCTGACATAAGCATTTACTTGCTGGGCACGCTGGGCATTTGTAGCATTGATAAGTAATTGAATAGGTTCATTTTGCCGCTCTAAGGCATATTCAAACCCTTCTGCAGGGGCCACCAATACCGCTTCTGCCTTGTAAGTCGTAAGTAGTGTGGCAGGGTCAGCCACATTAGTTCCGTCTACATGACGCACTTGCTTAAACCAACGGGACGCAACTGCCCGCGTTTGCACTTCCCGTGCAATAGCAGAGGGTTTGCTGACAATTACCATTTCTATATTTTTTACTTCACTGGTTAGCGCAAGCCCAAACATGGTCAATTGGACTATCGGAACAAAAAAGATAGCCACAATCATCTTAGGATCACGAAAGATTTGCACAAATTCTTTGCGAATTAGCCCTCTTACAATGCGTTTGTGTATCATGGCTCCACATCCGTTTTAAAGTTTCGTACGGCTAGCGCAATCATTCCCGTCATAAACAAAAATAACGCAATAAAAGGAACAATGAGTCCGCTTATTCCCGCTCCGCTTAAAAATAACGCACGGCTGATTTGTAAAAACCACCGTTGCGGAAATAACACGGTTACATATTGAAAGAAGGCGGGCATATTCTCAATAGGGAAAATAAATCCCGAAAACATAAAAGAAGGAAGCAACCCTATTGCGAACCCAAACTGAATAGCAGATTGTTGTTGGCGCGTCATTACCGATATAAGCAGCCCCAGGGCCAGTGCTCCCATAATATAAAACAAACATGCTGTTAAATAGAGTACAAAACTGCCGTGAAACGGGATGCGAAATACCAGTAATGCCAGCGCAAATACAAGCAGTACATCAAAGAAAGTGAGTACAAAATAAGGCAGCAACTTGCCGACTACAATTTCCAACGGACGTAACGGTGTAGAAAGTAGCAGTTCCATGGAGCCGTTTTCCCATTCCCGCGCTACTGTCAGGGCAGTTAAAATAATGGCCAGAAATCCAATAATAACGGTACTTAGTGCCGGGACAATAAACCAACGGCTATTAAGTTCCGGATTAAACAAATAACGCGTGCGGATTGCGGCAGAAGGCGGTTCGTGCGAAGATAACATGGATTGTTGGGTGGCTTGCACAATTCCTTGCATATAGGTAGTGGCTAAGGCAGCCATCGTATTATCTGTACCGTCTATCAAAAGTTGTGCGTGGGCTACCTCTCCATTTGTAAAGGCAGTATGAAATCCGGGGGGGATAATCAGTAATCCGCGCATACGGTTTTGTTGGAGTTGTAATTCTGCCTCTGACGGAGTATGCGCGGCAATAATGTCAAAATACCCGGCCGCACTAGCTTGTGTTAAGAGCTCTCTTGACGTATGGCTTTGGTCGTTATCGCGCACAGTAAGCGGGATATGATGATAATCCAGATTAATCACAAACCCGAAAAATACCACAAACACCATAGGGAGCACCAACGCTACCGATAACGTAAAAATATCACGTTTAATGTGCTTTGCCTCTTTGCTGGCAATGGCCATAATGTGTTTGACTAAGATGTTCATTTCGCCCCCGATATGGCCTTTAAAAACACGTCATCAAGCGTAGGTTCCACCGTGCGTGTGGTAAAATCAGCACGATGCTTTTGGCAATATTTTTCAAATGCCGTATTATCCGTAACGTTTACACGTAATTTGCTGCCAAAAACGGATACTTCCCCCAAAGATAAACCACGCATTTCTTGAGAGATAATTTGCTGATTACCTTGCGTAAAAGTAAGTTCCACGGGTTTTTGCGGAAAATAAGTTTTCTTTAAGTTATCGGGGGTATCTGTCGCCAAAATATGCCCGCGTTCCATGAGCACAATGCGGTGGCAGTACTCGGCCTCGTCCATATAATGCGTGGTTACAAATATCGTTTTACCTTGCGAAGATAAACGACGAATAAGTTCCCAAAAGGCCTGACGCGTTTGGGGAGAAGTCCCAGCAGTCGGTTCGTCTAAGAAGATAAGTTCCGGATCATGTAAAATAGAGGCTGCCAACGCAATCATCTGTTTAGTTCCGCCCGAAAGTTGCCTTACAGGCCCTTTCGGAACATTTGTAAGCCCGATAAATGAGAATAATTCATCTCGGCGTTGGTTAATTTGAGCCCGAGACAATTCATACAAACTGCCTGCAATATCCATATTTTCTTGTACCGTCAAATCCGGATATAGCGTGAATTTTTGAGACATGTACCCAATATGCGGCTTAAGTACCGCGGTAGAAGCCGCCACATCGGTTCCGTTTACAAACACTTGCCCGGATGTCGGATTTAAAATACCGCACAAGGTGCGTATGGTGGTTGTTTTTCCGGCGCCGTTAGCCCCTAAAAAGCCAAAAATTTCTCCGCGGCGAACCTCAAAGGAAATATCGTTTACTGCTTTAAAATTTCCAAACGCAATGACCAGATTTTTTACTTGTATAATCGTATCATTCATGTTTCAAAAACAGTTCTGCAAAATTCGTAACGTGTAAATTTTCCATAACGCTTTGCGGCTGGCCGCTGGCAAGTAATTTACCGTCTTGCAGCACATGTACCTTGGCGCAACGTTCGGCTTCGTCCATATAAGACGTGCTTAAAATAACGGTCATTTCCGGGCCTGCAACGTTATAGACAATGTCCCATAACTCTTGGCGCGAAACAGGATCTACCCCAATGGTAGGCTCGTCAAGTAACAAGAGCGCAGGGCGGTTTAACAGCACGCTCATAAGGCCTAATTTCTTATACATGCCGCCGGATAATTTCCCGGCTGGACGGTCTTTAAAAGGGGCCATGCCGGTAGCGGCTAATAATTCTTCTGCCCGTTTATGAAAATCAGACTCGTCTAAATCGTATAAGTCCCGGAAAAACTCTAAATGCTCCCACACGCTTAAATCAGGGTATAGGCTGGGTTCTTGCGGAAAATATCCGGTTCGGCTTATGGCTTCTTGCGCCGGGCATGCCTTGTCACGATAGGTAAAACTGAAGGTCCCTTTGTCGGGTTTTAACAGCCCTTTAATTAAGCGTAGCAGCGTGGTTTTGCCGGCTCCGTTCGGGCCTACCACGCCATGCACGATACCGGCTTCAAAAACGGTACTCACATCCGTCAAAGCCACAGTTGTATTGAGCATTTTGGATATATGTTCTGCCCGAACTTTAATAGACATTATTTTACAAACTCCGTTTCCAACGTCATCCCGGGTTTTAGGGTTAAATTTTCATCATTCTCAAAACGAGTTTTCACCCCATATACAAGCCGGGTGCGTTCTTCCCGCGTTTGTACGTTTTTTGGAGTAAATTCGGACTGGTCGTTAATCGCCAAAATGTGGCCCTTAAACGTTTTATCTGCTTCCGGCAAATAGCCGCTTACCTCTTGCCCGACAGACAAATTGGCCAGTTCATCATGCGGTACGTACACCCACACGTCCAGTTCTTTCAAATTGGCTACGGTAAGCATTTTTTTACCCGCACTAATAAATTCATTGGGTTCATAGTATTTATAAAGCACTTGCCCGTTAAGAGGGCTGGTAAGCGTGCACCAACTTTGTTGAAGTGCGGCTTCGTCATACTGATGTTTTTTTAGGTCATAATTCTCTTGCGAACCGGCCGTCGTTTTCAAAAGTTGTGCGGCCCGGTTAAATTCTGTTTGCGTAATTTCTTTTTTAAGGTTTGCCGCATCACACGTCAAACGTGCCACTACTTGCCCTTGCGTTACCGGGGAGCCTTCTTCCACTAAAATCTCTTGAATCGTATCGCTCAAGCGGGCAGAAATATCTACGGAGATAGCTTCTATAACTCCGCTGTAATGAAAGGGAGCACGGCGGAAAAAGGTCAACGCCACAATTACTAAAATTAAAAGTACCACTACGGCTATGATAATTCTTTTTTTCATAAGGTCTCCTTGCTTAAACTATTTAAAATGGCTAATTGATTGAGTTGCTCTACTTGCACATCTGCCAAAGAAAGTTGGCTTTCCAGCAAATCTAAATTGGCTCTGTCTACTTCAAAAAAAGTAACCGCCCCGGCTTTATAGGCCTGATACGTAAGGCGTGCCGTTTCACTGGTTTGTTTAATAGTATCTTTGAGTAAATTTTCTTGCACTTGCAAACCATACAAGCGATCCTTGGCCGATAAAAATAAGGCCGTCAATGTTTCTTGCGTATCTTGTTTTTCATAGGTTTTAGCGCGGGCAAGTTCCTTTTGTGCCTTGGCTTGCTGACGGTCTTTGCCGCCTTCAAATAATGGGACAGAAACAGCCGCTCCCGCACGCCCTAAAAATACATGTTCGCGGATAGCACCGTTGGGATATTCAAAGTAAGCACCGCCTTGAAGTGCCACGCGCGGATAGAGCGAAGATTTATAACTGTCGGCCAAATAATCGTAATACTGGGCCATTTCATCCAAAGCGGCCAATTTAGGGGAGTTTTCATCAAATTCGCTCTGCCCGTATGGGCGGAACAATTGGAGCGTATTTTCTAACGGGTCCGTATCTAATACAGCGGAGGTTTTATTTTCTTCTTTGGCGTTAGCAAGGCGTTTATCTGTTGGGTATGAGGGGTCAATGTTGTAATCTGTTCCGGTCAACTTAAACAGCGTACGTAATTGCCCTGCCAATGCACTGCGTGCCACGCTCATAGCCGTTTGCGTTTTTAATACTTGTTTGCGGGCGATAGAAACATCTAAATTACTTTTAGAACCGGCTTTGTAAGCGGACTCCACATCGGCAAGTTGCTTTTGCACAACTTCCAATTGTCCGTTAAGCAGCACCAATTGTTGTAAAAGTTGTTGCACCGCAAAATACGATTGGCGCACTTGCAATAAAATTTGTTTCCGGGCGAATTCATAGGACTGTTCTTGCGCGCTAGCCGCTTTAGAAGCACTTTTTTTAAGAGAACTGCGTGCCCCATTATCAAATAGCACCCAACTGGCAGTCGGCCCGACAGAATACCCCCAAGTATCGCCAAATTTTAGCTCTTGCCCACCGAACTTGAGTGTGGGGACTTCCGACATCCAAACTCCCTTTGCATCTAATGACAAAGACGGATAAAGGGACGACGACACGCTTTTTTCCTGTGCTTGCGAAGAACGGACTTGTGCTTCTAAACCTTGCAGTTGGGCGGAAGATTTAAGCGCATCCCGCTCGCAATCAGCCAAGGATAAAGAAGAAACCTCCAACCCATAAAGTACGGTTGTTGTAGTGAATAGTATTAGTAACCCGAATAGCTTTTTCATATTTTCTCCCTATTGTTATTTTATCACATTAAGAGAGAACACACTTCGAAGATTAACCTGTTTTGAACCCCAACTCCCCCGCTGGCGGGCGAATTTTTGTCGTCAAATTGTCCCGGATTTTGGGAATTTGATGAGCCAATAAAAAGCCCCGCACTTGCGGGGCTTTTTGATGTCTATTTATAACTAGCATTCGCTTTTAATCGGCAAGTCGTAATCTACAATGCGTACGTTTTCTTTTTGCTCTTGCCACATGGTCACGATATCACATACCGAAGTGCCGTCTTTTTCTATGATATGCGCGTAGGTCTTTGGCTGGATGGTTTTGTAGGTGGTACATTGGAGCGTATCACCCAGGAATGTTTCTCTATTAAACCGCACATGTAAAGACTTAAGTGTGTGGTTTTGTATGAACTCGGTAGGGGCAGTCATTTCCGCTAGGTTGATATAACTTTTGTTGTTTACGTGCTTGTTAAAGTCAATATCCGATAGATTATTGGTATGCGTAATCTTGGTGTATGGCTCTGTAAACTGGGGCAGTACCATTTTGGTATGGGGGCCAAGGGCTAGGTCTGTGCACACTTCAAATTTAGCGGCCATTTCGTCCGCTTTCACAGGGCGTTTGGTGGTGGCGTTTAGGATAATCCACAGCGAGTTGCCTTTGGCTACCAGTTTATCATTGTAGTAAAGGTTAAAGTCGGCATATACTTTTAGTTTGGATATTTCCGAGAACCACAATGCTACTTTTAAATCTTCGGACCAAAAGGGCAAGTTATCCACAAAATCCATATGAATTTCACTAATAACCCATATCTGGTCTTTTTGTAATAAATCATAGGCGGCCATGCGTTTAGTAGCACAGTAACGCGCAAATGTATCTTGCAAGTACATGACAGCCGATATTGGGCGCAAACGGTGTTTACGTACGTCCATATCGTCTAAAATAATGGTGTAAGTTTTGGTGTATTTGTTCATGAGAAAACCTATCTTTTTATATTTTATCATTTTAGTTTATAAGACAAAATAAAAAAGCCCCTTACATTTGAGTAAGGGGCTAAAGCATTGAAACAGACACGCTTATGCTTTTAGGGCTTGGATAATACCAATCATGCCAACGCCGGCGACATCTTTGGTGATTTGGCCTTTTTCGTTGAAATAATAAAAGTTCATAAACGTAGTTTTAAAACTCTTTTGCGTTGCGGGGATGCCCATAAAGTCGCCTTTGTGCGTGCCTGTGCACTCCCACAAAACGGCCACTTTGTTATCCTGTGCTACCATGTCCAAGGCGTGCCATTGCACATCCGGGAACGACTGCCGTAGCCAATGCACCAAAGACAAATATCCTTTTCCGCCATACAAAGGCGTAGGGCTGGCTGGCGTGATAAACGGCGCGTCAGGGGCAATTAACTGCTCGGCTTTTGTTTCGTCGGCCGTGTTTATAACTTGCTCAAATTGTTTCATAATTTCAATGTTGTTCATACGTTACCTCTATAAACATTTTAACATATAAAAAGATTCGTGTTAGTAGTGTAGAGAGCCCCAATCTTTCAAAAAAGCCCTCTAACAAGTAGAGGGCGTGGGTAAGATTTAAGTTCTAGCGATTAAAGAAAATTTCTTAACTCGTTATGCAGATCATTAAGTAGCATTTTCTTCAATTTACGTATAGTTAGGATAAATATATTGTGTCAGAATTTATGATCTTATAAATGCTTTATCCTTATTGGGAACACCTTGCTCACTGGATATATAGCGTTCAACACGCATATGCAAGTCATATTTGTTACGCAGTTCCGTAATTTTGTCCATCATGGGTGTTTGATGATGTAGATCTATGGCCGCTTGATTTTCCCAACTGTCTATCAAAAGTACGGTTTCTTTATCGTTGAACGGATAAAAGTATTCATATCTTAAATTCCCTTTTTCCGCTCTAATAGCCGCCGCTGTACCACTTTGTTCCATTTCTTCGGCAAACTTACGCGCATTACCGTTTTCTCCGGTGTAGTAAATATTTACGGTTATATTCATATCTTTTTCCTTCGTTTTGTTTATGTTAAGCAAAAAGGCCGATAAAATTATCAACATTGTTACTAAAAATAATAGTTTCTTTATCATATAACGTGCCCTTTATGACTATTTTTGTGTCACAGAAAGGTTGCTACCCATTTTTTTAATTCTTCTACGGACGGGTTACTGTTTAGCGTTTTACCTTTCACAATTTTCGTGGATGCAGATACGCTCGACTTTAAGTCCTTGTCTGTATTTCCCATACCGCTACTGCCGGATGTGGCAAAAAGAATAATGGTTTTGTTCGCAAAATCCTGACCTTCTAAAAATGTCTGCACGACGCGCGGAGCCGTCCCCCACCAGATCGGAAAGCCGAGAAACACTTTGTCATATTCTTTGACAGAAAAATCACTGGCCGCCAATGCCGGACGGGAAGACGTATCATTCATTTCCACAGAACTCCGGGAACTCTTATTCGTCCAGTCCAAATCCGTACTGCTGTAAGGGACAAGCGGCTTAATTTCATGCAAGTCCGCGCCAATGGCTTGGGCTAAATTTTGCGCGACCCGTTTGGTCGTGCCGGTGGCAGAAAAATACACCACGGCGGTTTTGCTATTTGTATTCATAGGTTTTGTCTCCTGCGGTTTAGGTTTGGCATTACAGACGGTAGCCAATAATGCGGTTAGTAAAAGTGTCAGTATTTTTTTCATTTTATGTTCCTTAGTTTTAATCTTTTCTTCTTACAGTCCACATTTTTATTTAGTCTTCCGGTTTCCAAGCGCCTAGGTTGCGTTCTTGTTCTTCCAAGGTCATGGTAAAGAAACGCTTGCCGTTGTCCAACGCGCGAATTTCGTTCATTTCCTCAGCAGTCAGTTCAAAATCAAAGATATCTAAGTTTTCTTGCATATGGACCGGATTCATAGTGCGCGGGAAAACAATGGTTTCTTCTTGTATATGCCAACGCAAAATGATTTGCACGTTGGTTTTGTGATACTTTTTAGCAAGGCGCGTAAATAATGGTTCTTCTATAAGTCCTTTATCTCCGTGCCCGATGGGATACCAACTTTCTATAACGGTACCGTACTTAGCGATTCTTTTTTTAAGTTCTTTTTGTTGATAGTATGGGTGACATTCTACCTGCAAAACAGACGGATAAATAGTGGCCTGTTCCAATACTTCTTCCAATCGGTGGGACTCAAAATTACTTAGTCCAATGGATTTGACACGTCCGTCTTTTACGGCTTTTTCCATATCTTTCCACGCACCCAAATAATCGCCAAATTGTTGGTGTAATAAAAGCAAGTCAATATAATCTGTGTCTAAGCGTTTGAGCATCTTATCAATAGCCCGTGAGGTAACCCCTTCACCGTATTCACTGGGCCACAGTTTGGTAGTAATCCAAATTTCTTTTCTAGCTATACCGCTCTCTTTAACCGCTTCCCCGATACTGCGCTCATTTTGGTAGGCATGGGCGGTATCAATATGACGAATACCCAAATTCAGCGCATTTTTAACTACATCTAGGGTTTCTTTGCCATCCGGTACTTGGAATACGCCTGTGCCGAACTGCGGAATTAAATTGCCGTCGTTTAATTTGATAAATGTTTGTGTCATATACGTCCCCTATTTTAATTTACTGTATTCTTCGTCTGTTACGGCTTCCAACCATTCGTTAGATGCGTTCTCACCCTCTAACTCAAACGCCAGGTGGGAAAACCAACTGTCCGGTGCCGCTCCGTGCCAATGCTTTACGTTAGCAGGGATATGGATGACGTCACCCGGTTTCATCTCTATGGGTGCTTTGCCCCATTCTTGGTAATAGCCACGTCCGCCAACGGCCACTGACATTTGCCCGCCACCTTTGGTAGCGTGGTGGATATGCCAGTTGTTACGGCATTTGGGCTCAAATGTTACGTTATAAAAAGTAACTTGTTCGGTAGAAATCGGCGCCAGATAACTTTGTCCCACAAAGTATTTAGCATAGGCATCATTTTTTTTGCCGATGGGGAAGAAAATAGTTTTTTGATATTTATCTTTTTCCGTTAAGGCAGGCTCTTTATCCGCCCATACCTCTTTTGCCAAATTAAAAGTAGCCCACGCTTTGGGCCAACCGGCATAAAAAGCCGTATGGGTAATGGCGGCGGCAATTTCTGCTTTTGTTACTCCATGGTTTTTGGCATTTTGCAGATGATGTTTAAGGGAGGAATCCGTTATCCCTTGTGACATGAGTGAAATAACCGTTAAGAGGGATCGTGTCTTAATGTCCAGGTCCGTATTATTCCAGTTTTCTCCAAATAATACATCATCATTATAGTGGGCAAATTCCGGTGCGAAATTACCCAACTGGGTGCGTCCTGCCGTTTGTACGATTTTGGGGGTTGCCATTAGTTTCTTCTCCTGTATTTTTTTAGCGCAAGAAGGTATAGTGACCAAACTTGCTGTTACAACTAATAAAAGTGCTTTTTTAATCATTTTGCCTCCTATAAATTGTTCAGCCAATGCACAATTTTGTTGTGTACGGCCTTGTCGTATTTCGGGCCTACATTATTAAAATTGGCATAAGTCCCTACTTGGGCATTTTTAGTAGCTGACTTAAAATCTTCCAAAAATGTCCCAGGGTTACTGCCTTGCGTGGAAAAGGGAATCACTTTCTTATTTTTAAAGTCCATTTGTCCTAAAAAAGAATACATCGGCGTAGCCATTGTGTACCACCACACCGGAGCTCCTACAAATACGACGTCATAATTGCTCACGTCGGGCAAGTTACCGGCCAAGGCGGGATAGATTTTATTGCTTAGTTCTTTTTTAATCCGCGCATAAAATGCAGGAGAGGATTTAAATTCTTCCTGTGTTTGGATGCGGTACGTATCGCCCTTTGTAAGGGCCGCGATTTGCTCGGCGATGTCTTGCGTATGGCCTGTCCAAGAATAGTAAATTACCAATACTTTTCCCAGATTGGCAGTATAAGGCACGTCTTGAGCAAAACGGGCGAGTTCTTTTTTATTGCGATGAGCTACCCGTATATGATGCACCAACGCTATTATCCCACCGATAACGGCTAAAACAAGTAATGTAATCAGTATTTTTTTTAGCATACTTTCTCCTAGAATTTGAGTTCTTTGTCTTTAGAAGCAATTGCCTTGTCATAAACGGAGATTTTATAATCTAACCGTTTAAGCGTATCCTGTAACTCCTCTAGCCGCCCTTGCAGGGCTTTACGCTCCGTGGCTAACAACTCACGTCGTGCTTTGAGCGTGCTTTTGCCACGTTTAAAGAGTTCAAAATATTTTTTTAATACTTCTATGGAAAGTCCTGCGCTACGCATACATTTGACAAATCCGATGCGGGCACAATCTTCTTCCGTATAATTACGCATTCCGCCTTCTGTGCGGTTGACGTAAGGAATTAGTCCTTCCTTTTCGTAATAGCGCAACGTATCGGCAGAAATTTGATATTTTTTACTTACTTCTGCAATGGTCACTATAAACTCTCCCTGAGAATTTGCACAATTTCCGGTCGTTCCAATACTTTATAGCCGCCTTTTAAAATAAGCGTAGCATCTGCAATGCCCTCTATCATTTCTGGCGTGGCACCCAATTCGCTGATTTTTAAGGTTAGTCCGATTTTTTTCATCCATGCTTCTAATTTGGCAAGCCCTTCATTGGCTATTTGTTCATCCGTTTTGCCTTCGGCAGAAACACCCCATACATTTACGGCAAAACGTTTAAATTTGGCCAGTCCGTAGGGCATAATATGACGATAATAGGGTAATGATACTGCTGCTAACGTCATGCCGTGTGTGGCGTCCGTATAAGCGCCCACCGCTTGGCCCAGCATGTGTACCATCCAATCGGTTGTTTTTCCTTTGGCGATTAATGTATTTAAGGCCCAAGTAGCGCACCACATAATGTTAGAGCGCGCTTCGTAATCTTGCGGATTTTCAACAGCAATTAAAGAACTGTGAACGACCGAACGCATGAGGCCTTCGGCTAAATAATCGCTGGTATTATCATCGGTGCCAGAAAAATATTGTTCGCAGATGTGGTTAAAAATATCATAGATGCCGGCCACCATTTGTTTATGAGGAAGCGTAAAGGTAAATTTGGGGTTTAAAATGGCGAACTTGGGCATTACTTCTTCGCCAAACACGTGCCCAATTTTTAGGTGTTTTTCGTGATTGGTAATTACAGAGCCGCCATTCATTTCCGAACCTGTACCAACCATTGTCAGCACACACCCGACGGGCAGTATCTTGCAAGAGGGTTCTTCAAAGCGGATAAAATATTTTTCCCAAGGGTCCTCATTGCAATGAACAGAAACGGAAACTGCTTTGGCGTAATCACAGCAGGAACCGCCGCCTACCGCTAAGAGAAGATCCACGTTATGCTTGCGGGCAATTTCTATACCTTCTTTTAATTTTTCGGTAGTAGGGTTAGGCATTACGCCGCTGTCTTCCACAATTGTTTTGCCGTTGGCTTTTAAAATGGCCACGACGGCATCGTAAATTCCGTTTTTCTTAATAGAACCGCCACCGTAAATAAGCTGTACGGTTTTTCCATATTTGGGAAGTTCGTCATTTAAGTATTGGAGAGAATCATCTCCGAAGTAAAGCTTGGTAGGGTTGGCAAAGGTAAAGTTTCCTAACATAACACGCTCCTTGGTAAAAGATACTATATTGTATCAGTTGGAGTAAACTCCAAGTCAAGCAGAAAGTTTAAATTATGCCATGTGCGCTTTTCGGTCACAGTAGTAAAAGAGAAGTGCCCACTAAAAAACCGCCCCTATTGCTAGGAGCGGCTATCTAATGGTGGTTATTCCTTACTTTAAATTGCTCTTGTAGAACTTTTCAATCTTATCAAACGGAATTACATCCATCTTGTAGTATAAGTCCACATGATTTGCGCCTGGGATAATTAAAAGTTCTTTATTATTCCCTTTTAATTTCTTAAACGCATCCTCTCCGAAATAGCGGCTATGTGCTTTTTCTCCATGGATCACCAGTACCGCATTCTGAATTTCCGCACTGCGCTGTAAAATGGGCATATTGATAAGCGATAGGGCAGAAGTAGTATTCCAGTTCCCATTGGAGTTAATAGAGCGTTTGTGGAAACCGAGCGGAGTTTTGTAATAGTTAAAATAATCCTGTACAAATTGCGGTTCCTGTCCGGTTAGTTTTTCCGGCAATCCAGGGGCCTTGGCATAGGTTCCACTTTTATAATCCTGTGTACGTTGGGCATTTAGGTCCTGCAACATTTTATAGCGTGCTTTTTCATCCACACTATCGTTATACCCATTTGCGGAAACTCTCGTCATATCATACATAGTAGAAACTACCGTGGCTTTAATGCGTGTATCCATAGCGGCGGCATTTAAGGCAAAACCGCCAAAACCGCAAATACCGATAATACCGATTTTATTTTCATCCACATTTTTATGAGTGCTTAAGTAATCTACTGCCGCGCTAAAATCTTCGGTATTGATATCCGGAGAAGCCACATTTCTAGGAGTACCGGCCGATTCCCCCGTATAAGACGGGTCAAATGCCAGTGTAATAAAACCACGTTCGGCCAATGTTTGGGCGTATAAGCCACTACTTTGCTCTTTTACAGCCCCAAACGGCCCGCTAACCGCAATAGCGGGGAGTTTGGCATCTTTGGCAACACCTTTAGGTATATACAAATCGCCCGTTAGTTTAATTCCATAGCGGTTTTTAAAGTGCACTTTTTTGACCGTTACTTTATCACTTTTTGCAAAAACCTTATCCCAACTTTTAGCACTTACCATACTAAATCCTCCCAGTAAAATAATTCCTAATAGTAATAGTTTTTTGTTCATACTATCTTCTTTTAACATTTTTTGCCCATTTCATAGGCTTGTTTGTAGGCGGGTAGATCTTTTATTTCGCCCTTTTGCCACGCGCCTGTTCCGTAAATAATGCCTTTTTCTTTGGTGCCTTCCAAGCAATCACGCGTAAATCCGCGCAGTCCTTCTACGGCAGGGGTTAAGTTTTTCTTTACGGTATCGGCGGCGGATAGAATAAAATAGAAATCTTTATCGGAAATTTCCGTATATCTGGGCACGCAACGGTCAATAAAGGTTTTAAGTTGCGCGTCCATCGTGTAGAAATAAACCGGAGTAGCCAGCACGATGACATCGGCCTCTACCATTTTGTCTAGTAGACTAGCCATATCATCTTTCTGCACGCATTTATGCGTGTTATTGCACACGCCGCAACCTAAACAATAGTTGATTTTATGCTCTTGCAGACAGATTTTTTCCACATCATGTCTGGCTTCTTTAGCACCTGCTAGAAATTGGTCGCACAACAAATCAGAATTTCCGCCCTTACGGGGTGAGGCAGATATAATTAAAACTTTTTTACTCATATTTTCTCCTAAAATTATTTATCCATATCCACAAGGGTATATTCACCTGTTCCCATGCCAAGTTCTTTCATATAAGAAATTTGGCGAAGTCCCTCGCGTGATTCTATTCTTTCTTTCAAATCATGTCCTTCGTGTTCCGGTAGAGCATACACTTGATCAAGAGACGCTTGGTCCACAGCCATCAAATCCGTAGAGGCCAAAATGCCGATATCGTGTGCTTTGGGCTCGGCGGCAGAAGTGCCCGCGCAGTCGCAATCCACAGACATACGGCGCAATACGTTAATATACACAATTTTCTTGCCGAAGTGGTCCACCGTGGCTTTGGCAGATTCCACCATATTCTCTTGGAAACGGGCCCCTGTATAACCCCATTGTTCATCACCTTTTTGGTGGATCATCTTTTTGCCGATTTTTCCATCCGCCATACCGATAGCAATGTTTTTCAAACTTCCGCCATAACCGCCCATGGTGTGCCCTTTAAAGTGTGTGAGAACAACAAGAGAATCATAGTTAAGCACATGGCTACCCATAGACATTTCTTTGAAGTGTTTGCCGCCTTTGACAGGGAGCATAACTGTTCCGTCTTCATCCATAATATCCACTTTAGTAAATGTCCAACCGTTGATTTTAAGCGTTTCGCGGTGGCCTTCGGTGGTTTGGCGGGGGGAATCATAAAATACATTGGTTTCTACAAGCGTACTGTTGGGGATGTGCTCCCACAAGGCTTTTACCATGGGTACCGGCAAAATATTCGGGCCGTGCGGCTCGCCCGTGTGGAATTTAATAGCCACTTTACCGTCAATGTTTTTAGAAATCTTATCATAGATTTTGACTAACCCTTCCGGGCTAATGTCCCGCGTGAAATACACCACGGGTTTACTAGTAGACGCCTCTTGTTTGGGCGTGGTTTGGCAAGCTGTCAATGTGACGGCTCCAAGTAATACTATCAGTAGTTTTTTCATACTCTCTCCTAAACTGTTTATCTGATCCCCAATCTGTTAAGCGCGGAGAATATCGCGCGCAGGGATGCTCTGGTGATATTGGAGCTGACTCCTACTCCGTATGTCGCTTTGCCTGTATCGGCATCCAGCAGATGGATATAAGCGGCCGCCTGGGAGCCGGCGCCGGCAGAGATCGCGTGTTCGTCATAGTCCAGGATCTTGATATTGCATCCAAGTTCTTCTCTCAAGCCTCTGACCGTAGCATCCAAAGGACCGTTTCCGACCGCTTCGAATTCTTTGTCGGTTCCATCATCGGTATATCTTACATGCACACGCGTATCAAATTCGGAATCAATATCATCGCTTAAGTCATCCACCTTGAGCTTACGGAAATGGATCGGTTCTTTCTTATCCAGATATTCTTCCTTAAAGCATTCCATAATGCGCTCCGGCGATACCTCTCCCTGCTTTTCCGAAATCACCTGGATCACATCCGCAAACTCTCTCTGCATTGCCTTAGGCAGCTTAAAGCCAAAATAGGTATCCATCACAAATGCTACGCCGCCCTTCCCGGACTGCGAGTTAATGCGAACAATCGGCTCATAATCTCTGCCAATATCCGCAGGATCTATCGGCAGATAAGGCACCTGCCATATTTGGCTGTTCCGATCCTTCATCGCCTGAACGCCCTTGTTGATCGCATCCTGATGGGAGCCGGAGAACGCGGTAAAC
>CALAFB010000056.1 GCA_937891135.1 uncultured Elusimicrobium sp.
CCGTAACGCCCGAGCAAGCCCCCGTGCTTGACAGCGGAACCAATTTAACGGGCGTAGAAATATTAAACGCCTATTTCCCTACGTGGCGGCAAGAGCTGGGGGGGATGTTCACGCCAGAACAATTAGACGCGGTGGAGCGCACATTTGCGGCCACGGACGAGTGGTTATTTGTACGCGACGAAGACGGCGAATTGCAAATCCGCAACAAAGATGAGTGGAATTATGAGGAACGCTTTTTAACCATTTTACAAGACAACGGCGTCAGTTTTACGGAAAAGCAAATCAAACAATTAACAGGGGGAAAAGGCATTAAAGGGTTCACATTGCAGCGTTGTTTTACACTCCAGAACCTGTTAGGTTTTGTAAAAGCACGGCAGGGACATACCCCCAGAAGAAGTATTAAAGAAAACGGGCACAGATTTAACCTAACCGAATTGCGTAAACAGGCGCAAGAAGGAGATAGGCACTCTGCCGAACTGGCTGCTGAATTGACCTTAGGGTTAAACGTAGAAACTGCTTTGTATAGTTGGTCCACGGATTTACCGGAGTACAAAGTCCTGAATGTTTTGTATAACGCAAACAGAAATCAAGCTGTTTCTAAAACACCCCAGCAAGTGATTGCGGCTTTTAAACGGTGGATAATCGAACATCCGGGTACTTCCCCCAGAATGAATATCCGGGAAAACGGAAAAGATCTTACGTTATCCGAATTGCGCAACCGGGCCAAAGCTGGCGACGAAGAAGCTGCCGAGTTGGCCGCAGAATTGGAAGTGGGAAAAGCCATTCACAATGCTCTAACAAACTGGTCCGAAGATTTGCCCGAGCGCAAAATCGTACAAGAATTGTATGATGCGAGCAGAAATACACAAACGCCCACACAATTTGTAGCTGTGTACCAAAAATACTTGGCCGAACACGATAATCAATCCCCTAGGATGGGTATAAAAGGACCGGATGGGAAATTACTCAGATTGTCTGAACTGCGTGAGCGTGCCCGGCAAGGTGACGAAGAAGCCGCCCGGTTGGCTGCAGAATTGGAAGTAGGCCAAGGCCTTAACAGCGCTCTCAATAGCTGGCCTGAAAATTTGCCCGAACGCAAAATCGTAGAATCGTTGTATAAGGCAAGCAGAAACAGAGCCGCCAGTAGGTCCACAGACCAGTTATACCAAGATTTAGTTGCACATATCCGGGATTACGGGCATTATCCAATGCAAGCAGAAAGTTCTCTTTATAAGAATATACACCGCCGTCTGCATTATTACCAATCCACAATGGTGGACGGTAAGTATGTAGACCCGTACTTGCAAAAAATTTACGAATTAAAAACAGCTATCCAAAACGCGCCCGAAGGTAAATTTACCCTCACCCCGGACGGTCAGGGCGGCTACATCTTGGAAATTGAAGAACCCGCTGCCCAGGAAGCAGACGTTACGGCCCCGCACCCAATAGAAGAACCTGCCCCGGCAGCACCTTCGCCGCATACCATTCGCCTGCGCATTAACGAAGAAACCAAAAATCTTGTGTTAGCCACACGCGACCAGGCAGCCCTAGAACGACGCGAGTTCCCCGGCTGGTTGCATTCCATGCATAGTGCCGAAAACTTCACGCAGATTGTGGATGCAAATACGTTTGATGCTTTACACGTATTAAACCGCGCCATTAACTTTGATTACCGCAACGGTCAAAACCGCCGTGCGGTAACGTATCTGTTGGAAACCGTCAACAACTATGTGGGATTACTGGGGGAACAACCCGAATTGGGCACATTTTATAAACTTATCTACCGCGGTACGGTAGAACCCGGAATGTTGCCAGCGGCAGCTAATTTTCACGTAGTAGCCGAAACACAGGGCCTCAGTTGGGACGGCGCATTAGCCCCTCAAATAGAAAAAGTAAACCGCGCCTATGCACAAGCCGTTAAACGCGGCGAAACACCCAGCGTTTATTTAGAAGGGGACGACGAACTGGTAACTGCCTTAGGCATAGAAGGCCGCGTGGATATTCAAGTTGTTAAACAAGACTTTGAAAACGTAATTGCAGCCTTATTGCCGCCCGGCTATACCGTGCGTATGGGTGTGCACGAATTAGGTATTTCCGGGCGAGATTTAACCAAATTTCGCAAAGGGTATGTTCATATTCACTTAGAAAACGCCAGTACACTAGCCGATGAAGAAGGGTTACAGATTGACCACAGTATCTCATTAGACGTAAAAGTGGGCCGCTTTGCCGGTTGGTGGGACCCGCACACCCGTGAATTTTCCCCGTATAGCGACTCAAAAATTGCCGAAAGATACCTCACGTTATTTGGCTCTTTCTTAGACCAAGAAGCCAAAGACAAACTGGGCGAACTGGCCCAATAAAAATACCTCCCTACTTGGTGAAATTTGGTAAAATATAACCATTGGGGCCAGTATAAGCCGGCCCACATCACTAAAAGGAGTTACTGGTATGAATTTTGACAAAATCAAAAAAATCCAAGATATGGATTTGAAAAACAAAAAAGTCTTAGTACGCGTAGACTACAACGTGCCGCTTAAAGACGGAAAAGTAGATAACAATAAACGCATTGTGGCTACCGAAAAAACCATTAAACATCTGTTGGATAACAACTGCCGCGTGGTGTTAATTGCCCACTTAGGCCGTCCGAAAGGTCAAGTAGCCCCGGAATTTAGTTTAGCCCCCGTTGCTGCCGAAGTGGAAAAACTCTTTGGCGTGCCGGTGCACTTTGCCAAAGATTGCATTGGCGAAGAAGCCGATAAAGTAGTAGCCGCCACCAAAAACGGCGAAATTGCCTTATTGGAAAACTTGCGCTTTCACGCTGAAGAAGAAAAAAACGACACGAATTTTGCCAAACAACTGGCTAAACACGGCGAAGTGTTTGTGCAAGAGGCCTTCGGCACCGTGCACCGCGCCCACGCTTCCACCAGCGCGATTGCCGATTATCTGCCCGCTTGTGCCGGCTATTTAGTACAAAAAGAAGTAGATTTCTTAGGCAAAGCGTTGGAAAACCCGGCCCGTCCGTTTGCGGCGGTTATCGGCGGAGCGAAAGTGTCCGACAAAATTTTACTCTTAAACAATTTGTTAGACAAAGTAAACGTCTTAATCATTGGCGGCGGTATGGCGTATACGTTCCTCAAAGCCAAAGGAATTGAAATTGGCAAATCCTTAGTGGACGACACCAAAATTGACGAAGCCAAACAAGTAATGGCCAAAGCCGAAGCCAAAGGCGTTAAAATGTTAATGCCGGTGGACTTCCGCGTATCTAAAGAATTTTCCGAAACCGCTACCGCTACGGAAGTAGACGTCATTCCGGCGGATATGGAATCTATGGACATTGGCCCCAAAACCGAAAAATTGTTTGCAGATGAACTGTTAAAATGCAAAACGATTTTCTGGAACGGACCTATGGGCGTATTTGAATTTCCGAACTTTGCCCACGGCAGTTTTGCCATTGCCAACGCCATGATTGAAGCCACTAAACACGGGGCTATTTCTATCATTGGCGGGGGGGACAGCGTAAACGTCCTCAAAAAAGGCAAAATTAGTCAAAAAGACTTCTCCCACGTTTCCACCGGTGGCGGTGCCAGTATGGAATTTGTGGAAGGGAAAGAATTGCCGGGATTAGTCGCGTTAGCGAAGTAAGCCGATCAATTCTTTTAAAGAATTTGTTGTACTGACACAAACCTGCCCTGCAGTTTTTTGCAGGGCAGAATTTCATCCCAAAAAGAATTGCCGGGATTAGTCGCGTTAGCGAAGTAATAAAAAGGTCATCCTGAACTTGATTCAGGATCTCCTCCGCATCCGCATTATTTTTTGTTAAACAAAAATAATTTGCAGACACAAATCCGGGCCCAGTAGTTTGGGCCCGGTTATTTTAGTAATATTTTTGCTTTGCTCAAATAGACTCAATCTTACGTTTCTTGTACCTCATATTCAGGATTCAAAGTGTGCAGAATATCACAGATATATTTTCCTTTTGGTTGTTCAGGAATATGTTGGCATACTTTGATTTCAGTTCCATCGGGTTGTCGCTCATAAAATATTTGTACCATAATAGAAGAATCTTCTATTACACTTCGTATTGACAACCAAACAATACCTTCATATAAATATGCAAATGCACTATAGGAAATTTCACATACTTCATTTTTACATCCTATCCCATGTGGAAAATCCATATTTAAAGAAATTTCTCCATTAGGAAACAAAAACATTTCTTCATCCTCTCCTAATTGCTGTATAGTTGGCCATCCATTTTCCAATATCCAGGCATCCAAGGATGTCATGATTTGTTTTTGAAAAAGGATTACTTCACTAAGGCGTGTTTTCCACACAGCTTTTTGGTATTGCGGCACCGCAACGGCTGCCAAAATACCAATGATGAGGACCACAATCAAGAGTTCAATGAGCGTAAACCCACGGGAAATTATCTCCCTCCCTTGTGGAGGGAGTACCGCCATTAGGCGGGGTAGGA
>CALAFB010000057.1 GCA_937891135.1 uncultured Elusimicrobium sp.
GGCAGCGGTAATTCCGGTGTTAGCCGTTGGAGCCGGTACCAAAAAAGATATGCTCGCGCGAATTTCTAATATGGGAACCAATATCCTTTTTTTGCGTCAGCCGTGGGATTTAGATGAATCTATTTCATCTCCTAAAGACGTTACGATGGACGACGTCTTAGCTGTTCGGGAAGTGGAAGGAGTAGCCGGTGCGGCACCGTATATCCAAACCAGTTTTAATGTTAAATACAAAAATACAAGCGTGGGTTTAAGTGCCCTGGCAACCGACACGGATATTTTTAAAGTGTACGATTGGACCGTAGAAAAGGGCCGCGCGTTTACCGAAAAAGAAATTGATGCGTATGCCCAAGTAATGGTTATTGGGGCCACGTCCGCGCAGACGATTTTTGGCGACGTGGACCCGCTCGGCAAGACCGTCGTACTGGATAATATTCCGTTTACGGTTATCGGGATTACTAAAAAAACCGGTTCCAGCGGATTTGGGTTTAATATGGACGAGGGGGTTTTAATCCCCTACACTACCGGTAAAGTAAAATTAAATGCCGGGGGCTGGCAAAGTTCTAACCGCCGCGCCTTAGACCGGGTAGCCATCCGTGCGGCTGACTTTAACAAAATTGAAAACACCAAAGTAGACATTTCCAATGCGGTGCGTAATGTGCACCGTATTCACCCTTTGGGGAAGGATGATTTTCAGTTAGACGATATGGCCTCTATGGTAGAGCAAGCCAAAAGCCTGGCTACAATGATTACTGTATTTTTAGGCGTAGTAGGGGCCGTATCGCTTGTTATCGGCGGGATTGGGGTAATGAACATTATGCTCGTGTCCGTTACGGAGCGCACGCGCGAAATCGGCATCCGTATGGCCATTGGGGCCACCAGTTGGAATATCCGGCTGCAGTTTTTGGTGGAAGCGGTTACACTTTCGTGTATGGGCGGCTTTATCGGCATTATCGTGGGAATTGGATGCTCTTTATTAGCCGCTAAATTATTTTCATTGTCTGTTCTGGTAAGTATTTGGTCTATTTTATTATCGGCGGGTTTTTCGGCAGCGACGGGGATTTTCTTTGGTTATTATCCGGCGTATAAGGCCTCTAAACTGACCCCGATTGACGCACTACGGTATGAGTAACACTTAGAGCAAAAGTTGCGCAAAAAACTATTTATAAAACATAATAAAAAGGCAACTGTTAAAACCCCCGGTTGTACCGGGGGTGTGTTTTTATCTTGTTAAGTAGAAATGTTGCGCAAAGAAATGGGCCTTATAAGTAATCGGCACATTTTGTTTGTATACCACTCCTCATAGTATCCTCCCCATACAATCCTTTCCACCAACGGCATGCATCTGCATAGACATCATTACTGGCTCCGCTTACCTTGTTGAGGATGTATAATTCTAGGCGTTTCTCATAGGGATAATAATATACCACCATGGCCGAAAGCCCCCCAGTCCAATTATTTCCGTCTGTTCCATCGGCATTGTATTGAAATCGCATGTCAACCGAACAAACTAAAGATGAACAGGAAATTTTCCACCTACCCACGTTCGTAAAACAGTACCTTTCATCTTGCAAGCCACAGGGAACCTCTATTGGTATCCCGGCATCTTCCTTTGTACCGGTAAAATAAACGCTCCCTGATTGTGGCAGCCCGTTTTCTAATACATACACATCTATTGCTTTGATATACGTATTGAGTGTGGTGGTTACTTCCGTCCACCGCGCTTTGCGTACCGCTTTTTGATATTGCGGAACCGCGACCGCTGCTAAAATACCGATAATGAGAACAACGACCAAGAGTTCAATGAGCGTAAACCCACGGGAGATTATCTCCCTCCCTTGTGGAGGGAGTACCGCCATTAGGCGGGGTA
>CALAFB010000058.1 GCA_937891135.1 uncultured Elusimicrobium sp.
GCCGCCCACGTCTTTAATGTCGGCTTGTTCCTGCTTGGTCATTTTCAGGTATTCACCTACGCTTTCGTCGGTGCGCTTTGTCTGGCTGCATCGGCGTACTAAGTCGCTCCATTGCCACTTTTTGTTTTTCCACTTCTTAGATAAGCGGCTGTGCGCTGTCGCTATATCCAAAGCGAAATCGTGGCTAAGTTCAATCATACCCATTACACTAACTCCTTTAACAAGTTCCTGAAATGTTGGTAGTTCTCGCCGTCGGTGTATATTTCCACTTCCCAAATACCGCTTACTATTCTGCGCATACGCATTTCAAACGGCCTTTCTTCGTTCATCAACTTATCTTGCAGTATCTTAACAAAACCGCTATTCATTGATTCACTTATTTTGTGACTAAAAACTATCTCTTTCATAAGCCATCACTTTTTTAGGTTTTCAGGTAGAAACGAAAGTATATGCTTTATAACCTCAACCGTCCAACCGTTACCCAACATCTTGTATTGCTGTGCCTCGGAAACTTCCCATTTGTACCAATCTGGGATAGTCTGCAATCGCGCACATTCCGTAGGGGTTAGCCGTCTTATGACTGCTTCGGTTGCATCCCCCCCCACTAATACGTTAATGGTTCTGCCGCCGTGGCCCTCCATCAACGCCGGGGCCTGCCCGTCTGCATCATATACGCGGTTTTGCTGCCGGGGCTGTGTACCTCCACTTTCCCGGCTTGGGTTTATCTGCTTTACACTTTCTTCTTTCATCTGTACCACTAAATTATTTTGTTCCCATGCGTTAGCGGATAACGTCGGCGATTTGTCTACGTGTAAGCCGCCTTTGTTCGCTCCGCGTGGCCGTTGTAATATCAGGTTGTCTTTCGCTACCGTCGTAAGGCAATTCGTCTTACCGGGTTGGGTACTGGGTATAAAGTGCGCGGGTTCGCCTCTGTACTCATGTCCTCTTTGGGCTACACAAATCAAATTCATGTCGCTATGATAGTTCTTAGTCGATAGGCAATTTGCTTTGTCCTGATTAGGTGAAATTCTGCCTTTGTAGTCCATCTTTACAAACTCTTTCATTCTCTACTAACACTAAGTCGTAAACACATCTGCCGCCAACTCTAAGGACGTTCATTTTCTCCCCCCCCGCGTGGCGTT
>CALAFB010000059.1 GCA_937891135.1 uncultured Elusimicrobium sp.
CCGCCTCCTCCTTTTCGCGTATCTGCTGCGCCAGCGCCGCGCCCTGCCTGTCTCGTTCGGCGTTCGTCCTCTCGACATGCCGCCAGATGAAATAGCCGCCGGCGCAAACGCCGCCGAGAACGGCGACAGCGTGACGGAGGACGCCGAAACGCAACCGGAGGACGGCGACACGGCCGGGAACACGGACAGCTCCGAGCCGTCCGACCGCGACGCCGCCACGACCGATAGCGACGCCGCCACGCAGGATAACGGCAACTCTGAACCGTCGACCACGGCGACCGACGACAACGCCGCGACCGCGCCGGATAACGGCAACTCCGAGCCGTCCGCCACGGCGACCGACGACAACGCCAACGCCGAACAGTCCGCCGCTACGACCGACGACAACACGACCACCGCCAACAACGCCGCCGCGCAGGACAGCGCAGTATTTGAGTATTAACAATAAAACGACAAAGGCAATGAAGATTAAAAGATTTGATTTCAATTTTCGACCGCTGCAAGTAGACATAAGTTTTACTACGTCGGGAAGCATACCCAACAGGCAGAACTACGACGCGGCAACGGGAGAGTACACGCCCGATTTCACGCTTACGCCGCTTATTATCCAGCCCGAAGTCAGCGTAATAGACAAAGACGAAGTGCTACAGGCCGGGCGCGTAAACCAAAGTTTGACTAATATAGCATGGTACGAGATTGACAACGGTACGCGCACCCTGATTGCAGCCGCTAACGAAAACTACGAAATGACTACGAGCGGCAGCAACGCCGGGCGTATCAAGGTAAAGCGCAACGCCACCGTAAACACCGTGCTTACGTTGGAGTTTAACGCGCAGTACGTAGACCCCCGTACTAATCAGATACACACAATACAAAAAACCTATCCCGTCTATTGCGATAACGCGACGGTTGGTTTTCCTGAATTGTTCTTAGATGCAGCCGACCAAACCCTGTATAACCCGCTTGTGCATGAAGATACGCAGATAGTGAAAGCGAGCCTGAAATTAGGCGGTAACGAGGTATTGGCAGCGCGTCGTATCTTTGTGTGGGAAAAGTACCGTAGTGATGGCTCATGGACGCAGGTAGGCACGGACGAAACTTTGGACTACGACGTTACCGTAGCAAACGACGGATTGAGCGTTACCGTAGACCGTAGCAAGATGGGCAGCGAGTTGTACCTACGTTGCAGGGCTAAGTACGATGTTTACGGCAACCCGGCAAGCGTTACCCTGACAGACGGTAGCCCCTCAAAGGTTATTTCGTTTATCCGTAGAATCCCAAAGTTTGAGTTTGATATTGCGGGCGTACCTACCAATATACCCGAAATAGTTTCGATTGCGCCTAACGCCTCAATATGGGATGTAAACGGCCCCATTGACAACCCCGAAAGGGAACTATTGCCGCTTTGGTACGTTGCTACTAACAAGGCATCGGGCAGCTTATCGTACACGCAGGTAGGACACGGCGTAAGCCCTGTTTTGCCTACCAAGGCTATGAGCCAGCAATACGGCGCAGTATTCGGCTTAGACGTTAAGGATTGCGGCCCTACGTGCGCTATGGAAGATAGCGACGGAAAGGTATTTACCGACAGCGACGGAAAAATATTATTATTCAAATAACATTAAAACTTTCGATTATGGCACGTTACATTAAAGCAAATCCAAAAGTGGTTAGTTATCTGCATTTGGAAAACGACAGAAACAAGTTAAAGGATGGCAACTATATTCTTTGGTTGCAAGACATGATGGCCTTTGGCCCGCTACCGCGTTTGGCCGATACCCTACAGCGTATCGGTGCTATTGCGCTTTTGCCCCACGAAGCCCGCGAAGAGCAGTACGGTATATCTACGTGCCCGCTACCTGTAGCCACCGACCCGGAATTTATCATAGAAGAGCCGGAGGCCGAAACCGAGACACCCGCCGGGGAATCAGGCGACGGCAACGGTGAGACAGAGACCCCGACAGGCGGCGAGGGTACAGGCGAGAGCGAG
>CALAFB010000060.1 GCA_937891135.1 uncultured Elusimicrobium sp.
CCATTTATACGGCTGCTATCATCAAAATCTACCAAAAAAAAAAAACGCGTCAAGCCCTTAAAAATGAACAGCCAACAACAAACAACCCAAAAAGGGAAAACCTTTTATTGATACCCCCTCATCCCGGTGCTAACGCACGCGGCCTTCCCCCTCATGGGGAAGGATTCCCTCTCTCTTGAGGGAGAGGATGCCGCTTTTGCGGCAGGGAAGGGGGGGTTACCTAAAGACAAGCCTCTAAAAATAAATTTGAACCGCCGTGTCTTTCCCAACCGGC
Source organism: uncultured Elusimicrobium sp. (assembly GCA_937891135.1). GTDB lineage: Bacteria > Elusimicrobiota > Elusimicrobia > Elusimicrobiales > Elusimicrobiaceae > Avelusimicrobium. Next base: position 275 of record CALAFB010000060.1, read on the forward strand.
TTGCCAGTAACATCAAAGTATGATAAAATATAAAAGTAAGGAAGGACTAACTTTTATGGAACATGCACATTCCCGCTCATTATACCAATTAAAACCCGGCCAAACGGCCCAAATTAAAGAAATCCAAACCGACGGCAAAATGACCGCCAAATTAACCGCCATGGGCATTGCCCGCGGGCAGTTTATTACGCGCAAGAAAGGCTCCTCCCCGGTTGTAATAGAAGTATCCGGCACCGAAGTTGCGATCGGGCGCGAAACTGCCAAAAAAATTATGGTAACCGCTAAAAAAAATACGTTCCTTTTAGCCGGGAACCCAAACGTAGGGAAAAGTTTAATTTTTTCGCGCCTTACCGGGATTGGGATTATTTCTTCTAACTTTCCGGGCACAACCGTGGGGCTTAACTACGGGCAAACCCAGTTCAAAGGCGAAGCGTACGATATTATAGACATCCCCGGCCTGTACCGCTTAGAAGAAGAATGGGTCATAGAAGGTAAAAAGCGAAACTTATTTAAAGAGTTGGAATATGATTTTATTGTCTGCGTGGCGGATGCCTCCCACCTGGAACGCAACCTGTTTTTTGTGCTGGAAATTTTACAGCTGGAAAAACCGCTCATTTTGATGCTCAATAAATTTGACGAAGCCCAGCGAAAAGGCATTACCATAGACGTAAAAAAACTTTCTAAATTATTGGGCATCCCGGTGATTGCCACGGTAGCCACCACCGGGGAAGGCTTAAAAGAATTAGAGCGCGAAGCCCTTAAATTAGCCGGCCGCCCGCTCCAAAAACCGGCTTTACCCATTCCCCCCTCCGCCGAAGAAAAATGGCAAACGATTGGCCGGATTATTCACGAAGTACAACTGGTAAAACACAAACACCCGTCCTTTTGGGAACACTTACAAGGGTGGGCCACGGCCCCTGTTACCGGGCTGCCGCTAGCCCTTATCACGCTGGTTGTTTCGTTCTTCCTGGTACGTTTTGTGGGCGAAAGTTTAATTAACTTGTTAGACCCGCTGTATGAAAATTATTACCTGCCGATTTTGGAAAAACTCTTGGGCGGTTTGAAAGATACCGTCCCCGGGCTATTGTTATTGGGGGACGGCGGCGAAAATTACTTTGGTATTTTGACCGACGGTCTGCATATTGCCCTCGTAGACGTTATGCCTTACGTATTTGCGTTTTATACGCTGTTAGGTTTTTTGGGCGAACTGGGGTACTTGCCGCGCTTAGCCGTGTTGTTAGACGGCATTTTGCATAAAATTGGGCTGCACGGGTACGGTTCGCTGCCGATTATGCTGGGGTTTGGGTGTAAAGTTCCCGCCGTCATGGGCATCCGCGTGTTGGAAACGCGGCGCGAACGGGTAATTGCCTTGGCCCTTATTTTGGTACTGGCCCCGTGTATTTCGCAAACGGCCATGATTATTTCTATTTTATCCCCGTACGGCCTTAAATATATGCTGCTAGTCTTTGGGGCCCTTGTCGTAAACGGGATTATTATCGGCACGTTACTTAATACCCTTATGAAAGGGGAAACGCCGGAATTATTTATGGAAATTCCGTCCTGGCAGATTCCGCAACTGCGTCCGTTGGCGCGCAAAATTTGGATACGTATGAAAGAGTATTTAGTAGACGCGCTGCCGCTTATTTTAATGGGAATTTTGTTTGTGGACCTTATGCAACTATCCGGCATAACCGGGTGGCTGACCCAAATTTTGCGCGCACCTGTGGAGTGGGTGCTTGGGCTGCCGGCTGACGCTACCCCGCTTTTGTTACTTGGTTTTTTGCGTAAAGATATTTCCATTGCCCTGCTGGAGCCGTTCCACTTGGCACCGCAAGCGTTGGTAGTAGCGTGCGTGTTTATGAGTATGTATCTGCCGTGTATTGCTACGTTTTTTGTCATGCTGCGCGAAAGCGGTTGGAAGGATACCTTACGCGTAGTGGGGCTAACGCTACTCTTTTCCACCGTAACCGCCGGGGCATTAAGAATTATACTGATGTAACTTACTTATATATCATATTGCCCCGGGTTACGTCTGGAAGTTACATTTAAAACTAACAACACTCACACTGACTGTCACTTGGAATGCCTAATAATTCTTCCCAGTAATCTGGTGAGCTTCCCCCATGACATATATCTATTCCTGTCATCCATTTTTGAGTACTTGGTTGATAACATAAACAGCCCCCTTCCTCCCTTCGTTTATAACTGGCCCAAACGATATCATCAGACCAATCATAAAAGAAATTTTCTGTCTCCCTCGCCGGTCCTCCTGGTTTTCCTAGATCAATATCTAGTGCCGATGGGGAACAAATTTCCGAATGTAATTGACACGCTTGAACGGCCTGTCCGATAGTTCTGATATTACTTCGAGCTTCAGCCCAACGGGCTTTTTCCACCGCTACTTGGTACTGCGGCACCGCCACCGCCGCCAAAATACCAATAATTAACACCACAACCAACAACTCAATGAGCGTAAAACCCATTAAATTAGGTGTCATCCCCGAATGTCTTTGTCGGGGATCCCCACCTTGTTTTTTGAAAGCGGAGGAGATTCCCGATAACCACCCTCGGGAATGACTCTTTTTTATATTCCCCGCTTTTGAGCAAAAACAACCTTTACAAACACTTTTCTTCATAGTCCGTACTCCTGTATTTATATAATTTTTTCTTTCGCTATACCTCAAATCTACCAAAAAAAAAAAACAATGCAAGCTTTTTAAAAAATAACGACCTAAAAACACAAAAAAAGCCCCGGAAAAAATCCGGAGCTCTTGGTTGATTTCCAATCCTTATAAAAACTAATTATAACTGCCGACCCGGCCCATATCTACCGGCAGCGGGATTTCTACTCCCATCGGCCCTTCAAAATACATAGTACCGGTTAAGTGATAATCTACCGTGCCGCTGCCCATAGCCAACAGCCCCAGCAATTTGCTGCCCAGCGTAATCGTAGGGACCGACACTTTGGCCTTGGCCGGATAGGTAGACGCCGGGGCAATTTCAATATCGCTTAAAGTAACGTCGGCAATTTTGTCATCATTCGCTGTTAATTCCCCCACAAACCGTTTGAGTTTAGCCGGCTCTTTCTTATTGGGGTTGGTAATGGCAATGGTAATCGTAAAATTCAAGGCCGTCAAACCCACGTCCGTTACTTCCACACTTTTAAGAGCATAGGTACAGTTTTTTAAATTAGCCGCCTGTTTGACAGTAGCACACCCCGCAAATAGCACAGCAGCCAGTAAAAATATTAAAATTTTCTTCATAAAATCCTCCAAGAGTAAGATATATAAATTGTATAATAAAAATAACATTTTAGGGAGATTTTTATGAACGAATTACAACAAAAAATTTATAACCGTTTAGCACGTTATGTTTCGTTTGATACCACCAGTAGCCCGGCCAGCACCGTTGTGCCTTCTACGGATGCGCAAATTTCATTTGCCCACCAACTCGCGGCGGAAATGAAAAAAATCGGCATTACGGAAGTAGAAGTAGATGAATACGGCTTTGTAACCGGGCTCATCCCCGCTACGACGGATAAAAAAGCCCCGGTCATTGGTTTTTTTGCCCACATGGATACCGTGAGCGACTATAACGGCCACGACATTCACCCCGTCTTGCACGAAAATTATACCGGCGGCCCCTTAACCATTAACGCGGCTAAAAAAATGATTTTAAATGAACAAAACGCCGCCAGCTTGGCAAAATGTATCGGAGATACTATCGTTACGGCCGACGGTAATACACTTTTAGGCGCAGACGACAAACTGGGTATTTCCATTATTATGACGCTGGCGGAACACTTGCTGGCCCACCCGGAAATTGCCCACGGTCCCTTAAAAGTAGCGTTTACGATTGATGAAGAAACCGGCACGGGGATTGGATACTTTGACGTCAAAAAATTCGCGGCGGACTTTGCCTACACCGTGGACGGTGCAAATTTAGGGGACATTGACTGCGGCAACTTTAATGCCGACGCAGTAACCCTTCACATTACGGGCAAATCCTGTCACCCCGGCTCGGCCAAAGGGTTTATGGCTAACCCGGTACGGATTGCGGCAGATATTATTTCGTCCTGGCCGGAACATAAACTGCCGGAAACTACCGACGGCGAAGACGGATTTATTTTGTTTAAAGACATTACAGGCAGCCTGGAAAAAGCCGAAGTGCAAGGCATTGTGCGGGAACATTCGCTAGACAAATTTGCCCGGTTCAAACAAGATTTACTAAACCTGGTAGAAAAAAAACGCGCCAAGTATCCGGCTGCTAAAATTGAAGTAGAATTTAAAGAACAATACCGCAATATGCGCGATATTTTGCGTGCACGCCCGCAAGCCATGGAACTGTTGGAACAATCCTTAAAAGAAAACAACGTGCCTTATAAATTAACGCAAGCCCGCGGCGGTACCGACGGAGCCCAGATGACGTTTAAAGGCCTGCCAACGCCGAACATTTTTGCCGGGTATGAAAACCCGCACGGCCCGTATGAATGGTGCAGCCTAAACTGGGCCGAAAAAGCCTTACACGTCTTGGAAAGCATTGCCAAAAACGCAGTAAAGTAAACACCGCTTTACCAGCAAAAATCCCCGGGGCGTCCCTACAGCCCCGGGGATTTTGTATGAATGATTTTTAATATTTACCACTCGCCATCCACCATTTTCCATCCTTGGTTTTCTAAAAGTTTACACGCTATTTTACCCAGGGAAGTATTATTTGTCCAACAGCCCTGGTACCAAGGTCCATTTTTTTCATAGTCATAAGGTAGGTATTCCTCATCTTTCACATGTCCCATCATATCAAGCACATATTGCAAATTGCCGCTATTATCATAGTGAAAAATAATCCCTTGAGTATAACCTGGCGTAGCCCCTAATTCTACATTAGACGCTTGTTCTATATCTGTATCTGTACTTATAGTAATGCTCCTGTCGGGCAATCCATTTTTTAATATGTATAAATCAAGTTGCTTTTTGGCGGTACTGGCTGCTAACAAATCTTCCGTTAATCTCGCCTTAGCAACGGCCTTTTGGTACTGCGGCAATGCTACCGCCGCCAAAATACCAATAATTAACACTACCACTAAAAGTTCTATCAGCGTAAACCCCATTAAATTAGGTGTCATCCCCGAATGTCTTTGTCGGGGATCCCCACCTTGTT
>CALAFB010000061.1 GCA_937891135.1 uncultured Elusimicrobium sp.
GTACATATTAAAAATACCTTGCATGAGTTGTGCTGCTAATAATCCCCACATATTACGCTCCTTTAATCATTTGTAATTTCCAACTGCGGATATATTGCTAAAATCCGTAACGGCAGCGGGTCGCTCTGCTTAAACATCATACGCGCCCCCGTTGCGTTTGGAATTTCTTGCCCCAAAATATCATTGTGGCTCTCGTTTCCGTTCCAATTAAGTCGCAAATCCCCGCTTTTAAGGGGTACAGCATCGCCCGTCTCTGTTGCGCGGCGCAAACTGGCATAATCCAATTTGCTTTCCTTTTCCCCGTACCAAAACCCGCCGGAGTTCAGCAAACGCATAACCACTTTGTTAATACGCTGGGTGCGGGCGTTTCCCGTTCCGTTTGCCCCTTCTACATACACGGGGAGCGGCTCTAAAAAGGTTTCATAGGCAAGACCAACGGTTACAACACTTGCCGCATTATCAAGCGTCAAAGTGCCATTGGAAATGGTTTTATTTCTTACCACAACACCATCAGCCAAAACTGCAACTTGCTTCCCTTCCAGCCAGTCCAATCCCGTAATCTCGTTTTGCGGGGTTTCAAAAGTATATTGCGCGCCACAGTCAACATAATAGGCGTATTTTAATCGGTAAGTTTGTGTCTGTTCTTCCGTATAATTCGTTGGAATATCTAACGGCAAGCCGTCTCTAAAATACTCTACGCAATAGGTACTTACATTGTTCAATGTGCGTTCAATAACCGCCCATAATTCGTCCGTCTGTCCGTCAGGGCTTGGGATAGCCGCCACGCTAATAAACTTTCCGTTTGTTATGTGTTTATGAAAAGCTGTTACTTGTTGCGTATTATTGTAGGTAAGCCCCATAAGCGTACCATCTTGCATAGCACACCAAACAATACGGTCTGGGTCATATTGTAAGGCCCAGTCTTTAACGCCCTTTTTAAGCCATGTTTTGGCAAGTTGCGACACTTCTTGCGGGTCGTACATATCATTATCGTTTAGATAAATTAAATCGTGTATGCTCTTTCCAGCCCCGCCAATATACAAGTTGCTCCCGCCGATTAAAATCGGTTGCAAAGAGTTACTGCTGATATTTGTAATCTTGTCGTACGAGATATTTTCCGGCCCAAAGGCTGACGAGGTGGACTGTGGTTTAACTTCCGTAACACCGCCAACACTTCCAACATACAAACTGCCGCCCGATGCACTCAACCACTCTATTTTGCTTAAATCCCCGTCAATGGGCAGTTTCATACCGCATGTGGCTTTGACTTCCCCAAATTCCACATCGTCAAAATTCTCATAGTCGTTGGACTGGCTAAATGCAACCGCTGGCCCGGAAGATGTATTTATTCCCAGTAACAGCCTTCCTTTGTAAAAAGTTCCGCATTTTGGATATTCTGCAATAGACATTTGCCATTGGTATTGGGCGGTAGTTTTAACAAGCGTTGGCAAAGTTTCTTCAACTTGTGCAGTAACCGAAGTCGGGGAAGCGTATGCCACGATTTTTGCCGTTCCATATCCGCTATGTTTGTAATTCCATATTATACTTCCGTCAGAGGCACTACCTTCCGTGTGGGTTGGAGTAACATTTCCCGCCGTACCCCCGCTTTGTGCTTGATAAAATTTGCCATCACTTTTATAATCAATCGCGGTGGATACGCTCGCGCCAACATACCAATACCTTGTATTAGTATTTGAAACATAAATACGGATATATCGGCCTACATCGTTTGCACTAAACAAATTCTTTGAAGCCGTCAATGTAACAGTTCCGGTTGTTTCGCTGGCCGTTATAGTTGCTTCCTTGTCGCTATTCATGTTATCCCACGGCCCCAACTTAAACGCCGCTGCTTCTAACGCCCAACTGGTATCCGATGTGCGGGAAAGTTTTTGCACAGGGTGGTTTTCGTGGAACAAATACATAACATCCGCGCTTTGGATATATCCAAGTTTTCTTTTGCCCGTAGTAGTATCAAATAGGTCGTTCAATGAATACGGGGTTTGCAACGCTATGCCATACCCCGTATTGGGGTCAATAATTTGCCCGTGCTTTCTGTAAAACCGTACATAATAATTCCCAAACTCCAAGATATAAGCAATGTTGCGGTTCACAACAAAGGGTACTAATAGGGCTTTTGTTCCGTTTATTTCAACGCTCTCGCCTAAATAATTCTTATAGTAAGTATTATTTGAGCCATCTATCCCTATTAAAAAATCATTCTCTACTTTGGCTACAAAGATAGAACTTTCGCTATCTTCCGTCCATGTTACCCCATCCGCAGAGGTTAAATAATGCGCTGTTCTAGTAGTTCTTTCGCTTGGCATATACAAGCAAAAGATATTATCGCCTTTTACCCAAGTAATATATGGGTTTGTCCATGGATTATAACTTGTTACGCGCGTCCAAGTGGCAAGGTCGCTGCTACTATATAATTCATAGGAAGAACTGCCCCATATAAAGTATTTTCCATGCACATATTGTAATCTGCTGCTTGTGGCTACTTCAATAAAGTCATAGAATACAGAATAGTAACTGTCTGCCTGTGTGTAAGTCCAAGTAATCCCATCGGTGGATTTTAAGAAAAAAACCCGCTTTACATTTTGCTCCGTGCTTGTGCTACCATACAAAAGTACGGGCCACACAAATTGGTTTCCGCATTGGTGTATTTTTTGCGCCTGTATATTGTATGAAGTGAAACCGCTCGCAATACCCAAAGAGGCAACTAGGTCGGCTATTTCAACAAAAGTCCAGTTTTCCTCTACGTTTCTATCCGTATTTGTACAATAGCCATACAAAGGGTAACTTGTACGATTGTTCGTTGTTCTATAAACATTATAAATGCAAGTACCATTTTGTAGCGTGTAATATGCCCTATTATTAACACTTATATCTGCCGGATAGCATTTAGTCCAAGTTATCCCATCCATAGAGTAAAAAGCAGTATAATAAGCAACATTGTTTTCTAGGTAGTGGGCATAAGCAAAAATCGTGCCATCGCTCGCCACTTCCATACGCATAAAATCGTAATTGTGGTCTGTGGCAGGCGTGAAGTTATAAGGCGTCCATCCCACGCCATCATTGGATAAATAGTATATGGTAGCAAAGTTTGTGTATTGCCCGATGTAATAACTGACAAATTTATTAAGAACGGCGTTGTATTGTATGTTTTGCCAAAACGCTGTGCTGTAAGAAGAAAAATCAAGTTCCCCCCAAGCAGACCAACCTTCATTTTGCGTAACAGCACTTCTGCTAGGCACATAGACGCTACCGCCCCTTCTATGCACTCCACCCGCCACCTCCACGCTCGCATTTTCAAGTCTGCGGCAAGAATGGGCTGCCACTTGTAAATCGGTGCGCGCTTCAATTTCCGGGCTTACAAGGCCGTTATTAAATTGCGTGAGTGCCGCATTAACCCTAATCCCCATCGTGCGCTACCTCCCATGAAGGCGGCAAAGGCCGTTTAATAGCCAACTGTATTGCATTAGCGCGTTTAGCAGACGCAATAACAAGTTGGTATTCTTGCATTAAAAGGTTTTTGCGTTGCGGGTCTTGTTTTAGCCGTTCGCACATTTCATAAGCCAACCGGCACGCCAACGCTTCTGTAAAATAAGGCGGCCAGTTCAAATCGCTTATATCATTTGTTAAATACCGAACAAGCAACGGCCCTTGAATATCAGTTAAAATTTTGTTGCCTTCTATTTCATAAGCATCGCGGTCAAATCCGCCCGGATTATAAATGCCTTCTAACCGCAAAAAATCTTCCGGCAATGAATACTGGAAATTAAACCCAAAGGCGGGGGTCGCTTCATCGGCAGTTAAACTATCTCTTTTTATGGCAAACGCCCATTGATAGGTGGAAAGTTCAAAATCGCGGGTTGTTTCATAAACACTATCAGCAACCCTCGCGGCTTCTTCATCGTCGCTAATTGAGGCAATTTCCCGTACTCCCAATTTAGAAAGAGCCTTATTCACAATTTTTAAGTCTAAATCCGTATATTCCATATTTCCGCCTTTTGTTTTGGGTCGGGGGAGGGTTGCTCCCCCGGCCGACTGCATGCGTTTTGTACGCACACAGGAGGAAAAGCCCTATTAAGCAGCAAACTCAATAGATAAGCATTTCT
>CALAFB010000062.1 GCA_937891135.1 uncultured Elusimicrobium sp.
CGCTCCGAAATTTTCCACTTTTTAGCCGCTTGTACTGCCGAGATATATTCCATAACCCCCTCCTGTTACTACTAGTATAACCGATCATCGGCAATAAATCAAGTAATATATTATAAATAAATAATTATATTTTGCCGATAACGGAAAAAGTTGCTCCACATTTAATCTTAACATGGCAACAATTTATCTTCGGGATATTGAAAAATTATTCTTCACATTTGTCTCTGTGGGTTTTTCTGCGGGTACCTATACCTACCCGGCTCTATAAAGCCCACGTTAGGCGAATTTGCCCCCACAACATCCCTCACACGAGAGAAAAATCCAGAAGGTCACAGGTTCGAGTCTCGCGCGGACCAAATTGATTTTCCCCGCCCTTGAGACGGGGATTTTTTTGTGTTTAGTCGTATCTTTTTCCGACGAGAAAAGTTTTAACTTGTTATCATCCTTCGTCTTAGAGTGCTTTATCGTGTGCGTAAAATACGGATAATTCGGCCCCAGTTCTCTAACGGCAAAAATCGCAGGATCCATTCTTGTCCGGTGTCTATTCGTATAGAGTGCCAACTGGTTCGGATCGTTAATTTTTAAGCCATTAGTTGCGGGAAAAATGGTTTACCATTTATAATAAGTTCCGTCAGTAGATGTTGCCCCGAAAGATTTGGCTACATTTCTGCAACGAGAGGATGCACACTCTAAATAAAACACTCCCTTCGTGTTAAGACGTAATCGTTCCAATGAACCGGCCCAAAAATAAAAATTAGCCCATGTTTCTGTATTGCGTAGAATAATATTAAATTCTTTTCCTGCGCATACTATTTGGCATATATCAGTACTTGTACAGGATTTATCCCGGACCTTGAGTGCTACATCCATCTCATCAAATGTAAAATAGGTTTCTCCTGTTGGGTATCCACCACGTTGCAGAGCGGCCACTCGTTGCGCATCTGTTACTGATTTTAGAATGGGCAGGACACATTGTATGGATGTTTTGTCTACCGCTTTTTGGTATTGCGGTACGGCTACCGCGGCCAAAACGCCGATAATCAGTACTACTACCAGTAATTCAATCAATGTGAACCCATGTTGCATACGAATATTTTCCATAATTTCTCCTAATTTTCTAATAAAAAAGGCGACCTCACCTTGAGGGTCGCGAAACGCTCAAAATGAAAATCGCCCCCATACTTGATATAAGTATGGAAAAAGCGACTTCATTTTTGGCTTCGCGACCGGTTAATTAATAACCCGTGCTATTTCTTCCAAATAGCTCCAAAAACAAGTCCAAAATCAAATTGTAATTAAATTCTTCTCTTTCCTCCTATGCAAACATTGTAGCAAAATATTATCAGACTATTTTTTATAATAAACCCACACCTCATCAAAATTTTCTGCCCCACCATTTTTTAAGGCACTCTTGGTAGAGTGCCTTTTTTGTTGCCCTGTTTTCCGCAATCTCGTCGGTAAAGTGTAGCGTTTTCTATCTATGCGGGTCATAGAGTGCTTTTAGATGGGCGCAAAAAAAGGCCTGAAACGGGCCTTTTTCTCTAACTGCCAAATCCGCAAGATCCAAACAGTACTTAAAACTCCGTGCCAATATAGTCAATAGCGTCTAGCCCGGCATCAAAGGCATATTCGTAATAATTTTCTCGCCTCCCTGTGCCCAAATGGTGGCATAAACACATAATCCAAGGCCCATAATCGTTTTTGGCATACGTTCGCCATATGCCAAACATCAAAAGCGGGTCCTTGAGCCATTTGCCGTATTTAGTTAAAAACATCAGAATATCATTGGGAGTTAGTTTGTCCACCAATTGGCGCGGCGCACCCTCCGTAGGGTTAGTTATATACTTTCCGTCCTGCATTTTGCCCATGCACACGATCGTGCCCATCACAGCAGGAGCCCCTGTACATGTATAAAATGCTACGCCCTCATCTTCGTGTTCAATGGCTTTGGAAATACGTTCATAGATTTGATTAGCTAAATCAATCGGACTATGATGATAGCAGTTCATTTTATCCAAAAACGGCTCTCCTTTATAGATGAGTTGATAACGCATAAAGTGCTGCACGGCTTCCCTCTTGGGATAAATATATCCTCTATCTCTAAGCCACTTACTGTGTAAGAAAATAAATAAATCATCCTCTGTCACCTTTTTAAGCGCATACAACGCATCAAAAAGTGCCTCTAATTGCACATCTTCGTCTTCTTTACTGCGTTTCCATTTGCGGATCATTTGATATTTGGTCATAATAGTCTCCCCATGGCTATATGTGTGAAGCCACACTAATTTCTCGGGAATGCGGGTCAATATCAAAATCTAAATGCTCTACCGTAAAAGATTCTGTTCGTTTAATAGTAAGTTCCAATTGCATCCGCTGCTTTTCTAACGGGAAACCGGTACTTTGCTCCATCTTTACCATTCCTACATAAGACGATAAATTTTCTGGCAGGATAATCTTATACGGATGATACAAACTATCAAATTTAAGCGGCACATAATGCGGCATAGTTACAAATAGAAATAACACCACATTGCGCTCTCTGGCTTGTGTCCACAATGTTTCCGCATCTTCACGCCACTCGTCTAATGTCATATTTTTTACGCAAATCATGGGCCCTTTTAGATGGGGTGGAATCCCCTCATCCGTCGTCCATGCCATAGGAAACAAAGCTATTTGTTTAAGGCCCAACGTAAACGCTTGCAAATCCTCTATATCACCTTGCCCGCCCAGCATCATATCCGGAGCGATTTTAGCTTGCAAACACGCCATTTGCGCAAAATCTCGGCGAAAGGAATTCCCGCCCTCTAACACGCATATAGACACCCCCTTTTGTAATAGTTTCCAAAGCAAATTTGTTTTCCAACAAGATAATGTGTTTGTGTCTTGACTGCCGAAGAAACTATAACACTCGCCGGGCGTAAACTCTATACATGAGTATGCTAAATTCTCGTAGGGAATTAGAATGCCCTGGTCCGTTGCCTTTTTAGGCTTATTCATATGGTGTAAAATTTTCCGAAACTGCTCTGCTTGTTCTTTCATAGTTATCATAATTCTTTCTCCTTTAATTTACGCGGAAACCAATACCGCTACCATACGCGTTGCGTTTAAGTTTTTGCTCGGTTTCCAGCATTTCTCTAACGGCCTCAAACTGAGCGCTTTTCCCTAAGATTTCCGCTTTATTCTTAACAAGGGCAAAATCACCGGGTGTCAGCTTATCCAACCCAGCCGCTTGCCGGGGCGTTATCTTTAAGCCGAAAAAGTAGGAAAACGCTTCTTTTACCTGTTCACTCGTCAAAAAGTCATATTTGACCTTAAAACTAAACCGCCGCAAACTGGCCGGATCTAGCGTATCCATCAAGTTCGTGGTGCAGATAAAAGGATAAGGGTGCGATTCCATCCAGGTCAGCATTTCGTTCACGCTTGAAATTTCCCAAGAACGCAGGGCCATGGAACGATCACGCAAAAAACTATCGGCCTCGTCAAAAATCAGGAGGGACTTTGCCTCTTTGGCCTGTGCAAAAGCCTTGGCAATATTTTGTTCTGTCTCTCCCACATAACAGCTAATTAGATCCGATGCTCGCCGATGCAAAACATCCAATCCCAACTGTTCAGCCAAATAACGTGCATAAGCCGATTTCCCCGTTCCGCTAGCCCCATATAAGCAGAGCGAGAAATTCAGCCGTCCCAGGCCTTTTAATTGCTCGGTTAACGCATTTAAATCCATATCGGCATGGATAAGCGCCGGGCTAAAGTTTTCCACACGGTTGGATTCTTCCGGCTTTTTGTACCCCCCGTTGAGGGCCTGCGTCATAAAAGATAAGTAGTCTTTTACGGTATTTAAATCGCCTTTGGCCATACGGGCCGCTTGCGCCGCCCCCGCAATCATGGATGGTGCTACTTCGTACTTTTTAGCAAGTTTTAATGTGTCTTCCTTACCGCACGCGATTTTATTTTCCGTCAGGTACTTATGCCAAATCTTTTGGCGCACCTCTACGGGCGGCTTATTAAAACACACCGCCAAGGTAAACCGCCGGATATAAGCCGGGTCCATACGGTGTATTTTGTTGGTCGTCCAAATAACCGGAATATCGTTGTTTTCCAATAGATTATTGATTTCCATTTTATTGGTGCGGGTTTCTAAACTGGAGAACATATCCTCTCCTTCATCAAAAAGGAGACACGCCTTTTTAATGTTTTTAAGCAAAAACTGCTGACGATAGAATTGTTGTAAACGATAATTCTTCTCGGCTTCTCCGCCATTACAGACACCTACCGGGTACAAGTCCAACTTTGCAGTTTTGGCTAATACTTTGGCAAAACTGGTTTTAC
>CALAFB010000063.1 GCA_937891135.1 uncultured Elusimicrobium sp.
CGTGTCCTTTATGTCCGGCAAAACCATAGCCGGGATACAACTTATCTAACACCGTCATATAATGGTCCCGCGTTACTTTGGCAATAATGCTAGCTGCCGCAATCACGAGGGATTTTGCATCGCCGTCAATAACGGGGGTTTGGTTTAAGGGGAGTCCTTTCACAGGGTACGGTCCGTCTACTAAGGTAAAAGTTTCCGGCATTTTCAAAAATTTTTGGGCGGCCCGGCGCATGGCTAAAAAGGTAGCCTGCAAAATATTTAATTGGTCAATTTCGGCTGCGGTGGCGAACCCAACGCCGTATACAATGCCTCCGTGCGTGGTTAATTTTTTAAACAATTCTTCCCGTTTTGCTTCGGTGAGTTTTTTACTGTCATTGATGTCTATAAAGTATTGGGAAATAGAGGGGGGAATAAAACACGCACAGGCCACTACGGGGCCGGCTAAAGGGCCCCTGCCGGCTTCATCAATGCCAATTAAAAAATTGGTTTCTTGGGCAATGGCCTGTTGTTTATCAAATTCCAGTAGGGGGCTTAACATACATCTATTATAACAATTCACGTGCGGGTGCGTACGGTTTTTTTAATGCGTCCTGCAGGATGCGTTCCCAAATTTTTCGTTTTTCAAGGTACGAAAGTGTAGCATGGGCCGGGCTGGTGGAAGGAAGTATGTAAAAGGTTTTGTGGGATATATCCCCCTGGAACTTTTTGAAATAGCGTGCAGCGGCTTGTCCGTTAAAAAGTAACGTATGTACGGCGGGATATTTTTTAAACAAGGCCGGGAAATCATTCGGTTTCGGGTGGGAAATGGCACTATCCAAGCTGCCGGTACGGGTACAAGTTGCCAAACTATCCCACAACCCTATTTGATGGGATAAGAGCGTATGTTTTTTATCGGTATAATTTAAGGGAGATCGCCCTTGTTCAAAAATATCAAAAATGAGTTTCCAAAATTGGTTATGTTTGTACGCATAATATTCTTGTGCCAATAAAGAGGCTTCCCCCGGCATACTGCCCACGATAAGCACACGGGTATGCAGGTTAATAACAGGTGCGAAACTGTGCAAATTCGGATTACTCACGGTTTAACGTAGAGGGAATGTCATAAGGAGTAACCGCAAAGTTGTGATCTTCTGTCAATTCCACTTTGCACCATACCGCAGTTTCGTGTATCATCAACGGAACTAGGACATGGGTAATTTGTGCGGCGGGGATTTTGTCGGAATATAATACTATTTCTCCGGATTGTTGTATCCCGTTTACGCCTACGATAACCAGCAGTTTTTTTTCATTTTTTGCCCGTTGGGTAGCCCAGTAAAGGGCTTGTTCGGGAAAGGAAGTTAAATTGATGGCCGGGCGAGCCGCCGATACATTACCGCGCATCCCGCCGGATATTGCTAGTAATTTAGTAGTTGCATGGCTGCCTAAATCTTCAATACGCAGTCCGTTTTGCAAAATATTTTTCAACGCTTCCCCGTCGCAAGGTAATGCCATGCCGCGGTACAGTACCCCTTCTTCTGCTACTAACGGAAGTTTTGCAGGCGGCGTTTGGTCCGTCGCTAAGTCCGTAAAATGAGTGACTTGAAAGGTATGTTGCGTATTTAAACCGGGTAATGTGGCCAATAATGTTTCGTGTTCCAAACGCACGGTTTCTTCTTGTCGTTGCTTTTCATCCCGTTTACGGCGTTGGCGTTTTAATTGCCACGCTTTAAAATCGCGTTGTTTTTGCTCCAGCCAAGTGCGGGATGTTTGGGAGGCTAGTGTGGGGGCTGTTACATGGGCTTGTTGCACTACGGCTTGCGTATAACGCAACTCCAGGCCGGCCGCTATATCATTCAGTCCTGCGGCGCGTAAAGAGGTTACGTGGCGTATTCCGATTAAGGACGGATTTACCGATGGTTTTGCTACCGGGCGGACCGGAAATTTTTGGGCAGCGGCCAGCGGGGCAACCCACACACACAGACAAAGTATCAGTATTTTTTTCATACTATTATTATAAGCAAAATATTCTTTTTATAACAGGGTCAAAAGACCTAATTTAAAGTGGGTCTTATGCTTTATTCTTGCGTCCCGGGCGGGGGGTTTAGTACACTATAATATACCTTACTGTAGGGAAGGATTTATATGAAAAAACTGTTGGCACAAAATACGTTAGTTAAAAATTTTAAACGGATGTGGCCGTATATTAAACCCTATTGGTTCCGGGCGCTTATCGGCGTGTTACTTACCATTCCGGTGGGCGCGTTAGACGGCGTAGTGGCCTGGTTTTTAAAACCGTTTATGGATAAAGTAATGGTAGAAAAGCAGATGCATTTCTCCAATATGATCCCGTTTTTAATTGTAGGGTTTACCATTTTACAAGGGGTGCTTATTTACGCATCTAACTATTTAAATACGTGGGTAGCCAATAAAATTACCATTGGGGTCAAGCGTAAATTATATGCCAAATTGCTTTCTATGGACACCTCTTATTTTGACCAAAATAACTCGGGTACGATTTTATTTCGTTATTCTACCGATGCGGAAACGGCTTCTACGGGGCTCATTGATAATACCAAACAATTTTTATCTAAAACATTTTCGTCTATTGCGCTAGTGTGTGTGATGTTGTATAACTCGTGGCAGTTGGCCTTGATTGCCGTAGCGGTACTGGCGTTATTTGTGTATCCCATGTCGTTAGTACGCCGGAAAATGAAAGAAATTTTAGGGCGTATGGTTACTAATTTTTCTGAAGTAATTACTTCGTATAATGAAACCTTCGCCGGTAATAAAACCATTCGTTCGTTTACGCTGGAAGATACGTTTCGCCGTCGTTTCCACCAAGTAACAGATATATCGTTTTCGTTAGCCATGAAAATGGTTAAAAACACCAACTGGCTTTCGCCGCTTATGCACATTATTATGTCTATTGGGGTAGCGTTTGTAATTTGGTACGGCAGTTATTTGATTGTCAGCGGTAAGATTACCAGCGGTAACTTTGTGGCATTTGTGGCCGCCTTAATGATGTTATACACGCCGTTAAAATCCGTTGGCAATAACTACATTGCCATTCAAAATTCCTTTTTAGCCATAGACCGTATTTTTGAAATTTTGGACTTGCAACCTACGATTGTGGACCAGCCTACCGCCAAAACCGTTACGTCCGTGAATAAGGGCTTTACGTTTGACCATGTCTGTTTTGAATACGTCCCGGGGCGGGAAGTATTACACGATATTAACTTAGATATTCCCGTCGGTCAAACGGTTGCCCTGGTGGGTAATTCCGGCGGGGGGAAAACTACGGTTTCCGCTTTAATTCCGCGTTTGTACGAAGTTACTAAAGGGGCCGTTAAGTTAGACGGCAGCGATATTAAAAACATCCGCCAGGAAGATTTGCGTAAGTTAATTGCGATGGTATTCCAGGATAACTTTTTATTCTCGGGTACGGTGCGGGAAAACGTTTTGTTGGGCAACGGAAACGCCACCGAAGAAACTATTTGGGCCGCGCTTAAAAATGCGTGTTTGGATGATTTTGTAAAAGGCCTTCCGCAGCAGTTAGATACGGAAATTGGCGAGCGCGGCATTTTACTTTCCGGCGGTCAAAAACAACGCTTGGCGATTGCACGTGCGTTTGTGAAAAATGCCCCGGTGGTTATTTTGGACGAAGCCACCAGCGCGCTGGATAATAAATCCGAGCGCGTGGTGCAAGAAGCCCTGGATAATTTAATGAAAAACCGCACCGTTATTGTGATTGCCCACCGTTTGTCTACGGTGCAAAACGCAGATAAAATTGTGGTCATTAACGACGGACAAATTGCCGAACAAGGCACACATGAAGAATTGTTAAAAAAGAAAGGCGCGTATGCCGCCTTATATGCCATGCAGTTTAAAACCGTTCCGCAAACAGCCCAGTAGGAGTTTTGTATGAATTTCAATGCCAAACAAGTAAAACAAGACCTGGTGCGCTGGCTGCAAGATACGTTTGCTACGCAAGGATCCGGCTGCAAGGCCGTCATCGGTCTTTCCGGCGGGAAAGACAGCACGTTAGTAGCCGCGTTATGTGTAGCGGCGTTGGGTAAGGAACGCGTTATCGGCGTGTTAATGCCAAACGGAACCCAACAAGACATTGATGATGCCCGCGCCGTGGTTCGTCATTTAGATATTACGTCTTATGAAATCAACATTCAAGCGGCATATCAAGGCATTTTAACAGAAGTATCCGGGAAGGTTACACCCACGGAGCAAACCAAAATCAATTTAGCCCCGCGGCTTCGTATGGCTACGCTGTATGCGGTGGCACAATCGGTCAACGGGCGTGTGATGAATACGTCTAATTTATCGGAAGCGTGGGTAGGTTATTCTACGCGCTACGGGGACGGCGCGGGGGACTTTGCCCCGCTGCTGCACCTTACCGTAACCGAACTTAAACGGTTGGGGCGGGAATTAGCCTTGCCATTGTACCTGGTAGATAAAACTCCGTCGGACGGACTAAGCGGCAAAAGCGACGAAGATAAATTGGGCTTTACGTATGCCGTGCTGGACCAATATATCCGCACCGGCGTATGCACGGACCCGGTTTCCAAAGAACGCATAGACCGTTTACACGCGCAAAACCGTTTTAAACAATTGCCGATGCCCTCTTTCCCATACACCCCTGCATTCAAATCATAAAAATAAATAAACAATCCCTAGAAAGACATGCTATACACGTAGCCAGGAGGATTCTGCCAGATTTTTTAATACACAAAACACCCCAATAACAAGGTAAAACGGGGGCGGGGCTGCCTTGTATTGGAACAAAAAAACAGGCGGATGATAAGTCCACCTGGTAAATCTATTTTAAGACCTAAATTTATTTCCCGGTAGAGCCGAACCCGCCGCTGCCGCGTTCGGTGCCGGAGAGTTCCCCTACTTCCTCAAACGTCGGGTAAAGCGTAGGAAATACCACCAGTTGCGCTACTTTTTGCCCGGCTTCAAACACAAATTCCGTATCGTTTAAATTATACATACATACAATCAGTTCCCCGCGGTACGGGGCATCCACTAAGCCGGCCATTGCCTTAATGCCTTTGCTCTCTACGGAACTTTTACCCCAAATAATGCCGGAGGTATTTTCCGGCAGTTCCACGGCAATCCCGGTATGCACGTATGTAATACGCCGTGCGGGCAGCACGGTGCGTTCTAAAGCAAATAAATCCGCCCCCGAATCCGTCGGGTGGGCACGCAATGGCAGTTTCGCGCGCGGGTCTAGTTTTTTAACATGCATACATTCCTCACAGTAATTTTTCAATTTGCACTAACGTATGTTGGGCATACGGCTGTTCTTCGGGCGTGCCGTGCTGGGCCAGGGCCGAAATCGGCGCAATTAAGCCCTTTAACAACCGGGTATCAAAATCGTGTTCGGTGGAATACGTAAACGCATCCGGGGTGGCCAGTACGCTAGCCATATAGGCAGCCGCCCGCAACGCATTGATACGTTCATGTTGGTTTTTAGAGGCCAAGGCCGCGCGCAGCGTTTCTACGCTGTTTCCGGTCATAAATCCCAAGGCCAACGCATAAGTAGCGGCCGGGTCTTTTAGGTACGGCGTTTTTAAGCCTTTCGCCGTGCTTTCCAAGGCCAAGTCCGGCGTTTTGGCAAGGGCCATTGCGAGTTGGGTTTGTACAGAGGGGTCTGTTTCTTTTTGGACGCGTTTTAATAACACGTTGACGGCTGCTTGCGTGTGCAAGGTTCCCAGCCAAGTAGCGGCGGCGGCACGGACTTGCGGGTCCGTATCTGCCGCTGCTTTTTTTAAGAACGCAAGTTGCTGGCGGGGTGTTTGCGCTATCAAATTCATCGCGCGCTGGGCCAATGGTTCATCTAACGTAAACAGACGGACAATATCCGCTGTATGAGTCGTATCTTCCGGGTGGACAAGCGCATATGCACCGGCTCCATAGGCCCGTAACAGCGGGTCTTGGGCGTTGCGGGTTTCTTCCAGTATCGGCATTAGTTCTTCATACACAGAACCCATAGAGGTTAAAATAACCGCCGAAAAGGCCGTTTTTAGTGGGTCTGTTCCTTGTAAAATCAAATTTAATAGGGCGTTCTCAGCCGAAGGGGCCGGGAGAATTTTTACCAAACTGGCTCCGGCGGCAAATACGGTGTTAGCGTCGCGTGCCGTGCGGAATAAATAAAGTACTTGTTCGGTTTGGGCCGGGGTACGGTAGGGCTGCTGCAGGAGAGTTGCCAAACCGTTCGCCGGAAGTTGTGCCGTTGCCGGCCACGTAAAGATAAAAACCAGCCATAAAAAGAAATATTTTTTCATAGGTTTATTATAGCAATTATCCGGCTTGCGGGCCGGATCAATTACAAGGGTGTAAAACGTCCGTTATTTGCTGGTGAGTGCTTCGGCAATATGTTCCGGCACAATGGGCTGCTTTTGGCGGGGACGTGCGGCGGGGTGTTTAGAATAAATCTGTAAATCTGTTTCGTCCTGCAACACAACAATTTTAGTACTGCCTAGGGATAATAAAAAACGCAAATTGGGGGATTTCATAATAAACTCCTTACAAAAAAACTTTCTTTATTTTATTAAAGCGGATTTGGCAGGTTTACGCAAGGGAAATTTGGACCTGTTTTTTTCTAGGTCCTGTGGATAGGTCTATAAAAATACAGTACATTTAGCACAAAAACGGATAGTTGTCAACAGTTTTTTAAAAAAATAGAAAAAATAAGCCAAAAATACTTGTTTTCTGATTTCTACGTCGTAAATAAGGCGTAAAAAATCAACATTTTAAGGAGCGGATTTACAAGTTATCCACAAAAAACTGTACTTATCCACAGGTTCTGCTCCAACGATTTTTTTAAGTCTGTTTAAATGCCCCGTTAAAACCGGGAATTTACGGCGCAGGCGGCCCAGTTATCCACAGGTTATCCACAACTGTTGAAAACTTGGTTTACAAAGCGTGTGTATTTTTTTATAATACAAACAGGAGGGCCTTTTATGAATAAATTTATTTTCGGCTTGTATGCAATCCTGCTGATAACGGCTTGTTCTTCTCAGCACAAAATAGATGACCGCCCGCGCGTGGCCGAGCCGGACCCGTATGTGGCCATCGCCGAGCGGGAAAATTACAAACTGTACAAGCAAGATATTCAACAGATGTACACGTCTAAAAAATTGCCCTCTATCAATTTTGATTTTGACTCTATCCACCCGCCGGAGTATGCCTATCCGTTTATGGATAAACTTATTACCTTGCTGCAGGAAAAACCCACCTTGCACCTCATTTTAGAAGGCCATTCGGATTCGCTCGGTTCCGAGGAGTACAATTATTGGCTCTCCGGTGCACGGGCAGCCGCGATGAAGTCTTATATCGTTAGCCGTGGCATCCAGGCGGACCGCATCCGTATCCATGCTTATGGCAAGACGCGGCCTGTGTCGCTGGACCAATCCCAAGAAGGCCGCCGTGCCAACCGCCGGGTAGATTTTAAATTGACCACCCGCCGCTGGAAATCCATTTTTTAACAGATTGAATGATAAGAACGGCCCCCGGTTTAAAACTCCGGGGGCTGCTTTGTTTAGAAGTTGATAAAGGATCATTCACTAAATTTCAAATCCTTCTTCTGCTTCATACCCTTGTAGTCCTTCACAAACGGATTTGCCGCGCTTATCAAAGTATCCGCACTTATGCGTCCAAATTCCATTTTGGTCGCGTAATGCCCCAATCCAAGTATATCCAATACTTGGATCATTTCCGTAGAGGTGATAAGCGTATGCAACGGCACTAAGATCCGCATCTTTCCCATATATTTCAATATGCATATCTGCATTGTTAATTATACAGGAATCGCTTTCATTTGAATACTGACAAGGTAAGTCAATATTTAGGTGTTCTGAGGCATTTTTGTACAGAAGATCCGCTTCTACTCCGGGGTGTTCTAGGATCCAATGCTCGGTGGCTTGTTGTAACGTGGCAATGAGTTGTACCGTTTCTGCCGCCCGCGTTCGGTCTACCGCCTTTTGATATTGCGGCAACGCCACCGCTGCCAATATCCCAATAATGAGCACCACTACAAGTAATTCAATTAGTGTAAATCCCTTCTTTCCAAAACGGATGAGGAATATTCCCAAGTTCTGCAGACGGCAAAATTGGGAATGACTTTTATTATTTTGTACGGCTACATTATTTTCTTGCGTATAACCCCGCCGGGCATTTTTTAAGTGCATAGTAATTTCCTTTTTATTTTTGTCGGGCCAAGGTATAATAAAACGGCTGTTATAGCCTGGCCTATGCACGAACCAAATTATAGCAACCGTAGTCTGCCATTTTTGCAAACGGCAAACATTCGGCACATACAAGTGGCCGCCTGTATGTGCCTAGTTCTGCTATTTTTGGTATGCATAGAATTATAAAACTCTCCGTACGCCGAGTACGGTTCCAAAAACAGATTTAAATTGTATTGTGTAAAAAGTTTACACCCCCTAATTATCTGTTATTATAACAAATCGGTTGCTTGTTTGTATTTTTAGTCGTAAATTTCTAAAATATAGAAAATTTTTACAAGGGATTTTTTATGCTAAACTTAACTAAACCCCAAAAAGAAACGGTATATATGAAGGTAATGCGCGTGCTGTTGGCGGCCACATTTCTCGTCGTACCGCTTATCTTTTTTACAAACTTAACCGAAAATCCGTTCTTTGCCCAAAATGTGTTGTTGTATGTGCTGATTGCGCTTTTATACGGCACGATGGCCGTTAAATTTTTGCGTACCAAAACCATTGATTTTACCAAAACATTTTTTGACCTGGCTTTTTTTGTATATGTTATCTCGTGCGCGATGGGGTGGCTGACGGCGGTTTCCAGCGCGTCGCAAGTTTTGCGCCAGACGTTATTTTTTAATCTGTTAAACTACGGTACCCTGTTGTTAATTGTGGCGGTAGGGGCGTACATTATTAGTAAAAATGTCGTTTTTTCGGGTGTAATTGAAAGCAAAACCAATTACATCATTTTGTTTTTTGTGTGGGGGGGATTATGGTATTTGGCCCCGGTACTGAAAACGACGGCTACGTCAGAAACTTTCCTGCTGCAACTGTGGGATTGGTATGCGGTTGGGTTGTGGGGCGTAGGGATTTTTTTAGGCGTGCGGGTACTTAAAAAACTCACGCAGGAAAATATTTTTGTACTCATTTTTGTAGCGGTATTTTTAGCGTGTTGTTACGGAGTACTGCAGGCCTTGGGGCTGGATTTTTTGTGGCCGTTTGAAATTGACCAATTTGCTACCAAAGCATTTTCTACGTTTGGCAATCCGAACTTTTTATCGTCGGCGGTGGTTATGTTATTGCCGGCGTTGCTTGTCTATTATATGCGTACGGATAGCAAGAAAGATTTTATCGTTTACGGCTTGCTGGTCCTGGTGTATGTGTTATATTTATCGTTTGGGCTCGCGCGTTCATGTTGGGTAGGGGCTGCCTGCGGGCTTATTATGATGTGGATGTTTGGTACGTTGCGTACGCTGATTTGGCAGCGCAAAGGCCGTGTGTTTTTGCTGGCACTTTTGGCCGTTGGCGTGGCGTACAGTTCCGTGTATATGCCCGGGCCCGGCAATGCCATTAGCCCGGTTAAAAACCGCGTGGCGGAACTGACCCAAGTTACTCCGTCCACGTTTACGTTAAACGTGCCGAAAGAACAAGTTTTCCAGTCGCTGCACCAGCGTTTACTAATGTGGGACGTATCCAAAGAAATGTTTTTAGAACGGCCCGTATTAGGCAGCGGCGTCGGGAATTTTCAAATGGCGTTTGCACAAAACCAACCCAAAACCTTGTTACAATATCCCGAACTGCGTGCGTTAAAAACTACTACCCATGCCCCGCATAATGAAATTTTATTTCAGTTAGGCCAAGGTGGTATCGTCGGGGTGGGCCTATTCTTATTTATGTTTATGGTGCTCTTTTTAGAAGTGAAAGATTTTGCCGCCCATAAAAAAGAAGGCGATAAAAAACAACTGTTGCAAGCCATTTTCTGTGGTATTTTAGGGATGCTGGTAGATAATATGCTCAACATTTCGCTGCATGCGGTAGTGCCGGCTTTTTTCTTTTGGTGGTTTGTCGGTGCGGAAGTTAGCGGGGTAGGGAAGGAAGAAGGAAAAATCATCATTACAGCCAACCCGGTTACTAAAGCAGCGGCCTTCGTGGTACTGACGGGCTGTACGGCGGTATTAGTGTGGCAAGGGTTGTGGTTTGCCAGCGAATATGAATCCTTCGTCGGGCAGAAAAAAATAGCTGTCCAAAATTATGACGGTGCCGTCAAAAATTTATCGGCCGCGCTTACGTTATACCCGGCGAATACGCAGGCGGGTTTTCGGTTGGGGCAGGTCTTATTAAGCCAAAAAAAATACAGCGAAGCCTTGCGCGTGTTTGATAAAACCTTGGCGGCCGCTTCGTATTACGAAGAAGTATACGGCCAGGCTGCCTTGGCGGCGTTGGGGGCAGGGGATACTAAAAAAGCCGTTTATTATTTAGTACAACATTTAAAATTGCATCCCTATCATTTATCGTCTTACAAATTGCTATCCGCTTTGTTATACCAACATATTATTTATGCCGAAGATGATATTATGGCCCTCGTGGAACGCGGGCTTACGCTGTTTCCGTATGAAACAAGTTTATGGCGGCAAGCGGGAGAAATTTACCAAAAAAAAGGAAACCTGGAATATGCCAAAAACGCCTACCAGCGCGGTTTGGCGGTAGACACGTTGGATCGTGATTTACTTAAACGCTTAGATAATTTATATCCGGTTCCCGCCGAAAAACCTGTGTTATTAACCCAAGCACGCAGGCTGCAAGGGTATCAGGAGAAAGTTTCCAAGTTTAACAAAATGGCTCCTTTTTACCAACATAAATTACGTGAAAATATAGAGCAGTACATCGCCCAATATCCGCAAGATGCCAACGGGAAAATTTTATTGGCGCGGGTCCTCTCTTTAGGTGGTAACGATTTAAAAGCGGAAGAATTGTTAGAGCAAGTCCTTGCGGTACATCCGGATAATTTATGGGCGCATTTGGCGTTATCATCTTTGTATTACCAAGCCGAAGATTGGGCGCGTGCCCGCCGGTCTTTAGAAAACGCCTTGTTTTATTATCCGGATAATGAAACGGCCCAAACCCGTTTGCGTGTACTGGCAGCTAAAGAAACAAAATAAATTTTTCCGACGGTAAAAAAAGTAAAAAAAACGAGTGAAAAAATTTTTTATTTTTGCTACAATAAACGCACAGTGTTTAAAAAATAAAAAATGGATAAAAAAAATTCTTTACAAACCGTGTGAAATTGCTATAATAATGGCATCAGTACCGGTTGTAAAAGACCAAATCCTAGCGCAAGGAATATGGAAACAAATGAAGATAAATAAAACGTGGATGTGTATGCTGGTGTTAACAAGCAGTTTGTTAATGGCAGGAATTCCAGTCGTTGCCGCTTCGGCGGATAAGCAACTGCAGAAAGGTATTGAGGCGTACCGGCAAAATGATACCGATCAGGCGTTGGAATATTTTATCGACGTCTTGATGGACGGAAACAATGAGCAGGTAGCCCAGGCCAATAAATATATAGACGCGATTCATAATAAAATCGGCGGCATTAAGCAACCGGTAGAAGTAGATATTTCTTTCCCGGATCAGCCTGTCCAAACGATTTTAAACAAAAAAGATGCGTGGGTACTGCAGGCAGAGGATGTGCAGAATCAAGCTGACCAAGCAGCTCAAAATGCTATTGATGCCTTAAATACCATGCCCCAAACCTTGACGGAACAAATTGAACAACGTCAGTTGGCCAATTATACCCAACAAGGTTTACAGCCTGTTACGGCTACGCAAGGGGCGGTGTTGGATAATGCTGCGGTATTAGGTACCCAAGTAAACAACGGGGCTGCGGCGGCCCGGCAAGATTTAAATGCAATTGCCAACCAATATAACCAACAGACAAACCAGGCGGCCCAACGACTCAACCAATATGGGCAGCAAGTGAATCAGGCGGGCCAACAAACTGTTGGGCAGATGCAAAATGCAGCTCAAGCAGCCACTCAGGATATGTACCATTTTGCGAATGATTATGAACAGGAATATTGGGGCGGGCAGCCGGTCGCTCCTGCGGCGACAGTTTCCCAGCCGGTTGTAACCCAGCCTGTTATAAATCAAAATGGAGGGACGAAGCCCGCTAGCCGCAAAGCGTATGTTTCTCCCAATTTATCGCCTACTCAGTTTGCGGAGCAATCAAGTGCCGGCTTTACTTCTGCGGTAGATTATACAACCCCTACTTATAATGAGGCGCAGCCGGCAGCCGTAGCAGCTACGGTAAATAATGGCAGTCCCTTACCGCCGGATGCTTCTGTGTTTACGGATTTAACAAGTCCGGCGGCTGTGCAAGCGCGTAATTTATATGTAGCGCAGAAATTACAAAGCATGCAGACCGGGGTGGTTTCTGCGTTAACGGCAGAAAAAGGGATTCATTTGTATCTGCGTCCGGACGGACGGCCCGATGCTTTAGATATTGATGACGGCGTGTTATTCCAAGGGAATGCATTCCGCCCGGAAGCGTTTGGTACGTTAAATCATATTTTTGAATTGTTAGCTTTAACCCAAGGGGCCCGGTATATTATTTTACCGGCCGGTTCTTACACGGATGATGTTACGCTTTCGGGCATTCGCCAGGCCATGGCACTAAAGTCTTACTTAACGAAACGGGGCATTTCCCAAGGCAAGTTATACTACAATATGGGACTGGTGGACCAAGAAGTTCCTACCCAATTTTCTAATTTAAAAGGTTTGTCTGTTGTTTTTGATTATGATGCCAATTTACCCACCCGTATGTTAGATAACGCCGACCAGGAAACCAATCCGTTATTAAGTATGGCGATTGTACCTCAATGTCATGCAATTGACCGTTCGTTAGGGGAAGCCTATGCCGTTGATTTTTCTGTATTAGATACGGTAAACCCCATTAGCCATTGGACGCTCCAGGTGGTACAGCATGGGCGCAACGGAAACTATTACATTGTACGCCAATTAGAAGGGTTTTCTCCGGTATACCACCAAATTTTATGGAATGGGCGTAAAGGTATTATCGGGCCGGAATTGCCGTGCGGTAAATATACGTTGGTATTAACGGCTGTAGATACAGCAGGGCATAAGCAAGTATTACGTCGTCGGGTTGTTGTCAAATGTGCTGGGGCAGCCGTTATGGGCTCGTGTGAAACCGGTACGTGTACCAAGCAAACCGGTTCCAAAAAGACGACCGTTTTAAATTATAAAGCCAGCCGTTTGTGGAAAAAACCCAACCGCCGGATTTGTGTATCTTCTACTTGTGTAAATGAGCCCGAGTCGGTAACCCCGGTACAGCAAGCAGTTGCTCCGGCGCAAGAAACAACCGATACCGTTTCTACCAGCACAAGCACCTATACTAAAACGCAAACCGTTCGCAATGTAGTAGTAGATGATACTTCTTCACAATCGGATGCTGTCTATTCTTCTACGGATGAAGGTTATGCGCCGATGCCTGCGAATGCAGGAGGGTATGCTCCCGCGGAAGGTGCAGCTACTTCGTACGAAGAATATACTACTTATTAAGGGAAGTTTTTAGGGGAAAAGGGATTATGAATCTTGCAGAAATATTAGTCGGTAATAATATGAGCGCGCACCCGGATTGTTTGGGCATCTATATTGGTATAGATGAGATTTATGTTGCCCAAAGTGCCAAACGGGATAGCGGTACTGTATTAGAATCATTAATTCGCGTTCCGGTTAATATGGTAGACCGCAGTAAATTAAAAGCGGGGGAACTCAACGAAGCCTTCTTTACCCAAGACTATTGGTTAGATGCCTTGGGCAAAGTAACCTCTAAAAAATCCTGGAGTACTACCAAAGTAGTGGTCAGTTTAGCGCCGGAGTTTTGCTTATTGCGCCATTTCGTTATTTCTATTCCCATGAAACGCCAGGAATGGTCCACCGGTATCCCGAATGAAGCCCGTAAGTATATTCATTTCCCGTTTGATAAAGCGGCTTATGCTTATCATGTATATGAATTTGAAACGGCTGCCACAAAGCAGCCCCGGTTAGGCGTTGTTTTTGCGATGACCACGCGTACGATTATTTCCCGTTTGGAAAAAGGGCTTAAAACCGTTGGGTTGGACTTACTGTCCGTGGAATCTTCTTGTTTATCTTTAGCCCGTGCTTTTAGCAGTAATGATAAAGAAGCGGTGGGCGACGGTGGACGGATTTATTCGTTTTTTGGTAAAGAATCGGCCAGTTTTGTATTTTTAAACGGGTTAGTTCCGGTGTTAGAGCGTGAAGTAGAAATTTCGGGTTCGGCTCCGGCTGAACGCCGTCGTTTTGAAATTGCCAATAGTGCGGAATTTATTGCCAAACAATTAGAAAAAGATCCTTTTGAAGAAGCGGTCATTACCGGATATCGTATGGAACAATGGGTTCCTGCTTTAGAGGCGGATTCCCGCAAAGCGGTTCGCAAATGGGATTTAAGTGAAGTATTTGGTATTGAAACAAAAGCAGCCGGCGAAGTGGCTGCCATTGGTGCCAGCAGTAAATTTGTAGACCAGGCTACTCCGGATATTGATTTTACAAAGGGCAAACGCTTGAGTCCCTATGAGTTTAATGCCAGCTGGACTATGTGGAAAATAACAGCGGTACTGATTGTGCTTATGTTGCTGGTATTAGGAAAGAGTTATATGGGGGTTTTGTTTGATAACTTCAAGTTGCAAAAGAAATCAGCTTCCATAGACCAAACATTGGAGGATTTCCAAGGGCTGTCTTCTTCCCAACTCCAAACTAATTTAGATAACATTAAAAACCAGAATAATGCGTTGTCTAGTGTGTATACGAATAGTCCGTTGTTAACCCCTATTTTGGAAGCCGTAGCCAATACGGTTCCGGAAAATATTTGGTTAACACGTATTTCTTACACGGCCCCGTTCCCGGCAGCCTCTAAAGGGGGGGGGAGTTTAACCTTAGAGGGGATTATCCGGTCTGGGAAGGATAATGTGGAAAATTTACTTATTAGCCGTCGTTTGCCGGAGTTATTTTCCAAGCAGCCGGCTTTGAAACAGTTATGCAGGGACGCATCGGTAAGGACAGGAGGAACTTCCAACCACGCTGCCGATTCTGCCAAGGAAACTTCTTTTACGTTGACTTGTAATGCAGCAGCGGCAGGGTCTCGTTCATCCTCAAGGAGAACAAACGATGGAATTTGATTTTGAGAAAATAAAACAGAATTTATCGGCAGATAAGTTAAAAGGGTTTTTAGCGAAGCAAGGTTCCAAATCCCCGGCTGCTTTGGGGCAGCGATTTCGCAAAAAAGCCTGGCTGGCGAATTTTCAGCAAGGGCTGTTAGATATTAGGGTTGTTTTGGAAGAAGGAAAATTTTCCTTATTTGTCAAACAATTAGTCGTGCTGTTGGCTGTTTTTTTACTGGTGCGGTATGGTTATAAAAATTTAGCTACCAAAAAAGCAAAAATCAAAGACGATATAGAATCGTTGCAAATCCAGCAAGCCAACAAATCAGATTATTTGGAAAACAAAAAATATTTGCTTCGGTTGGAGCCGTTATTCCCGGATGTGGAACAAAAAGGAACCTGGATGCTGGCCCGGATAAGTGATATTTTTGAAAAACATAAAATCCAAGCCAATATAGACGGGAATGTATCTGAAAATGCCCAACAGTTTTATATTGTAGGTTCCCAGCCGGCTACGTTTACGGAAAGTTTTAAACGGACCGGGGAATTGATAGCAGATATTGAAAATGGGGATGACTTGTTCCGGATTACCAACTTTATGCTTACCAAACAAACGGATAAAGAAAATCTGGGGAGCAACGCCGTAACGATTCAGTTTAATACGGTATTTCCAAAAAATAAATATGCGGCTACTTTATTTAAAGATTATGCCGCTCAAATGGAACAAATAAAAAAAGAACAGGAGCAAGCTGCTGCTAAAACGGCGGCTCAGCCAGCGGAGAAACAAGCTCAATGAACACAAAATATCTGATCACGGGGTTACTGGTTAGTTTTACAGCGGGGTTCGTATATGGGCAATCCCGTACGCCGATTGTTAAACCGAAAGTAACTTTTCAAATGAAATCTTCGCGGGACCCCATGCTTTCTTCGGATGATTTATTATTGTTAGCGGCCCGAGAAAAACAACGCTTAGCGTTAGAAGCAGCCGCCCGCAAAAAAGAGGAAGCGGCCGCGCGCAAAAAACGGGCCGAAGAGGAACGCAAACGCCAATGGGAGATTTTACTGTTAAAAGACCCGTCGGTAATCGTGCGTAATAAAATAAAGATTGACGGTGTAATTGATAAAGAAGTACTGATTGACGGTAAACTATATACCATTGGCAATACGTACATGGGTGCCAAAATTATAGGGGTAGGGTCGGATGTGGTTACATTTACCTATAAGGGGCATAAATTTACCAAGAAGATACCGTTATAAATAAAAAATTTAGTAAGTTGTAGTAACTCACACAGGAGGATAGATGACAAATCGTTTAGCAGTAGTATTAGCTGGTGTAATTACGTTGGGGATTACCACCGCGGCATCTGCACAGCAGGAAGGCCGCCAGATACTTCCCAGTAATGACACCATTGCTTTAACCGGGGAAAGCACCAACGGTGCTTCCGCCGCTACGGACCTGTATAAGGAAGTAGAAATGAACTCTCCCTTAGACAGAAAAGTGTCCATCCGGGTAGCGAATGTGCCGATATCGGCATTTTTGAACAGTATTACTACCCAAGCCAAGATTAACTTTATTATGAGCGAAGAATTCGCGAATAAAAAAGTAACGGCTTCGTTAACCCGTGTAACGGTGCGGGAAGCGTTAGACACGCTGCTTCGGGTACACGGCTTGGCCTATCAGCGTATTGGTAAAAGCGATAGTTACGTGGTTACCAAGCGTTCTAATGATGCGCCGGATACTATTACTAAGATTTACACGTTAAGTTATATTGCTTTGCAAGGAACTGGTTCTGCCCAAAGCGAACTTAACAGCATTATGCCTCAAAATGTATCTGCTGGAGTCGGTATGGGCGAAGCCGGCGGTGGGTCCGCTGGCAGCGGTGCCGGTGCCGGTGGGAATGATTCATACGCTGCCGGTTCCAACATTACCGGTATTATTGGCAGTATGCTTTCCCCGGTGGGTAAAATTTCGGTAGATGCACGTACCAATAAACTGATTATTACAGACGTGCCCGAAGTGTTTCCGCAAGTAGAAAACATTCTGGCCGAATTAGATATTAAACCGCCGCAGATTTTAATTGAAGCGCAAATCGTAGAAGTCAGCAAAACTAGTGGTTTAAGTGTTGGCTTTGAATATGGTGGAGATAGTGGTGTCATGGCGCAGGTAACTGGTCCAGCCCGTCCGTTGTCTGCAGAATTTTTCCAAGGGAAGACTTACGATGGTCTGGATAAACTGCATGGTTGGGCCTGGATTTTTCCCAGCTCTAGCGAAGTACAAAGCGGTGGTTCCAATTCGGGTTCCGGTTCTGGATCTAGTTCCGGTTCCGGAGATAACGAAACCTCAGCTGGTTTATTAAACTTGTCTGCTTTTAACATTCTTTTAAAAGCGTTGCTTACTCGTGGGGAAGCCAAATATTTAGGGAAACCCAAAGTGGTAACCTTAAATAACAAAACGGCTACGATTACGGCCTCTACGGATGCCACCGTGGGTAAAGTGGTAACAGATTCCGGCAGCACGGCAGCCACCGCTTCGCAGACCACATCGGCCGAACGTAAACGGGTCGGGTTGACGTTGCAGGTTACACCGCAAGTAAACCGCGAAGGATATGTTACGTTATATGTCCAGCCCACGTATTCGGATGTTGTATCTTCCGGGTTCGATTACTCTATGGATACTACTACCCGTGCTGCTTCTACGTTGGTGCGTGTGAAAAACGGGCAAACGGTAGTAATCGGCGGATTGTTAACCTCGCGCGAAACGGACCAAACCCGTAAAGTACCGTTGTTGGGAGACATCCCGATACTGGGTTGGTTGTTTACCAGTCGGTCTAAATCAAAAGCTACAACAGACTTAGTTATCTTTATCACGCCGACCATTTTGGCGGAATAAGTGTGAGTTTTATACCTGCCCCCGGTATACGGGGGCAGGTGTATCCAAAGGGGGTGTCGTACCAGTAGGAAGGGGATGAAATATGGCCAAACAATTACATGAAATTTTAATAGATCAGGGTATTTTAACACCTGAGCAGGGAAAACAAGCCCAATTTTACGCCAAACAAAACAATCTTCCCATTGCGGATGCAATTTTACGTTCCGGCTTTGCTACCGAGGAACAAGTAACCATTGCCTTATCTAAACATTTTTCTATTCCGTATGCTTCCAAAGAGAACGGTATTTTAGTACCGGAACGGGAGCAAAATTTACAAGAAATCATTCCCGAAAAATTTGCGCGTGAAAACATGGTCGTTCCCTTGTTTATGGAAGACGATTCCCTGGCGGTCGCCCTGTTAGACCCTACGAACTTATTTTTAATTGAAAATATCAAAATGATGTCGGGCAAGCAGGTGCAGCCCTTCATTACCTGCAAATCCCAACTTTTAGGGGTAATGGATAGTTTCTATGCCACCAAGAACCTCTTGGAAGAGGTCATGAATGAAACCATTCGTGCAAACATAGATTTGGCGGCGCAAGCGGAAAGCGATGAAGAGGTAGAAGTTTCCGGCGTATTGGATTTGGACCGGATGAACCCCAATTCTTCGCAATATGTCAAACAGGTAAACGCTATTTTACGCCAAGCCATTGCGGAGCGTACGAGTGATATTCACTTAGAGTTATTTGACGAACGCGTCAGTTTGCGTTTCCGCATTGACGGTTCTTTGTACGAACGTACCGCTCCGGCCAAAGACGCCGTAAACGCCATTATTTCCCGTATTAAAATTTTGTCAAAACTGGATATTGCCGAAAAGCGTTTACCGCAGGACGGTAGTTTTACCATCCGTTATCAAAACCGTTCCATTGAAGTCCGTGTGTCTGTATGTCCGGCCGTATATGGGGAAAAACTCGTACTTCGTATTTTGGATAAAGGTACGGGGGAAATGAATATTGATAAACTCGGTTTTGAACCGCAACAGAAAAAGGCCTTCTTAGATGCCGCTAACCTGCCGCACGGGCTTATTTTCTTAACGGGGCCGACCGGGTCCGGTAAATCTACTACGCTTAACGCGGTACTTACTTCTATCCGCACGCCGGAGTTAAATTTTATGACGTTGGAAGACCCGGTAGAATACAAACTGGCCGGTATCAGCCAAGTGCAGGTAAAGCCGGCCATTGGGCTTACATTTGCCGCCGGGTTGCGTTCATTCTTACGTCAGGACCCGGACGTTATTCTCGTGGGGGAGGTCCGCGATAACGAAACTGCCGAAGCCTGTTTAAAGGCGGCTTTAACCGGGCACTTGGTGTTATCTACTTTACACACCAACGACGCTTTGGGGGCCGTTCCCCGTTTAATTGATATGGGAATGGAACCGTTTTTGTTAGCCAACTCACTCGCGTTGGTAGCGGCGCAGCGTTTGGTGCGTATTTTATGCCCGTATTGCAAAGTGCCGCACATTCCGGATAACGGGGTATTATCCCAAATTATCCAGGAAGGCCATTTAAATCCGCGCGACCAAAATACGTGGACGTTCTTTAAATCGGTCGGTTGCCCGAAGTGTTTTGGTACGGGGTATATCGGGCGTCGTGCTATTTACGAAGTATACCGTATCAACGAAGAAATGCGTAATATTATTTACAAAACGCAGGATTTAATTGAACTTCGCAAAGCAGCCGTTGCTTCCGGTGCTTTAAACTTGCGTGCCAACGGATGGCACAAAGTAGTACGCGGGCAAACGACGGTGGATGAAATTTTAAGCGTTACAACGGCGGACGAATAAGTTCCGGCCAGAGAGGGAAATTATGCCAAAATATACATATAAAGTAAGAGATGAACACGGAAAGACATTTACCGGTTCTTACACGACGGACAGTAAAGACCGTTTGCGTGCCGCCCTTCAAAATAAAGGGTATTTGGTATTAGAAATTACCGAAACAACCGTCGGTTTATTTACGCCGCGCGGGGCTAATGCCACGCGCCGCAAAGGCGGCAAGGTGCCGGGGCATGTATTGGCTTTCTTTGCCGAACAGTTATCTACGTTAATTGCCGGGGGGGTGCCGCTTGTTCGTGCTATTTCGCTATTAGGGCAATATTCGTCTAACCCTACGCTGGGAATGGTATTAACGCAAATGGCGCATGATATTTCGGGCGGTCAGTCTTTGCATGAAGCCATGGCGCAGCATCCTAAGACGTTTAGCCATGTATGGATGTCCCTCGTGCAAGCGGGGGAAGTGGGGGGTCAAATTGCCGAAACGCTCATGCAGCTTTCTATTTACACCAAAACGCAAGAAGGCATGAAAAGCAAAATTATTACGGCAGTTACGTATCCGGCCATTTTGTTCTTATCGTCTATTGGGGTGCTTATTTACTTTATTGTAGGGATTGTACCTACTTTTGCCCAGATCTTTGAGGATTTTAACTTAACCTTACCCATGTTGACGGTGGTAGTGCTCAGAGTATCCAGTATGATTACCAACCACGCGGTGTTGCTCATTTTAACCTTTGTGGGTGCTATTGCGGCGTTCCGGTTTTATATCCGCACGCCCAATGGTAAAAAACGGTGGCATTCCTTTTTAATTACGATGCCGTTATTTGGTAATTTCTTGCGTAATATTTATTACGACCGGATGCTCTCTACGTTGTCTACATTACTTCGCAGCGGGGTAACGATTTTAAACGCTATTTTGGTATTGGAAGAATCGTTTGATGGCAACATCATCATTCAAAACGCCTTAAAGCAGGTCCGTGCAGAGGTAGCAGCCGGTAAGTCCATTTCGGATTCTTTTGCCGACACGGGCGTCTTCCCGGGGCTGATGACTGAAATGATGAAAATGGGGGAAGAATCCGGTAAATTGCCTAACATTATTTCTACGTTGGCCAAATTTTATGCAGATAACGTGGAACAGTTTATTGCCCGTTTCTCGGCAGTAATTGACCCGATTTTAATTATCGGGGTAGGTATTATGATTGGTATTGTAGTGGCGTCTATTTTCTTACCAATCTTCAAACTATCCCAAATCGGCAGTTAAAAAAATATAAAGGCCGTTTCCCTCGCCCTTGAGGGAGAAGGCCGGGTGCGAAACCTCTTTTTCTCCTTCCCCATGAGGGGGAAGGTGCCTGAAAGGCAGAGGAGGGGGAGTAAAAAAAGTTGTCATTCCCGGAGGGTAAAATAAACGTCCTCTCGGGAAGTAAAATAAACGTCATCTCGGGGAGTAAAATAAACGTCATCCTGAGGAGTTGTTGCTCAGGATCTCCGCCTTATTTGCAAAGAAAAAAGAGGAGTTTGTTAGTTGGGTGTCAGGTTTAGCCCTATGAGTAGTTTTGAAAAAATTTCCTCTTGACAATAATTCATTTTTGCCCTATCCTTAATAATAGGACATATTGTCAAGATGTATAAGGAGCATAATTATGAAACGTACACAAGTTGGTTTCACATTGGTAGAAATGTTGTTTGTGGTAATTATTGCCGGTGTAGTGCTGGCCTTTGCCTTGCCCGGATACCGGAATATGAAACGTACCGCCCTTGAAAAAGGGGCCACCGGGTATTTGATGGACTTAGCCAACGCCCGTGATGCCTTCGTGCGGGATTTAAATGCACAAGGGATTGACGACCCGTGGAAAGACGAAGCGAATCCCTGGGATAAGCTGGAATGTAACATTGAGGTAACGCCGTTAACTACCCTTACCTCGGACGAAGCGAAAGAGCAAACGTTGGCAGAATATATTCAGCAAATGCGTGATGATGGCAAATCAGAAACAATGATTAGCCATGCCTTATTTGCGTTTAACTATTTACAAAACAATGTGGGGGCTCCTGGCGGGTACAAATACTATTTGTATTTAGGGTTCCCTATTTTGTCTAAGTGCGGGATGTTACCGCCGGACAAAGAAAAAAAGATGTTGGCTTATATGTGTAAAGATCCTATTAAAGAGTCGAATATTCACTCCAGTATTCCTACTAGCCCGTCGTTAGATTCCCGGTGTTATATTCCGCAGTCTTGGGCTTATTTGAGTGATGGTTCTATTTTGCCGCGTAGTAAAGACGCTAAGCCAAATGTACTAGGTACCAACGTCTGTGAAGAATTCTGTGATAGCGCGGATCCGTCAGATAACGAAAATCCCTCTTGTTATGACGGTCTGGGGGATGGTCATGCGGGAAGTTTAGGTAATGGGCAAAAGCTGGCGCATTATAGTTGTCAACGCGTTCCAGGATCCCGTTCGTTTGAAGTTACAGGCCCAGTATCTCATTATAAATATGAGGTGCAAGTATGTGCTTCAAAGATTTCTCCGGAGGTTCCTGCAGAGCCTTTCCCGGGGGGGACGCCAACACTAGGTGGGGCTAAAGTAGTAGGTGCAACAACGCCCTTCACGCCGGGCAAGCCCATTGATATATGTCTGGGTGCAAAATTTGAGTACCGTACAACGGATGATTTGGCAATAGGGGACACGTTAGTAGTAAATACTGACATGGTCAAAGTGCGGAAAAAAGAAGAAGTCTTAACGTGGAATCCTCATGATGCCGGGATCAATTGTGAAGTTGCATTTGATGTTGCTGCTAAAGGTGGTACGTTGCCAACTCCGGGGGATGAGTGGCTAAATGCGGTAAGTATAGCGAAATCGACTAATTTTACGGTGGAATCATCCCCGGATCCGTATGATGTGGACTTAGATAAGGGTTCCACCGGACATGATAACCTATCTTTTGATGATAGATGTTACAAGGCATTACCAATAGGCGACCAACACGTTTGTACGTTATGGTGTGTAGATCTGGACGTAACCAGATATAACAATAACGTAAGTGATAACTTAGACGGTCCGAACAATTCTATTACGTGGACCGACGGAACACAGCAGTCTTGTTATAATTACTGGCACTATGGGGCTTCTATGGCGGGTGCATATAATGCCAAAGATGCTGCAGATGCGCAGAAGTGCCATGCCGGCTTAGGCTCATAATGGGGAACGCTATGAAAAAAGGGTTTACGCTCATTGAATTATTAGTTGCGGCGGCGTTGGTGGCCGTACTGACGGTTGCGGCCACCCGCACCTTCCGCACGATGAAAAATGACGTAGAATGGGAAAATGCCAAGCACGCAGCTACCGTCATAGCCGCTGCTGCATACCGTTTTAGGATAGAGTACCCGAACGCCACTTTTAATACAACCAAGTTAACCAATCCGGGAAACTGGCGTGACAGTAGGACATGTAACCCCAAAACCACCGTAAATCTGCAACAACTGGTAGATTGCAATTTCTTAGAGGCCCGGCAATATATACCGAAGGGTTTTACATTGAAATTTCAAAGTGCATCCAGTCCGAATGTGGAGGTAAGCGGTAGTTTATGTTGTACTACTGTAACGGAAGGGGCAGATGCTTTTTCCTGTAAACAAAAAACGTGTGGGTCCTAAGAAGGAGTAGCCGTATGAAAAAAGGTTTTACGTTAATGGAAATTTTAGCTGTGCTATTGGTATTAGCCGTTATTGCGTCTTTTGCGGTACCGGTGGTCAGGTCCGTATTGGATGAAGCCCGTTACCGCAAAGCCCGGGTAGCCGCTACCAAAATGGCGGAAGCCATGCGTTCTTTTTACCGCAGCAGCCGGGGGACAATGGTTACGGGGTCATTGGTAGGGAATGACGCAGCTAATTTGACGGGGGACTGTGTCAACCCGGCTCTTTCCGGTTTGCCAACGCGTTCGTTTTCGGGGGCTAACCTTAGTCCTGTAGGACCTACTTCGCCTACCGTAGAAGATTTATTTAGGTGCCAGTATTTATCTGCGAAAGACTTTGCAGGGCTTAAATATGAGTTTTCGGCGGGGATCAAAGGGCCATTTGGTTCTTCGTATGCAGTACAGGTTACCAATCAAACGGGCAATACCAAACCGAATTTCAAAGTCTATTGGAACGGTGAAATAAAATTAGAGGTCTAAGTATGAAAATAACCGTTTTGCAGAATAAGTCAGGGGTTACTATTTTAGAAGGCGTGATTGCGTTGGGGTTATTAGCCCTTATTATGGCAGGTGCCTTTGGGGTATTATTGTCCAGTTCGCGCGCCACGTCTAATCCGGACATGAAGGAAGAAATGCTACTGGCGGTAGAATCCGCTCAAGAGCAGTTAAAAGCCTATGCGGCATATATAACGACGAGCAGTTTGGGGACCAAAATGTCCCCCTACCAGCCTACCAGTCTAAAAGGTATAGACTATTCCAACGGGCTGTGTGGTTCATCTACCCATACGGATTCAAATCCATTAGGGAGCGGGGGGCATGATATTAAGTGTTTGTTGCCGCTTATCTGTGAGCCAACCAATTCTACATTTACATATAATGTACAACAAATCAATGACTATGAGTTATGGCCGTATTGGTTTGGTGCTAAGGGTAAATGGGAAGGATTTTGGAATCCTCAGATGTACGAAAGTGAAGGAAGTACTCCAATAGTTCAACGGGACAGTAAAATATATGGGGATAGTCCAGGGGGGTCTTACCTGGCGGTTCTAGAAGTTCCTTTGTATGAAATTAAGTTTGAAATGAAGTGTAACGGGTATGAATTATGATGAAAAATAACCGTGGATTTACGTTAATTGAGATTTTGTTAGCGGCCATGATTGTGGGCCTGATTGGCTTGTCATTAGGGGCTATTTCTACGGCTGCCCTGCGGGAGAGTGGCGTCGGCCGTACGCGGATGATTATGCGTAACCAGCTTTCTTTGGCGTTGCGCCAGCTGCGCCAGGATATCCACGAAGCCACAACGGTTACAATTCCATCTTCGGGTGGTAGTGATATGTTGGTATTGACTTATGATCTGGCCAACCGCCTTGGGAAGGATCCGGCCGACCGTGCAGCCGTTATCTATACACTAAAAACTTCGGGGGCCACCACCCTTCCGGACGGGAGTACAGTAGGCAATGAAATTACACGTACGGTAAGAGATTCGGCAGGTAATGAAAAAACCAAATCGTGGTTAGAGAATGTAAAAATAATCGCACATCCGTCTGATTCAGACGAGAAATATCCTTCTTTCCAAAAAATAGGGGAAGGGAACGATTCCCGGATTATTGTCCGTTTAATTGTGCAACCGAGCGGGGAAATCGTGATTAACGAAACCGTGCGTACGGTTATAGTAGCTCCGCAAGGGGGATACACTACGGACCCTTGTTTTCCGGGCGCATCAGGTACTTGTGAATTGTAAGAGGTAAATATATGTATAAGAATAAGCGGGGTGTAGCTTTATTACAGGTTTTAATGATTACAGTTTTAATAGGGGGGTTGGCGGCCATGGTGTTGCGTGCGGTATTATCCCGTACTACTACTTCCCGGCAAACGCGCCACACCGTTGCTTCCCAGCTGGCTATTCAAACGTGTATGGCGGAAGTAAACGCTATCTGGGCTTTAAAAACGCCGGAACAATATGAAACGGATTTGACCGGTTGTGCCAAAATGATTGATACCTGGTCGGGTAACAGCAGTATAACCGATTGTGACGGAAATACGCCGAGTAATACTGCACAATGGTATTGCCGGGTAACCCCTTATACAGACGGAACAGAGTATTGTGTAACCGCCACCATTCAGCAAAAAGATCCCGCAGAATCCTCTGCGTCTCCTTGTAAAATTACCTATACCGTAAAAGACGGGCTGGATTTATAAGATACTATGTCTAAGCGAGCCTTTTTAGCAGGCGCAAGTTTGTTACTGGGCACCCTGTGTTGGGGGCAAGTTCCGGCGGCGGACCCGAATATCCGGGTTTCTACTACCGTTCAGACTCCTTCTTCTAGTATAGATTTATTAAAAAAATCCGTTCAAAAAGATTCCCCGTTTGCTGCTCCGGCCCAAGCGCCCAAGGTTCCTTCGGTTCCTAAAGTTACTTCTGTTCCCGCAGAACCGGTTCAACCGGTGGAAACAAAACCCGCTGCCGAAGTCCCTGTTGCCCAGTCGGCCGAAAAACCGGCTGTTTCTCCGGCCTCGGTAGCTACACCTGCTGCGGCGGTAAATACGGCTGCATCCCCGGTGACGGCTTCCCAAGTACCTGCCAATAGTATAGAGGTTCCCGTTACCATTGGCGGTAAAACTACCACCGTGCAAACCGTGGTGGGGCCCCGTCCGGGTCCGGGCGGTCCGCGCCGTAAAAAACCCCGCGGCCCGCGTATTCAAACGGCCCCGGTTAGCCAGCAACATACGGCTGCTATTCCGGCCGAAGACGTATCCGCCGAAGAAGAAACAGAAGAAGACGCCGCCGATGCCGAGCTGGAATATGCCAAAAAACTGTTAGAAAAATCCAAACAACAGGCCCAGCAAGGCCGCGCCATTCCGCCGTCTGCTGCCAAGAATAGGCCGTCTAAAGTACCCGCTGCCAACAAAAAATTTAACCCAAACGCTTACCGCCCGGGGGTGGAGTGGATGCCCTCTAAAAGCACGCATTTTGATATTTACACCCAAAAGCCCACCGGTAAAATCGGTTCGGCCAATATGGCCTTAACTTTTGAAACCGCATACGAAACCTTACGGCGGTTTATTCCGTGGATGATGTCGGGCCGGGTGCGTGTGTTTGTATACCAGGACCATGATTCCTACTTGCGCTACGAGCCCGAAGCCAAAGCCTGGACGCGCGCGATTGCGTATCCCACGCGCGGGGAAATTGTGGTGTATGACGAACCGGGCCATACGCAAGAACTCAAAGAAACCTTTGCCCACGAACTGACCCACATTTTTACGCAGCAATTTTTTGATAAACACAATACCGGGCGCATTATGACGCCCACCTGGTTGGATGAAGGCTTAGCCGTTTTGGTGGAAGACCAAATGTTTACCGGGAAAGAAGGCGGCCCGTGGAATAATGATTACCGTACGTTGCGGTTTGAGCGGGACCCTAGAACGATGCCGGCTACGTTTGGTTCTAAGCGGATGTTTGGCGGTTTTGAGCCCAAGCCGTTTGTGCCGGTATCCCAACGGATGGGGCCCAACGGTCCGCGCCGTGGCCGGCCCGTGCGTTTGCAGGCGTTTGAAGATTTTATGGATGAGTCTTCGTTAGATACGGCTGAAGGCCAAGGCAAGCTGCAGGATTGGTATTTGCAGGCGTATTTAATGGTACGGTTTTTGTTAAATCCGGCGGGGGGGAGTACGCCTTCCAACCGGATGCAATTTGAACAGTTTACGCGCTTAATAGCGGAAGGGGAAGCCGTACGTAACCCGTCTACGGGGTTTTTAGTCAAAGATTCTCGCGGCAAGCAGGTGTATGAACCGTATGATGTAGAAAAGGCCCTATCCCGTGCGTACCGTTACACCAATCTG
Source organism: uncultured Elusimicrobium sp. (assembly GCA_937891135.1). GTDB lineage: Bacteria > Elusimicrobiota > Elusimicrobia > Elusimicrobiales > Elusimicrobiaceae > Avelusimicrobium. The sequence goes on from CALAFB010000063.1 coordinate 27,418, forward strand.
GCTGCCTTTGAAGATAGTTTTTGGAAGTGGTTGGATAAATAATGAAGGCCCTACAGATAATCCAGTATTTTATATAATACAAATATGACCACACCTTTACGCCAAACCTGGGATAAAACCAAAGAGTTAATTAAACTCACGCTTAAAAAATATTCTATCTTTTTGCTACACTTAACCCCACACCAAAACGTAGCCCAGACCGTGCTTTCGTATACACTACTGGGGTGGGTGGCGTTGTCGTTACCGTTTATGACGCGCGGGGATGTGACGCTATTGGATAATTTATTTACGTCGGCCGCGGCGGTATCTACGGCCGGGCTGCAAACCGTCAATTTTGCAGATTCCTATACGTTACTGGGTAAAATGGTGGTGCTTATTTTATTTCAAATCGGCGGGGTAGGGTACATGACGTTTTCTTCGTTTGTATTTTTATCCCTTTCCCAAAAACACAAACTGCGTAAAAGCCAACAGGAAGCCCTCACAGCCGAGGTCAAATTACCGAGCTCGCTCAAACTGTCCGATTTTTTATGGTCCGCCCTGGTATTTACGGCGATTGCCGAAAGTATCGGTGCGGCGTTCTTATTTAACTATTTCCGGCATCACGATTATTCTATTTTAAATGCAGCCTGGTACAGTATTTTTCACAGCGTAAGTGCGTTTTGTACGGCTGGGTACACCTTGTGGAATAACAGTTTAATGGACTTTGCAAACAGCAAGACCATCAATATTGCTATTTCGTTACTTTCGTTAGCGGGGGCATTGGGGTTTATTGTGGTAGCGGATGTAACAAATTTTATCCGGCGCAAGACGAAAGAAATTTCTTTTACCACTCAGATTATCTTACTTACCACCGTGGTTTTACTGGCATTTGGTACATTTACGTTGTTTGTTACTACGCCTTCTTTAAGTTTAACCGAGGCGTTTTTCCAAACGGTTGCTGCGTCTACCACGGCCGGGTTTAATACGGTCAGTATGGCAGGGATTTCGTCGTGTTCGTTTTTGCTGATTATGCTGATTATGTGCATTGGCGGTTCGCCTTCCGGCACGGCGGGGGGGATTAAAACTACCGCATTTGCCAGCGTGGTAGCCATTGTGTATTCCCATTTACGGTTTAACCCGTATGTGGAGTTTTTATCCCACCGCTTCCCCGTACAACGGCTATATGCCGCTACTTCTACCGTGTTATTGTACGGCGTGTTTTTATTTACCAGTATTTTTCTGTTAACATGGACTGAAGAACTTCCGTTTTTAAATTTAGTGTTTGAAGCGGCCGCTGCGTTAAGTACCACGGGTTTTGATACAGGAACCACGGCCCAGTTATCTACCCTGGGGCGGTTAATTATTATGGCCACTATGCTGATTGGCCGTATTGGTGTAGTAACGTTTAGTTTGGCGTTGTTGTCTGCGGATGAAGATGAGGAAAAACCCAAACATGTATCTCAAGCAGACGTGGCGGTATAAGTATGAAATTTTACGTAATTAGTTTAGGATGTCCTAAAAATTTAACCAACAGCGAAGAATTTTCCGCCCGGCTGATTGCCCACGGGCATAAAATGGTATTTACGCCGGAACAAGCGGATGAAATTATTGTTAACACGTGCGGGTTTATTGCTTCGGCCGTCCAAGAAGCCAAAGAAGAAATCCGCTACGCCCTCACACTTAAACAACAAGGCAAAGTTAAAAAAGTAGCCGTAACCGGGTGTTTGGTAGAACGCTTTAAAGAACAAGTTGCTAAAGAATTTCCGGGTATTGACACGGTGTTTTCTTTGGCGGCGCAAGAGGAAGTAGAACGGGTTGTTAAGCAAACAGGCAGCGTGCTTACACCGCTGCCCACGTCGTTATATTTGCCGGAATATAAGATGAGTTTAACCGCCCCGCATACGGCCTATTTAAAAGTGGCCGACGGCTGCAACAACCGCTGTGCGTATTGCACCATTCCGTTTATCCGCGGTAACTACCGCTCTAAACCAATGCAGGACGTCGTGCGCGAAGCCCAAGGTATGATTGCACACGGCGTGCAAGAGATTTCGCTCATTGCCCAGGATACCACGTCGTACGGCATAGACTTATACGGCAAACCGCAACTATTGGAATTGTTGGAAAAATTAGTAAAACTCAACGGGCTTGGCCGGCTGCGCATTATGTATGCGTATCCGCACCGTGTTACGCGGGAATTGGCCCGTTTTATGGCGGGCACGAAGCAGATTTTTCATTATCTGGATATTCCGCTGCAGCACATTGCCGACCCCGTGCTCAAACGGATGAACCGCCATTGTGACGGGGCGCAAATCCGCCGCACGCTGGATATGCTGAAAACGGAAGTGCCGGATATTTCCCTGCGTACAAATTTTATTGTGGGCTTCCCGCAAGAAACGAAAAAAGATTTTAACGAACTAAAAAAATTTGTCAAAGAATACGAATTTGACAATATGGGCGTGTTTGAATATTTCCGCGAGAAAGGCACCGCCGCATACGCGATGAAGCAAATCCCCGCGGCTGTCAAGCACGAACGCGCCGCCGAACTGATTGACGTACAAAGCCGCGTGATAGATAAAATAAACAAGCGGCTAGTGGGCACGGTGCTAGAAACCATTGCCGACGGGCCGGACTTTGGCCGCACATACAAAGACGCGCCGGATATAGACGGCAAAGTAACCTTTACGCGCCCGGTTGTGCCGGGGACAATTTTTAAAGCCCGCGTGGTAGCCGCCCAAGGCTACGAGCGCGAGGTAGAACCCATGGATTAAGGAGAACACGCACACACCAAACGATTTAAATTAACAAATTACAGATTATTGTCGGATGTATAGGGCAAGCCTATACATGAAAGAAAGGAAACTTTCTTTTATTACCAGTCCGCAGTAGTCGCCTGCTTTCTGCCTGCCCCGCAAGGGGTGGGCGGGCGACGATTATCAAGGTCACTGGTAATGCTTTGGTAGCGTCGTTTTTTGTAGGCTGCTTCCAAGCCAACCTAGTATAGAGGAATTAGTTATGCAAAAAGCAGGAAAAAACAAAAGCAGAGGGTTTACCCTCATAGAATTATTAGTTGTCGTACTTATTCTTGGGATATTGGCCGCGGTGGCCTTGCCGCAATATCAAAAAGCCGTCAAAAAAGCGCGTCTGGCCCAGTGGGATGTAATGTATGACGCAGGCCGCAAAGCCATAGAGGCCTACCTCTTGGAAAACGGTTTCCCGGCAAGTGGATCTATAAAACTAACGGGCAAAAACAGAGTTGGGACGATTGAAATGCCGGGGAATTGCGATATTGATGAATATTATTGTTATATATCGGCTGGAGGACTGTATGTGTACTGTGATCCTAATTACTGTCACATAAGTATGGATAGTACCTATCATGCAGATGGTACATTCGGAAATAATGCTTTGGATGGGGCCTTTGTGTTAATTGCAATTTCAAAGAATAGAGATTGGGTTATTGAAGGCGTAGATGCTAAGCCCGCCTGCGAATGGGTAGCACGTAAATCTGATATTCCAGTAAGTGGCGAGGGTGTATATAACTGTGCAGATTACGGAATTACCTTACCTAATCCAGTCCTGGAGGAATAAGTTATTTTAAAACCACGAACCCCGCCACCCGCGGGGTTCATTTTGTGTAGTTCTAGGCGCGAACGAGGGAGGAATACGGACGGGACGCGCCGGAGGCGGAGGTATCCGACCGAGTGAGCAACAACGAAATCCCACAAAATAGGCAGAAAACTGCAATAAAAAAAGTCAAACAAGTGTTTGACTTATAGGAGGTAAAAATTATGAAAAACCTACTTTTTTTATGGCCGTCTGTTTTGTTTGTTAGCGGCTGTGCTGCCACCTTAACCCCCAGCGGGGACATTTATACCGAACTCCTCGCTCCTACGTCTACCGTCATTGTAGAGGAACGCCCGGTCGTTGTAGCCGCTGCGTCGCCGGTGATCATGCCAGCTCCGCGCCCGGTCGTCGTATCGGCACCGCGCCCTAAGCCGGCGCACCCGCGGGTTAAGCCTCAGCCGCGCCCCCGGGGGTTTCATACCCACCCGGACCGTTACGCCAAAAATACAACTCCTCGTCCTACAAGCGGGGCATCCCGCCCGGGAAATCCGTCCCGCCCGCCGAATGGTCATCATGCCCGTTAGGGGTATACTCCCTACGTAACGGTGTTTGTGCCCCGGTAGCCGCAGGTTGCTGGGGCTCATAAATGTTGGGCGGCTGCCAGCCTGCTGCGGGCTCCGGGTCCGGTTTGGGTGTACGCAATCCGGCGTAAAAATTCGGGTGCGTCCAATAATACCACGCACTATAGACGGCCAACATAAACACCACGCTGCCAATGACAAAAAACGTGTACGCCACCACTTGGTCGTAATTTAACAAGCCAAGCGGTTCTAAAATATCATGCCAATCCCCGCACCGTTCGCCGGGGGCCCAGTTTGTTACCATATCCGAAGAAGTGAGTGCCAGGGAACACGCGCGTGCATCTTGGGCATATACGCCGGCTCCGTAAAAGGTGGTAGAAAGCCAATACAACACCGGCGGCAACGTCCACCGGCCGCCCTCTATACGTAAACAGAAGAAACATACCAGGAAGGGAATCAGCGTTTCAATACCGTTGCCGGCCAGCGTGGCAATCCATATCCCCAGTTCCCGGTGTGAAAAGTAAAACGCCCGGTAAAAGATATTCCCCACTAAATTATGCCCGGCCATTTCGTGCGTAAGATAATTGGGTAAATAGACAAATATATTGTCTAACAGCAGTTTTACAAATCCGCTGCGCCAACAGACGGTTATCAAAATACTGCCTGCCACCACTACCAGCAGGGCCGTAAAGGTCCACTTAAAGAAAAAGAAACTTTGGCGGTAAGGGTCCAACCAATCCGCCAGTTTTGTTTTAAATGAGTTCATACATTTATTATACTTGATTTTCACAATTCCCGGTGGCGAAAATGCGGTAAAATATGTTACACTATAACTATGACTACCATTGCAACGAATGTATATGATGTAATTATTGTCGGCGCCGGAGCCAGCGGAATGGTCTGCGCGCTAGAGTGTGCCCGCGCCGGGTTGCGCACGTTGATGTTAGAGAAAGAACAACAACCCGGACGTAAAATTTTAATCAGCGGGAACGGCCGCTGCAATTTAACCAACCGTCATGTCTCGGCGGAAAATTATTACGCAGACCCGGCCCTTATTAACAGTACACTAAAACATTTTTCGTTTGAAGATTGCTGTAAATATTTTGAGGAGTTAGGCGTGCTGTTGACCGAAGAAGCCAACGGGCGTATCTTTCCGGCTACGGGCAAGGCTACGGCCGTTTCCGACGCGCTTAAAACTGCTCTTAAAGAAGCCGGGGTGGAAATTGAAATTGAGCAGGAAGTCAATAAAATCCACGCGGCGGCTGTTCAATTTATTTTAACCACCAAACAAAAATCTATTTTCCACGCACACCATGTGGTACTGGCGTGCGGTTCGTGCGCGTATCCGCACGTAACAGGGACCGAGGCCGGGTATGAACTGGCCAAATCCTTGGGGCATACGGTGGTGGAACCGCTGCCGGTGTTAAGCGGGCTATGTATTAAAGAACGCGCGTTGACGCGCCTTTCCGGTGTGAAATGCCAAGTGCGTACGACGGTTAAAAATGTGCCGTCTGCCCAGGCCGAAGGGGAACTGATTTTTACAAACTACGGCGTAAACGGCCCGGCTGTGTTAAACATCAGCCATACGGTTTCGCAGGAACTTACCAAAGGGCCGGTGCCGCTGGAAATCAATTTCTTCCCGCAGCTCAAAGACCCGGGTAAATTTTTGGAAGGCCGCTTAGATACGTTTGGCCACCGCAAACCCAAAGATTTTTTCACGGGCATTTTAAACGAAGGCATTACCAATTTGCTCATTGACTTTGTGGGTATGCGTAAAAATGCGCCGATGAACGAACAATATGCCGCGCGTGCGTTTCAAACCCTGCAAGCGTGGCCGGTTACGGTAACCGCGATGCGTCCGTGGAAAGAAGCCATGGTAGCAGCCGGGGGAGTATCTACGGAAGAAATCAATTTGGATACCTTGGAATCCCACCTGCACCCGGGGTTGTATATGGTCGGGGAACTCTTAAATGTAGACGGTAAGAGCGGTGGGTTTAACTTGCATTTTGCCTGGGCCAGCGGTTTTATAGCGGCCCATGCCATTGAGGAGGAATAAGCATGGCAGACATTATCCGTAAAACTGTTAGCACTAGTGACCCGCTGAACGTCGGTTTTGTGCGTGTTTATTCGGTAGACGGGAAAGAAGTTTACAAAGAAGAATTAGACCAAAATTTAGACATCCAAAAACATACCGGTAAATTACCCAACGGTACGGTAAAAGAGTTTTTTGATAACGGCAAAATTTACTTTGAGTGTGAAGTAAAAGACGGGGAGCGCGATGGCGTGTGCCGCATTTATTTTGAAAACGGTAAAGTAAATATTGAAAAAAATTACAGAAAAGGAATTTTGGACGGGAAAGTGAAAGTCTTTCATCCCACCGGGCGGCTGTATAAAGAAATCCATTATACGTTGGACGTGCAGGACGGCAAGCAAATTAAATATTACCCGGACGGGAAGTTTATGGAAGTGTCGGAATTTAGCAAGGGATACTTAAACGGCGACAGTAGAATCTACACGCCCGAAGGCAAACTGCGTAGCGAGTGCAAGTATAAGAACGATAAAATCATTGGGGATAAAATTATTTATCACCCCAACGGTACCATGGCACTCATTTCCCCGCACAAAGACGGCAAGCCGCACGGCGTTACGAAAAAATTTAACGAGAACGGCAAACTGATTGAAGAATGGTTCTTTGAAGAAGGGGTACTGACGCTTAAAAAAGTGCATCCCGTTGATAAAAAGAATTAACGGATTACGAAATAGCAAATGATTCTCCCCCGGGTTTATAAGCAGCCCGGGGGATTGTTATACATATAAACAAATAAACCCCGCACAAGCGGAGTTCTACATAAGTTTACCCTTACGGACTCGGCCACAAGTCGCCTTACTGACGTGCGGCGCTCGCGGCCCCGGCTCGCGGTTTTTGCCTTTCGCGGCTTACGCACGCTCAAACAAAAACATCGCTGCGCCTTTCTCGTCCTTACGCACACAAAGCAGTTTGTGTGCTCAGGGCCTAAACATATAAACAAATAAACCCCGCACAAGCGGGGTTTATTTGTTAAATGGCTCGCCCTGAAGGACTCGAACCTTCAACCTACCGGTTAACAGCCGGTCGCTCCACCATTGAGCTAAGGGCGAATAAATCTTTACTACACATTTAGTATACCAAATCACAACAGGTTTGTAAATATTTTTTTAGCGCGGTATGGTGCGGCCCGGCGCGGCGCAAACTAATTAAAAAAATCAGTCGGCAAGTTTTGATTTCGCTGCGTTAATTATTATACAATAATTCCCAGAAGGAGAGATAACTATGGCAGATTATAAAGATTATTATAAAATTTTGGGCGTTAGCAAAAACGCGACGGATGCTGAAATTAAAAAAGCATTTAAAACCGCCGCGCGCAAATGCCACCCGGATATGCACCCGGAAAACGAAAAAGCGAAATGGACCGAAAAATTTAAGGACTTAAACGAAGCGTACACCGTCCTTTCCGACAAGCAAAAACGTACGATTTACGACCAAGTCGGCCAACAGGAATACCAAAACTATGCCCGCGGGGGCGGGGCTTCGCGTGCGTCGTCCGGCGGGGCGCGCTATAGCGGCGGCAACCCGTACGGTGGGTACCAACAGTATACCTATAGCGGCAACCCGGGCCAAGGGTTTGAAGGGTTTTCCGGCGGGGGCGGACAGTTTTCCGGCGCGGATTTTAGCGATTTCTTCCAAAGTATTTTTGGCGGAATGGGGGGCGGTTTCGGCGGGTTCGGCCAAAATTTTGGGCGTAGTGCCGCGGCCGGTCAATCTTCCGGCGACGTGGAAGCCGAAATCACGCTTAATTTAGAAGATGCCCACCGCGGCGGCAATATGCAAATGACTTTGCCCAACGGGCGTACCGTTACCGTCAAACTGCCGGCCGGGGTCAGCGAAGGCAAAAAAATTAAGTTAAAAGGCATGGGCAACCCCACGCAGCGCGGTACGGGTGATTTGTATTTAATCGTCAAAATCCGTCCGCATGCGATGTTCCGGTTAGAGGGGGAAGATTTGTATGTGCCGGTCGTTCTTATGCCGTGGACGGCGGCCTTGGGCGGGACGATTTCCGTCCCTACGTTAGACGGCCCGGTGCAAGTCAAAGTGCCGGCGGGCACGCATAGCGGCAAGAAGTTAAAACTAAGCGGCAAAGGGCTTAGTGCCAAAGGCAGTTTGTTTGTAACGCTGACCATTGACGTGCCGCGTACCTTAAGCCGCGAACAGAAAGATTTGTTTAGTAAACTTGCCCAACTGGGCTAGGAGGTACTATGAAAGTAACCCTTGGACAAAACTTGCAAACTACCTGTGTGTTAGACGGTAAAACGCCCTTGCACACGGCCTTTAATACTCCGCGCACCGACGTGAACCCCGGCGAAATGCTGACCGGTGCCCTCGGCGCGTGTATGCTTACCATGGTGGGCTTTATGGCTGCCAAAAACGGCGACACCGCCGATGGAACCGCCGTAGACATTACGCCGCATTTTGACGATAAACACAGCCGCATTACAGGTTTTGATGTGGTGTTTACCTTCCCGGCGCATTTTACGGACGAGCAAAAACAGAAGTATGCCCGCCTGGCCGAAAAATGCCCGGTGCATAATAGTTTACGTGCGGATATGACGTATCACATGACAGTAAAATAGCCGCTGATATTCGGTTACATATACGGCCCGCTCCCATGTTGGGGGCGGGCTATTTTGAGGTTATGTTAACTGAAAAAGTCGTTTGTCGTCGTAAAAATGAAGGGCTTGACGCGTTTTTTTTTTTGCTATCATTAAGTTATATCTTGTTAAGGAGGAATTAAAATGAATAGAAATACATTTAAAACGCGTTGTAAACAGGGGTTTACCCTCATTGAGTTGTTAGTTGTGGTGTTAATCATTGGTATCTTGGCGGCGGTAGCGTTGCCACAGTACCAAAAAGCGGTGGCAAAAGCACGTGCGACAGAAGGGCTAGTGGATATGGACACAGCCAAAAAGCAAATTGATCTATATATATTAGCCCATGGCATACCAACAGAAACTACACGAATTGAAAGCGAAATAGAAAAACCTGGACTTTCAACAGTGTGCGATTCTGGAGGATGCATAGGATCATTAGAGGCCAAAGATAGCTCTGGTAATCTTTTATATGTCATAGATGTTTGCAGTTACATTGAAGATGAAGGTGGACATTATTGTCCCGTGCAGGGGTATACCTTAAACGGACGTTGGTATCAAGGATGTTGGACGAATAATACGGGTATAGGAAAAGCTGTTTGTACGGCCTTAGAAAGCTACGGTTATACAAAGAAAGATGAGGTATATTAACAAGTAAACTACCACGGGCCGGGGGATTGTTATTCGCTTCGCGCGTTTCAAATCGCTTCGCTATTTGTCCACACCAACTACAAGAAAAACACTCCCCAAAACAAATCGTTTTGGGGAGTGTGCGTTAAACTTTATCTTCGCGGTAAAGAAACTATATCCATACCCTCAAATAAAACCCCCTCGCGGGTGTAACCGCAAGGGGTGTTATAATCTGTCAGCGCGGGCGAGTTAGATATCGTGTCGTTCGCAACGTCACCGGGAAAAACTATTAGTTGGCTGATTTGTCAGATTTGAGATAGATTTGCACCATAAGTTAGCCCGTGGCGTACGTCTGCCGGACGGTGCGAAGCACCGCAAGTACGTAAGGGCTAAGTCGGTGCAAAGATACTCAAATATGGCAAATTGTTGCCCGTATAAAAACAACCCCTCGCAAGAGGGGTTGTTTAGAAACATCACAGGGAAGTCGTTTTACTTCTCTACCTTCTCATTTGGCACAATAGCGGCTAACTGCTTGTACAAATCACGCCGCCACGCATACTCGCTTTCCGCCCGTTTGATGAGTTCTTGGGCCAAGGCCGGGTTGTCGCGCATTAAGCCTTTGAAGCGGTTTTCGCCGCTCATATAATCGGCTAATGGCAACGTCGGCGCAGCTAACGAAGAATCCACGTGCAGCGGGTTCTTGCCTTCGTAGCGCATTTCCGGGTTGAAGCGATACAAAATCCAACGTCCGGCTTGTACGGCGCGTTTGGCTTCGCCCATTCCTTTGGACATATCAATCCCGTGTGCAATACAATGGGAGTACGCAATTACCAAGGCCGGCCCGTCGTACGCGTCGGCTTCGGCCAGGGCTTGAATGGTCTGGTTCATATTCGCGCCCATGGCTACTTGCGCCACGTAAATGTTGCCGTAGGTCATGGCAATCATGCCGAGGTCTTTCTTCGGCATTTGTTTACCGCCGGCCGCAAATAACGCTTTGGCTCCAAGCGGCGTGGCTTTGGACATTTGACCGCCGGTGTTGGAATAGACTTCGGTATCTAACACCAAGATTTTGATGTTCTTGCCGGAGGCTAATACGTGGTCCAACCCGCCGTAGCCAATGTCATAGGCCCAGCCGTCGCCGCCTAAAATCCACACGGATTTGCGGATTAGGTAGTCAGCCAAACTTAACAGGCGTTTGCAGGTTTCGCACCCTTTTGCGGCCCCTTTGTTTAAGAGGTCTTTGAGTTGTGCCACACGCGCACGTTGTTCTTCTACGCCCGCGTCGGTAGTTTGGTCTGCCGTCAAAATAGCGTCAATTAAAGCGGTATGCGCTTTGAAGTTATCGTCGGCTTTGGCGGCTTCCAGGGCGGCTTTGGCGTCGTGGTTTAACTGGTCAAACGCTAAGCGCATACCGAGCCCAAATTCGGCGTTGTCTTCAAAGAGTGAGTTCGCCCACGCCGGTCCTTTGCCGTCTTCGCGTTGGCAGTACGGGGTGGTGGGCAAGTTGCCGCCGTAAATGGACGAGCAGCCCGTGGCGTTGGCCACGGCCAAGCGGTCGCCAAACAGTTGCGTTAAAAGTTTCACGTACGGGGTTTCGCCGCAGCCCGCACACGCGCCGGAGAACTCAAAGAGCGGTTTACGCATTTGGGAACCTTTGACGGTTTCCTTTTTAGTCGGCACTTGGGCTTGTTTCACGCGCAGGAAGAAATCGTAATTTTCAATTTCCTGGTCGCGCACGGAAAGTTGGTGCACCATGTTGATGGCTTTTTTCGTAGCGTCCTGTTTGTTTTTGCCGGGGCAGTTAAACACACACGCACCGCAGCCGGTACAATCTTCCACGGCTACTTGTACGGTGAATTTCTTGCCGGCGAGGTCGGCCTTGCCGTCCACGGATTTGAAATTTTTGGGCGCGTTTTTAAGTTCGCTCTCATCATACGCTTTAATGCGGATAGCCCCGTGCGGACAGACGAGTGAGCAGAACCCGCATTGGATACAACTCTCCGGGTCCCACGCCGGTACCATCAGCGCAATGTTGCGTTTTTCGTACTGGGTGGTTGCGGTGGGGAATACGCCGCCTTCCGGCATTTTGCTGGTCGGCAAGTCGTCCCCGCGGCCCGCAATCATTTCGCCCAGCACGTCTTGCACAAAGGCAGGCGCGGTGGCCGGAACGGGGGCTTTGGTGTGCAGTTTAGAAGAAACCTCTGCCGGGTATTTTACTTCCTGGAGGCCCGCTAAGGCCGCATCCACGGCTTTGTAGTTTTTCTGCACCACTTCTTCGCCTTTTTTGGAATAGGTTTTTTCAATGGCGTGTTTGATGTCGGCAATCGCTTTTTCCGTCGGGATGACGCCCGCAATACCAAAGAACGCGGTTTGCATAATGGTATTGGTGCGGCTGCCCATACCGGTTTTTAAAGCAATTTCAGACGCGTCAATCACATACACTTTTAACTGGCGGTCAATGATGAGTTTTTGTACTTCGGCCGTTAAGTGATTCCACACTTCGTCCTTGTTATAAGGCGAGTTGATGAGCACGGTGGCGCCTTTTTTGGCTTTGCCGAGTACGTCGTACTTGTCTAAGAAATCAAACATATGCACGCCGATAAAATCCGCACTTTGGATGAGGTACGGCGCACGGATGTAGTTTTTGCCGAAGCGGATGTGCGAGGTAGTCATAGAGCCCGATTTTTTGGAGTCATAGACGAAATACCCTTGCGCGCAGAAACCGTTGGCGGAAATAATCTTCATCGTGTTTTTGTTGGCCCCTACGGTACCGTCGGAACCTAAGCCGTAGAACAAGGCGGCAAAAATGTCACTCGCGGCCTTGCTTTCTAACGTGGTTTTGGGTAACGATAAACCGGTTAAGTCGTCGTTAATACCCACGGTAAATTCTTTTTTGGGGGTAGCGGCGGCTAAGTTATCAAACACGGCTTTTACGTCAGACGGCGTAAAATCTTTGGAGCCAATCCCATAGCGTCCGCCCGCGATAAACGGAGGCTCTTTAAATTTGGCTTTGGCTTCTTTGGTTAAGAAGGCCGCGCACACATCTTGGAACAGCGGTTCGCCTAAGGCGCCGGGTTCTTTCGTGCGGTCCATCACGGCTACTTTTTGGACCGTGTTCGGAATGACGTTTATAAAATCAGCAATTGAGAACGGGCGGAATAATTTGACTTTTAACACGCCCACTTTTTGGCCTTTTAACGCTTCCACGGCGTTTTGGGCTACGTCGGCACCGGAACCCATAATCACAATCAGGCGTTCGGCATCCGCGTCGCCTACATATTGGAATAAGTCATAATGGCGGCCGGCAATTTTTTCAAACTTCGCCATTTCTTCTTTGACGATACCGGGCACGGCGTTATAGAATTTGTTGACGGCTTCGCGCGCTTGGAAGTAGACATCCGGGTTGGCGGCCGTACCGCGCACGGTGGGGTGTTCCGGGTTTAACCCGCGGGATTTGTGGGCGGCAATTAAGTCGTCCGAAATCATTTCTTTCATTTGTTCTTTGGTTAAGGGTTCTACCATATTCAGTTCGTGGCTGGTGCGGAACCCGTCAAAGAAATGCACAAACGGCACGCGCGCACGCAAGGTGGCGGCTTGGGCGATTAAGGCCATATCCATGGCTTCTTGCGGATTGTCCGAGCATAACATGGCCCACCCGGTTTGGCGTACGGCCATGACGTCGGAATGGTCGCCGAAAATGGACAAGGCCGTGGTGGCAATCGCGCGGGCAGATACGTGGAACACCGTCGGTGTCAGTTCCCCGGCAATTTTGTACATATTCGGAATCATCAAAAGTAAACCTTGCGAAGCCGTAAACGTGGTGGTCAGCGCACCGGCTACGAGTGAGCCGTGCACCGCGCCCGAGGCACCGCCTTCGGACTGCAGTTCGTTTACGCTGGGGATATTGCCCCAGAGGTTCGTTTCGCCTTTGGCGCTTTTGGCGTCGCAGATTTCGCCCATCGTAGAAGAAGGCGTAATCGGATAAATAGCAATTACTTCGTTGGTAGCATGGGCGACGTGCGATACTGCTGTATTGCCGTCCATAGCAACTAGTTTAGCCATAGTAGGAGTCTCCTTGTTTAATTTAAAGCGGTCTATGTGCAAAAACACATTTGCCGGGGGATACCCGGTACCTTCTACATTATAGCATTTTTGAAGGGGGGAACAACGGGTAACTGGTCGTTTTCCTCGCCCCTGGCGGGTAGGGCGGCCCCGCTCAATACTTACACGCCAGCGCGGTTAGCCGCCGGGCGGCCTGGCCGATACTCTCCCCCGGGCGCAACATCACCCAGCAACTGAGGGGGACCCTGCGCCCGGTTTCATTTACACCCCAGTACGGCACGAGCGTAAGCCCTTGGGCTAATTTCTCGGCGGCAACGGGGTCCCCCGCGGCGGATACAGTTTGTGTATCTGTTTTTCTAATGGCCATACGAATCCTCCGGGGCGAACGGGTTATCGGAACGTGTAAGTGCCGTACTGTAATAGTTAGTAATGTTACGGAGTACTGCCTCATAGCCGCATTGAAAGCCGGGTTTATTACACTGGGCCAAACAGCAGTCTATCGTTAAGAGCGCAAGCGGAATGTCTTGGTGGCAAAACTCCAAAATATCTTTCAAACACCGGCAATTACGTTTAAACCAAATGTCCTGTTGGGCAACATCTATAGACGGCTCAAAATGTTCTAGTACCTGCCGGGCAAAGGTATGCAGCGGAGTGTTCCCCGTGCAGAGCGGGGCCCTCTGGGCGTGTTTGTCTGTAAGTGAATTTTGGAGAGAAAAAACGTGTCTGTCCTGTGCCAACGCAGGTGGCACAGTAGATATATTTATATTTTCTGGTTTTTGTTTTAGTTTTTGT
>CALAFB010000064.1 GCA_937891135.1 uncultured Elusimicrobium sp.
CTGTGATGTGTGCAGCGCGGCCGGAATAGTGGACTTTAACCCGCGCTTTTTCTCTTTTGCGTTGGGCTTTGCCGTAACGCAAGATACGCTTAATAAGGCACTTGGAGACAAAATTGTATGGCTTGAAAAATACAATAAGTTTTTCATCCCTTCCTTTGTGGATTTTCAATATGGGCAGTTAAGCGAAGTTTGCAAACCGCACAAACCCATTATTGAAGAACTTAAAAAATGGGGTCTTATTGAACTGGAAAACGGAAAGGGTATCGTAAGGGTAAGCAAAGGGTTAGGTAAGGGTATTGATACCCTTTCAAAAGGGTATGCAAAGGGTATTGATACCCTTGAAGAAAAGGAAAAAGAAAAAGAACAAGAAATAACAGAAAAAGGGGTTGTAGGGGAAAAGGATTTACTGCCAACCCCTACCGCGTTTGACTTGTTTTGGGCAGCCTATCCAAAATACCGCATTGGCAACAAAGATAAAGCCCGCCGCGCGTTTGAAGCCGCGCAAAAGCGTACTGGCATTAGCGCGGAGCAAATTGTTTCCAAAGCCAAAGAGTACGCCGCCAGCGAAGAAGCCAACAAAGACGGCGGTATGTTTGCCAAAGGTGCCGCTCCATGGCTCAATGATGACCGCTTTTTACGCGCTTATGCTCCCGCTAAACAGGCAAACGCTACGCTTGGGGATGTGCGCGCGCAAGGCATGGAAGTTATACGGGGTATTTTCGGGGGTGCTAAAAATGAGTGAGTTATTTTGCCCGATTTGCCATAAACCGTACATTGAAAAGACCTATACAAGTAACGGCTATACAACCACTTTCCCGGAGCCGCAATGCACTTGCGAAGAAGAAGCCCAAAAGAAGGCCGAAGCCGCCGAGCGCGAACGGGAACGATTGCGCCGCATTGATGCTTTACACTTGCCACCTATCTTTGCCAAGTACCGCTTGGATAACTTGGAGTGCGAGCATGTAGCGGATGCGGAGATTTATGTGCAAGGCTTTACACCGCGCAAAAGCAAAGGGTTGTTTCTCTTTGGCTCAAACGGGAATGGCAAAACCACCCTTGCGGCTGTTATTTGTAAGGAACTTGCCTACCGTGGCCGCCGTTGTCTCTTTACCACCATGACAAAGATGTTAGACAAAATGGAAAGCGGTGTCGGTTTTAACCGGGCCAACACCGCGCAAAAGGTGCTTAAAGAGTTGCTCCAATACGATTTTATCGTATTTGATGACTATGGCCGGGAAAAGTACAACGAACTCCGTTTGCAAAATGTCTTTCAAATTGTGGATGAATTATACACAAACAATATCGCGTTTTGTATGACCGCAAACCCGGAGTGCATGCTCCGCTTTGCCAAGATACCCGAACTGGAAGCCATTGCCGACCGCATCGGCCAAGTGCTTATAAGTTGGGAATTTACCAAACCCAGTTTTAGGAGACCCCAATGTTAAACCAAATTGCATTTATGACAGACAAAGAAAAGAAGGCTTGCGCTGATAAAATTGCGTTTTATGAACAAGCGTGTAAGCAAGACCAAGATGCGTTAATGGAAGCGTTTGTTACCGGCAGCAATATCAATACGCTTATCCATGTGCAACTACTCAAAGCGGATGTATGCCAAAACGCCAAAATACCCGTGCAACCATTTACCAAAGAGCAATACAAAAAGGTTGCCGACCAGCCGAGCGAAGAAGCGTTGCGTAAAGCGTTATGTGAAACTTTGGCCGAAATCTGCTTGCAAAAAGGGATAAAGATATGCGTCCATTAAATGTATTCTCTGCTTTTGACGGGGCGGGTATTGGGCTTTTGGCTCTCAAACGCGCTGGCGTGCCGGTTGCCAACTATTACGCAAGCGAGGTGGATAAATACGCAATACAAATAGCCACTAAAAACCACCCCGAACTTATCCCCGTTGGGGATATTAAAAACTGCTGGGCGCGCAATTTTCCCAATATAGATTTGTTTATTGGAGGAAGCCCTTGCCAAGATTTAAGCATTGCCAAACAAAACCGGCAGGGTTTGTCCGGCGCACGGAGCGGGTTATTTTGGCATTATGTACGGCTGCTGCGCACACTTAAACCGCGTTATTTTTTGCTTGAAAATGTAGCCAGCATGAGCCAAAAAGATAAAGAAAAAATAACCGAGATTTTGGGAGTGCAACCAATGCTTATAAACTCGGCTCTTGTATCGGCACAGCAACGCAAACGGCTTTATTGGACTAACATACCCGGCATTACACAGCCGGAAGATAAAGGGGTATTGCTTAAAGATATTTTAGACAGCGGCATATCTACGGAAGATAAAGCCCATTGTATAGATGCTAACTATTGGAAAACACCGGGGAAATCCGTGCTGGATAATACGCACGCCCGCAACCGCCGCCCTATGGTATTTGAAGCATTGTACAGCCCATACGACCAAATTATACGAACAGACAAAAGCGCGGCTCTTGGAACTGGATGCGCACATTTTGGCAACCGCACAGGACAAGTTGTATTGGGCAACCTATACAACGGCACTATTCATTTAGAAAAAAGCGGAACTCTTGGAACCGGACGCGGGCTTACCACAAAAACCTCTCAATGCGTTATAGCACGTGCGACAGATTTCCCATTCAAAACATATACCGTTAAAGATAAGCAAGTTGTTATAAGAGAAACGGCATACAAAATTGATTTGCCGGATGGAGACTATACCATACGCAAACTTTCCCCGACGGAGTGCGAAAGGTTGCAGACTTGGCCGGACGGCTATACAGAAGGTGTCAGCAATACCCAGCGTTACAAGATGCTAGGCAACGGATGGACGGCTGATGTGATAGCCCATATATTCAGTTTTATTCCACAGGAGAAATTTGCCAATGACAACCAACAACGAATTTAATATCAAAGCAACGGGCCGTATTGCTGTTATTACGGAAAAGCGAGTAGAGCAAGCGCATAAAAACCATCTTGCGCTATATTCCGGCCTTATGATGGATAAATCCAAAGCCATTGAGAAAATGGCAATCGCAATGTTTGAATGGCAACGGCCTGGGAGCCGTGGGGATGTGCCGATAGAAGATGTATGGCAAAATGAAAAATCCGGTTTTGAAAATTTAGCCGAAGCCGCACTTGATGCGCTGTTGGCGGAGGTGGAAGATGCCAAACATTAAATTCACACACCAATACCCAAAATTACACGGGCAAACATCGGCCACTTTGCTTGCCGTGCGTGAGTTGTCTTTCCCGCAAGATAGAAATACTGACCTTGTGGAATATGATACCACCTACCCAAGCCCTCACGGGGTGGACTATTACCCATTGCCGGACGGCCCGTATTTGCAACTAATCTTTGTAGGCAATAAACATATACCCTTTTGCACAATACGCTCAAAATGGGGCGGTTTTCGCAAGAACAAAAAGGAGTATTACGAAAGTTGCATCGGCAAGACTTTCTCAATAATCGTTAAGGAGAGCGAATAAATGGAGCAGTATATAAACAAAATCACGCATGCCGACTGTATGGATATTTTGAAACAGTTGCCTGACCAGTGTATTGATTTAGTGCTTACTGATTTCCCGTATAACGAAGTCAACCGACCAAGCAACGGCCTACGCAATCTAAATATGGGTTGCGCCGATGAACTAGCCATAGATTTACCCGTATTGTTAGCGGAAATTATCCGCGTATGCAAAGGCAGTTTTTACGCTTTTTGCGGTACGGAACAAGTCAGCCAAACCCGTAAGGCATTAGTAGATGCCGGATTTTCTACCCGCCTTTTAATATGGGAAAAGACAAACCCAAGCCCTATGAACGGGCAACATATTTGGTTAAGCGGAATAGAGTGTTGTGTGTACGGAAAAACCAAAAATGGCGTATTTAATGAGAATTGCAAGAATACAGTTTTGCGTTATCCCCTATGTGCAGACCCAGCGCGTTTTCATGCAACCCAAAAGCCGCTTTCCTTGTTTTCGTATCTTGTTTCAGTATCAAGCAACAAGGGAGATTTGGTATTAGACCCTTTCAGCGGGAGCGGAACAACTGCCGTGGCGTGCCACAGACTGCAACGCCGCTTCATTTGCATAGAGAAAGACCCTTTTTATTTTAACAAAAGCCAAGAACGGCTGCGGGCAGAGCAGTCGCAAGGCCAACTATTTACGGAGGATTTATGACCCAAAAAAGAATTTTGATAACGGAAGTGTCCGGCGAGTGCCGCAATTTACGGATACAGCAAGACCCGTTTGACGATAAGCCCGGCACTTATTGCGCCGCCTATATTCACGGCGGTTGGGAAAAGATAGACCCCAAAGAGTGCAAAACTTGCAAGCGCGAAAAATACCTTACGGGCATGGCAAAAACGGATGTCGTGGAAATGATAGCAGAGATACTGTTTAATTTCACATATCCAAGCAGAAAATGGTGCGCGGCAAACCCCAACCTACAAGCCATTTACAAGCAGAGAGCCGCAAAGATTATTAACAAACTAATCAAAGGGGGCAAAAATGCCAATAAGTAAAGAGCGCAAAAAATTATATCCGTCCAACTGGAAACAAATATCGGCCCTTATGCGAATTAAGGCCGGAAATAAGTGCGAACTTTGCGACGCTCCAAACGGAAAGCCGCACCCCATAACCGGCAGCAAGGTTGTCTTAACGGTACACCACTTGGATTTTGACCCGACACACAACGAAGAATACAACTTAATTGCGTTGTGCCAACGCTGCCATATCCGCCTAGATGCGAAATATAAGGCATGGAAAAGGAAACAGAAGAAAAGCGTATGATAGAAAACTTAATTATTATTGCGTTGGAAATAATTATTGCCGTTCAATGTTACCGCCTTGG
>CALAFB010000065.1 GCA_937891135.1 uncultured Elusimicrobium sp.
TTCTGGCCTTTTAATTATGTGCGTCAATACATTATTTCCTCAAACAAAACATGCTGTGGCTGGTGGATTCTACAAAGCACTCCGTGTCGCCTAAATCATAGCGGGCAATATTTGCTCCGGCGTATTGGGTAATTGTTTTTACTTGTTCCATTTTAATTTGGATTTGCGTCGCACCGTATCCAACTCCGGTGGCTAAAAGTAATGCTAAAATTAAATAAATTTTCTTCATTTTACACTCCTTTTGTATAAGGTATCTTGCATAACTTGTAGCACTTCCTCCAACTTGATACATCTTCTCTTCCCAGTTTTCTCTTTTTTTGATTTTTAAATGGGCGCCTATTATTTTTGTATCCATTTTTGTTGAGTTTTTTGTTTTCACCTGTTGTAATCCAGGCAGTTGTTAAGTCATTCATAATTTTTTCAATTTCTTTTGTTGAGCCATATATATCTGCTATTAGTTCTTTAAGAGGTACACAATGCTCATAAGTTAAATTTCTAAAATATTTCTTATAATTCGCCTGTCTGCGTAGATTCCATGGAAATTGGCGAACCGCAAACTCCTTTTTCAACTTATCTAATTCGCCTTTGGCTTTTATGGATATATAATCGGCTGGTACGCCTTCAAAGGAGACACAGATAAGTGTGCGTGTCATTTTTCTGATGCTCTTTCTAACGTTTTCGTCACTTTCATTTTTATATATTTGACGAAGATTCTCTAAAATATGAGTTAGTGCTTGAATCATTTTGTCTTTTTCGTTCTTCATTTTACGCTCCTTAAATAGTCGTTTAATACGTCTTTTACCCGCGTGTGTAACGTGGCGGGGGAAAGTACCTTAATATGCGGTAGCCAATGCAAAATGGTGGGCAAAATTTCTTCTTCTTTGGATGCTTTGCACGAGATAACAACGCGCCCGTCTTTTAGTTCCTTTTCCAGTTTTTGTAGTGGAAAATAGTTCTTTTGCTTAAAGAAATGCGCGCACTCGGCCGATACTTCCAACTGCACCGCCAAAGGGCGTTCTTTTTTAAACCAAACGTTAGTGCTTTCTTTGAGGATTTTGTCTATATTTTTGTCGTACTTAAAAAACTTGCCCATCTCTTTGGCGGAGGAAATCTTTTCCAGGCGGAATTTTAACAGTTTGTCGTCATCCGTCAGCGAAAGCAAATACCAAAAGCCCTCACTCCACAACAGTTTCAAAGGCCGCAGCGCATAGCACGCTTGTTTGCCGCCTTTGTAGCATACGGTTACCCACTCGCGCGCGCGGATAGAATCTTCCAACGTGCGCGTAATGGGCGTTTGCTTATATTGCTCGCCTTGCGTCATTTTGATAAAAAAGGGATTGTTTTGTGTGCTTTCGGTATGACGTAATTTAAGCGCTTCAAACGATTGCCCAAAATTGCCACCCAAGGATGAGGCGATATCACTCATCACTACCAAGATAGATGCCTCCGCGCTGGATAACTGCATGCGCTCCAAGGAAAACCCCTCAATAAACGCATACACTCCCGGCTCGGGGTTCCACAGCGGGAAATTGGCATCCTCAATTTCGTTCATGTCGCGCTGGAGGGTGCGTACGGCAACCCCCACTTCTTCCGCCATATCTTTTAGGCGGATAGTCCCCTTATCCAGGGCGTTAAGTTCATACAAAAGGCGTGTTAGTTTGTTTTGCATTTCTTTTTGCATAGTTACCTCTTACAAAAAGTATAGCACATAGGGGCGACAGGGTGTTGTCGCAAGAGTTTGTTATCCTAGTTCTATGACAAATAAGGAAATGGAGTTCATTATGACGTTTAGTCTGTTTAAGTATT
>CALAFB010000066.1 GCA_937891135.1 uncultured Elusimicrobium sp.
CCATATAACATATAATATATTATGTGTTAAATAAAAGTCAATAGTTCCTTTCTTTCCACAAAAGGCAGGGGAATTTTCTACATCCTAGCGGGTAAGTCCTACCTTTCCCCCTCTTGCCTGCTTTATGTACCTTACAGGTCCTATGAATTTGTAGCGCATGTGGATTATCCCCCCTTACGGGATATGCCACCACCCGGACCGGGCCGGACCCCACGACACAGGGGAAATATGCTAAATTCGTCCACAAAAGTGTGATTATAATACACTTTTCCGTCCGTCAAAGTGTTGCATAGCCTAAATTATATTGCTATAATAAGCCAAACGGGAGGTATGGCTATGTATAGAAATGCACTTGAACAACTTAAACTATGGAAAGCACGCCCTAATCGTAAGCCTTTAATCTTGCAAGGGGCCCGACAAGTAGGCAAAACGTGGCTAATGCAGGAGTTTGGCAAGTTAGAGTTTCAACGCACGTTTATTATCAATTTTGAGGATGACGCACACGCACGGGGAGTGTTTGAAGAAGATTTAGATGTACACCGTATTATGAAAGCCCTTTCTATTAAAGCAGGGTATCAAATAACCCCTGATACGCTCCTTGTACTGGATGAAATACAAGCCTGTCCACAAGCACTAACCAGCCTGAAATACTTTTGTGAGAAACTGCCACAGCAACCCGTATTAGCGGCAGGCAGTTTACTGGGGATATTTATACATCAGCGTACTTCTTTCCCGGTGGGTAAAGTAGAGTTTTTACACCTATACCCGTTATCATTTATGGAGTTCTTGCAGGCGGTGGGGGAAAAATCACTATATGAATTACTTTTACAACGGGATTTCAAAACGATTAAGGCTTTTGCGTATAAGTACACGGACCTATTAAAACAGTATTTTTATGTAGGGGGTATGCCCGCCGCAGTAGCAGAATTTGCCCGGACGAATGATTATCAACGTGTACGCCAGTTACAAAAAGAGTTATTGCAAACGTACGAGGGGGACTTTTCCAAATATCCGCCCTCTACCGTTTCCCAGCGTATCCGGGAAGTGTGGCACTCTATCCCCTCGCAACTTACCAAAGAAAACAAGAAGTTTATATACGGTGTTATACGCGACGGAGCCCGAGCCAAAGAGTATGAAACTGCTATAGAATGGCTACAGGATAGCGGCCTGATTTACAAAGTGCACCGTGTTACTAAACCATATATGCCGTTAAGTGCTTACCAAGAACTGAATATATTTAAGATATTCATAGCCGATGTAGGGTTACTGGGAGCGTTGAGCGAACTAAACGCAAACACAGTTATTGACGGAAGCAGTATATTTACCGAGTTTAAGGGAGCACTTACCGAACAATACGTACTACAGCAACTAAAGGGGATGACGGATGTTTTCCCTTACTATTGGACAAGTGGGGAACGGGCCGAAATTGACTTTGTAACACAGTATGAAAACCAAATTATACCGATAGAAGCCAAAGCAAATACCAACTTACGGGCAAAGAGTTTAAAGTCCTATTGCGACCAGTACAAACCCGAAATAGCCATACGCTTTTCTCTGGCTGATTACAAGCAAACAGGCAACCTGTACGACATCCCGCTGTATATGGTGGAGTTATTCCGGCAGATTATTAAGTAATGGCCCGGACCGGGCCCAATCCGGCCTAGTTATACAGGGGAATACCCTATTAAGCGGTGTTACAGCCGGAAAATATAGTATAATGAAACTTACTGGGCTACCGCCTGTGGCATTCTGTGAGGAATTTGTAAAATTAGGATGAAAAATATATGAATACAATCTATCCGTATGCAGGTTTTTGGAAACGTGCGTTTGCGTTTCTGATTGATGGGATTATCCTTTCTATCCCTATGGCCTTATTTGGCTTTTTAGTAATAGGAAGCCAAGTAATGTCTATCGTAAAATTAGCCAGTAGTGCTATGGAACCCTCCCCCGATATGTTACTGCCGGTATTTGGAAAATGGATGCTTGGAATAATAGCAGTATGGGTATTTAATGTGATACTATTATGGCTCTACCACGCCATTATGGAAAGCGGTAAACACCAAGCTACTTTTGGGAAAATGGCCCTGGGCATTAAAGTAGTAGGCGCCAACGGACAACGCATTAGTTTTGCCCGTGCTACAGGCCGCACTTTTGGCAAATTTATTTCCCACATGATATTATATTTTGGTGATTATATGGCTGGGTTTACCAAACATCGCCAAGCATTGCATGATTTAATGGCTACTACTTATGTGGTAGATAAAAATTATCAAGAAGGTCAAGAATTACCATCCTTACGCTTTAGCACGGGAGGCCTAATCGCTAGTATTTTAGTGGCCTTAGCCCCGGTTGTATTGTATATCGGCTCTATTGTACTGGCTATGACCTTAGCCATTTCAGACTTGAAAGGCGATTCAGATATGCAAGACTTATGGAAAGAATTATCCAAAACAACTGCCCAGGACCCAGAACTTGCCACGTTGCTCAATGACTCCAAACGCGATCTGTATTTATCTTCCGCACAAGTGGAAATTAACCGTTTAGTACGCTCCCACACAATACTAAATGCTCCTCTAGAAAAAGAAGGGATTACATACTCACAATCGTTAGAAGGATATAAAGCCGGATTTAAAGACCCAAACGGCAACGAATATGAGGTACTCCAACGACCCGGCGATACGTTGATTTGCTGTTTAAAAGGCCCCGGTGGAAAATGTAGTGATAGCAAATACTTATACAAACCTTGTGATGCACCAGACGAAGATTAAAAACCTAAACCCAACAAGATAGGATTTCCTCTACACACTATGTGTAATATACACATACTACACAATATACGCATATTACACACAAAAGTAACATGAAAACGGACTTTTGCGGGGGGAAGCCCCGACGAGCAAAATCCTCTAACTATATTAAATATATGAAACTCTCCGGGCTTACGCCCGGAGTTTCTTTCATTTCAAAATCTCAGCTTCGCTTGATTTTGCCCAGCGCACAACTTATAAGAAAACTCCGTTTCCTTGCGCTGGGATTTTCATTCATCCCCGGGTAGCCTGGGGTATTCTGTAAGGCTGTCAATAACTTCTAAAACTTCCACATTTGCGGCATACTTTTTTATCATACCGAACTCCAAAAATAATATTAAATCATTTCTAAGACGGTATTACCAACAATTTTGCATATTAGGCCCTTTTTTGCTATACTATGGTGGAACAATTAGGCCTAATGGGCAAAAATTACATAAACATGGAGAAACAATGAGGAAACATTTATATACAATCATAAGTATAGTTGGTTTGTCTTTGATATTAACTGGTTGTCAAAAAAGTAACGATGCAACAAACACTTCTTCTCTTGCTCGAGTACAAAAATATACGAAAATCATACAACTAGATCCTCAAAATGCAAGAGCCTACATAGAACTGGCCCGAACTTACAATGAAATAGGGGAAAAAGAAACACAAAAAGAAGCCAAAAACCTTGCAGAAAAAGCACTTTCTTTACCGTTGACAGATATTGAAAAGAGCGATGCTCTCTTAGAAAAAGCTGCTGCAAGTTCAGGGAAAAATAATATTTTACCTGATATCCGGCAAGCCATCTCTTTAAATCCAAACAATAAAGCGCGCGCGTATCAAATAACAGGGGCTTGGTTCTGGAGGAAAAACCAAAGCAAACAGGCGTTAGAATCTTTGGACGTTGCTCTTTCCATAGATCCTCAAAACGGGGAAGCTTATTATTGGCGAGGCCGGGCCTATCACTCGCTGAAAAATTATCAAAAAGCGTTAGAAGATTATGACAAAGCTCTTCAATACACACAATCAGAGGACCTAAAGGCTTGGGTCTATTCAATGCGCTGCACAATTCTTTCTGTAAATATGAAACAATGGAATCAATCTATTGAAGAAGAATGTACGAAGGGGCAAGAAATGCTCCTAAAGCAAGCAGACCAGTATGAATCTTTATTAAAAAGCCTAAGTAATTAGTAGGTCACGCACTGCCTGACAACAAGCAAAGCCTTGCAAAAATAATAGTTGCGTGGTAGGGCCTGACGAGCAACATATAACGTAAATAAACGTTACAATACTAAAATAGAAACAGATATATGTTGCAAGGAGAATAACAAAAACAGGAAAATTTGAATAATGTAGAACATTAAAAGATTATTTGTTGGAAGCGTGGGTTTGGCCTACGCTGTGCTGGGCGAAGGTAACACTTCGTAAGGCACATACCTATCCTACGAATAGTCGTTTGCCTCTCTTTACACTCATCCCCTAACCGGGGATGGGTGGGCGACGATTATTACACGGGTTATAGGTATGGCTCAAGTAAAGTCGTCGCTTTTTGTCGGCTAAACTTGACGGAACTAATCATAAAAATGGAGGCAGGATATGATGTATAACAGGAGTAGTCGGCGGGGTTTTACGCTTATAGAATTGTTAGTGGTAGTGTTAATCATTGGCATTTTGGCGGCGGTGGCGGTACCGCAATACTAAAAGGCGGTGATGAAAAGCCGCTATGCTACCTTAAAACATCTGACACGCAGTATAGCTCAAGCTCAACAAATTTTTTATTTAGCCAATGGCAGCGATGCTACTAGTTTTACGGAGTTGGATGTAGACTTACCTGTGGGGGATACTAGCGAAAAATTTAACGAGAAGACCTTGGATCAATATACGTATCCGTGGGGGTTTTGCCACATCAAGACGAATGATAATGGTAATATTCAAAGTCAGTGTGTGAATACACAAATAGGGATGGGGTATCTAGTTGGTGGAAGAGGCACGTCTGCCGATTGTTATGTATATGGTTCTGCTAACGAAGCAGACCATCCGATACAAAATGATATTTGTAAAAGTGAGACGGGTTTATCAAAACGATCAGGAACAAGTAGTGAAGAAAAATATGTTCGGTGGCGTTACTAAGCGTGCATTGATATGATTATTGATAATGCTAATTATCCCCTTAGTGAACGCTTTATGAAAGAACTACACCGGGTCCTGAAGAACGGAACCACTGACAGGCGGAAAGAGTGGTTTGCTGTAGGGGATTACAAACGGAAGCCCAACGAAGTAGCGC
>CALAFB010000067.1 GCA_937891135.1 uncultured Elusimicrobium sp.
ATAGTTGTTTCACTAAAGGTTTTACACTCATAGAACTTTTAGTCGTTGTCTTAATTATTGGTATATTGTCGGCTGTGGCGTTGCCGCAATACCAAAAAGCCGTGGAAAAGAGCCGTATTAGTGAAGCCCGTTTGATGTTAAAAACAATTTACGACGGGTATCAGTTATGTGTCTTGCAACACGGGGCGGATTCGGAGAAATGTACTGGTAATACAAGAGATAATAATTTACTTACCAATATGGACATCACGCTGCCCGGAGAAATACTGACTGGGGCAGATTGTTCTGATCCTAACAGCGGCGAAGCATGGCTGTCTTACTGTATCCAAACAAAAGATTGGATGTATGGAACAGATAGCACCACGGAGTTTTGGGCACTCCAGCAAAAAAATGGAACAATGCCTTATTCCTTCTTGATTGATTTTACAAATGGCGAAATATACTGTTTTGAAGACTCAGCCGGTTCTTGCACACCCATTTGCGGCGGAGATAGGTGTGAACTAAAATAAAATCCTTATTTTATAAGCATAATTTAACCCGCCTCTTTAGAATAGAGGTGGGTTAAAACATGTTTCCAAACCAAACATTACAACATTTTATGCTTCAAGCGGCTCGCCAAATTATCCAGTTCATCCAACGTATGATAATGGATAATCAGCATACCTTTTTTAAGGTCTTTGCCGCATTTTACTTCCACTTTAGTGCCCAGGGCGGCTTGTAAATCGTTCTCAAATGCCGCTACTTCCACCGGCTTAGCGGCTTTGGCGGTCTTTTTTTGCGGCAGGGCCAACGCACGGGCGGCACCTTCGGCCTGGCGTACAGACATTTTGTGATGATTCATCCGCTTAAACAGTTCGCTGCGTTTTTGTTCATCCCCTACCATCAGTAAAGCCCGGCCATGCCCTTCGGACAGGGTGCCTTCTTGCAAGGCCTGTTGAATTTCGTCCGACAGTTCCAACAACCGCAGCGCGTTGGAAATAGCCGCTTTGGATTTGCCGCAATACGCTGCTAGGTCCGTCTGAGAAATGAAAAATTTATTCATTAAGTTGCGGTACCCGAGTGCGGTTTCAATGGGGTTTAAATCTTCGCGCTGGATGTTTTCAATGAGGGCTAATGCACAGAGTTGTTGGTCGTCCAAATGTTTATGGACAATGGCATCAATTTCCGTAAGACCGGCCAGTTTCGTAGCGCGGAAACGGCGTTCCCCCACCACAATTTCATATTTATCCAAACTGGCATCATACACTACTACAATCGGCTGCGTAAGGCCGTGCTCTTTGATAGAAGTGGCCAATTCTTGCAGTTTTTCTTCGTCAAATACGCGGCGCGGCTGAAAGCGGTTCGGTACAATTTTATTAACTTCAATTTTTTGCACGCTCATCCCCGGCGTATTTTGAACGGCTTGTACGGCTTCTTCTACATTTAAATGGGCGACTTCTTGGGTTTGTTTAATTAAGGCATCTAGGCCTTTTCCTAATGCTTGTCTGGCCATACTATCCTCCGAAATCATAATTTAAAGGGGTATCCCCGGTTAGTTTAAAATTCTCATAATCTTTTAGGTTTGCCCCGCGGCGGGTCAAAAATTCTATGGCTAATTTAATATATGCTTCCGCTCCGCGGCAAGCCGGTTCATAATCAAAAATGGATTGCCCAAAACTAGGAGCTTCCGCTAAACGGATATTACGCGGAATAGGCGTTTTATAAATTTTATCCCCAAAAAAATTGCTGACTTCTTCGCGCACTTGTTTAGCTAAATTTAAATGGGCGTCATACATCGTAAGGATTCCGCCATCCATTTTAAGGTTCGGATGCAGAAATTGTTTAATTTTATTGACCGTTCCCATAAAATGGGCAAGCCCTTCCATGGCATAATACTCACATTGAACCGGCGTAACTACGCTATCTGCTGCCATCATAGCATTTAAAGTAAGTAATCCTAATGAAGGCGGACAGTCAATAATAATAAACTTATACATATTCCGGATAGGGGCCAACGCATCTTTAAGCATATTTTCCCGCCCGCGGACGTTTACTAATTCTACCTCTGCCCCTGCTAAATCTTTACAAGCCGGAAGTACATCTAAAAATTCATTAGAAGTTTGGCGAACTACTTGTTCAAACGGGGCTACTTTGGTAACTAAATGATAAACCGATTTACCCCCTTCTTCCACCACTACCCCCAGGCCGGAGCCGGCATTTCCCTGTGGGTCAAAATCCACTAAGAGTACTTCTTGATTTAAACAGGCCAAAGCGTATGCCAAATTGATAGACGTTGTTGTTTTACCAACGCCCCCTTTTTGATTTGCTACTACTACAATTTCTGCCATAAAATTCCTCCTGTCTATATTAAACCATAAATACAAAAAAAATACAAGCGGTTTAATTTACAAACCGCTTGTATCAAAGTTTTCACGTGAAAACTTACTTAATAAGGCCTATCTTTTTAAGTGGCCAATGAATAAACCAGGCTTTCCCTTTGATATTTTCGCGCGGAACCGGGCCCCAAAAGCGGGAATCGCAAGAATTATCCCGATTATCCCCCATTACAAAATAATTATTTGCCGGTACTTTTACCGGGCCAAAATTATCTCGCAGCTCTGTAGAAAGGTAATTATCCAGTTTATGTTGTTGCCAAATTCGCTGATATAATGCCGAGTCATCAATAATAACATCATTAGTACGGTTTACATTTTCATATATTTCATAGGGCTGTTGAGGGGTCTCTTTTCCATCTACCCATAAATGGCCGTCTTTTACCTCTACCGTTTCCCCAGGTAAGGCAACAACACGTTTTACAAAATCCCGGCCATATTGGCTAGTTTCTCCGCAGTTTAATTGCATACGGCTTTTGGCAGGAAATTCAAATACAATAATATCCCCCCGCTGCACCTTCCGCTCTGATAACCACTTTTGCGTAAACGGAATACGGAACCCATACGCCGATTTATCTACAAATAAATGGTCCCCTTCTACCAATGTATTACGCATAGAAGCAGACGGGATTTTAAAGGCTTGCACAAAGAAAAACATCACAATAGAAGCCATAAACCCGGCAAAATATACCGTATTGCACCAATCTAAATCTTTTTTAACAAGAGCATCTTTCTTTTTATTTTCCAGTTGTTGTGCGTAAGAATACCCAAATAATGCGAGTAAAATAACCACTAATTCTAAAATTAAGAACTGGTTTAAAGGGAAAGGCTCCCCCGTTCCACCGCGCATAACAAATAAGGCAATATATAGCGCACAAGATAAAATTACAAATATAAAACTCCCATGCCACTTGCCAAAAACAGCATAAGTTGTCAGCTGGTCGTCTTTTTGCAACCAACGTGTAAACCAAGTAAACCCATACATCACACATGCTATTAAAAACAGCCGCAATTCCATATTTTCTCCTTATTAGTTTTCACGTGAAAACTTTTCTACTATTTGTTTATAAATCGCTACATACTGCCGGCAATTATCTGCCCGTGTAGTTGCCATTTGCAAAGCATTTTCACCCATTTTTTTACGTAAAGCGGAATTTTCATATAATTCTGTCAACAAACAACTAAGCAACATTTCATCTTTATAATTACATACAAATCCGTTTTTGCCGTGCACAACTTGCCGCGGCATATCCCCCGCTTTACTTACCACACACGGCAGACCTACTTGTTGGGCTTCTAGTAGTGCCAACGGCAATGATTCCTCTTTAGATACCAACACAAACACATCTGCCATATTGAGCCATTCGTTGATATTTTTTTGTTCTCCGGCCAACAATATTTTATCAGAGAGCTGGTGTTCTTTAATAAATTTTTCCAAAACACTCCGTTCCGGGCCTTCCCCTACATATACAAGCCGTGCGTGCGGACAATGCGGCAAAATAGTCGTAAAAGCCCGCAAAAGCCCTTGCGGATTTTTAATTTTTGCCAATCGTGCTACACAAATGTAGACAACCTGGGACTCCAAAAACTTTTTTTCTTCGCGCATACGCGATTTTACAAAATTATCCTTAAAAAATAAGGATTTTTTAACTTCATTTTTTACAAGTACAGTTTTAGCTTTTACATAATGTTGTTTCTCTAACAAAAACTGATACGTACTTACCGATTCCGCACAAGAAACAGCATCTAAGTTTTTAAGAACCCGGTCCAACAAGCGCACCCAAAACGGTTGTTGGGATAAATCAAAATGCGGCGTAGTAATGAGCGGGACCGGCCGTCCTGCACAGGCCAACCGTGTAAATTCTATCGCACGCAGTAACATAGCATGTACTACATCCGGCCGAAAAGTGTTAATTTCCTGTACTAATTTCGCACAAATCCCTACTCCGGCCCCCGTCATCCCAAACGAAATTACCTCTGCCCCCGCTAAGCGGATTTCCGCCGCTAACGGACCCAACGGTTTCAAACACACCACACGAACCGTATGTTCTTTCTCAACGGAACGCACTAAGGAAACAAGAGCTTTTTCTGCCCCCCCCACGTCGGTAGAAGTAATCACGTATAAAATGCGCATGTTATTATTATAGCAAGTTTTTTTGGTTGACGATAGAAACACAATTTAGTAATGTAACTAATATGAAAAGATTATTTATACTGCTGCTATGCAGTTTTTTGTTCGTCGGGTGCGGGTTATACGGCACCACCAAATACAGCGTGGATTTAAACGCCCAACAAGCCGATTTGCGGGATATTGAAAACTTAAAAAAAGCCTCGTCGTGTTCGTTTTTATTGTTAGGGTTTATTCCGTGGCCGTGGCACCCCCATAAAACGCCCGATACATTATTTGAAGCCATGCAACAGGCCGAAATTCACCATATTGTTTGGCTGGACAGTACGTACGATTATAAATTTACGTACGCCGACAAATGCCAAAACGCGTATGGGTATTAGTCAAGTGAATATACTTTACAACTTCCGGCACAACCATCAGTAGGGCTTTTTTTGCTAAAGGACGCACACAATTTTTCTCCACGGCTACCATCTGAAGGATAAGCATAACATTCTCTTTTTCCTTTTCCTGTATGATCATAATATAGAATGTAAGAATTTCTAGGAACATCTGTTAATCTGCCATATACATACACGTTGGACGACTCCAACCTAAGCGAAAAAGAACCACACTCATATATTGCAAAAGTACGCGTACATTCTCCCGGTAAATCTGCATAAAGTTCATCAAAGGAATTGGTATACGTACCATTGGTTAAATAATAAAGTTCCTCGCTCTGCTTGACTGCATTTATCGCCGCCATCATAGCTGCGTAACGGGCTTTGTCTACTGATAATTGGTATTGTGGCAACGTCACCGCCAACAAAATACCGATAATTAACACAACTACTAAGAGTTCAATCAATGTGAACCCGGTTATATCTACCTTGTTTTTCTTCATAAGAGTCCTCTTTTTTTAATTTCAATTTGACTGCTTATGAAACCATTGTAAACGGCCACAATAGCTGAGCCTGTTTCACTCACCCAACTACAACAGCCGTAATCTCCCGTCACAGACGAAAAACATTCAGTACCAAACAATAGGCTCATGACTTCCTATCATCCAGCACCTTAACGACTATCTTCAGAGTGAAACAGTGCTACCCTTGTGAGGCAGCTCTCCGTATTCCACATACGGTTCCAAAAACAGATTTCAAATTGTACCTATAGTATAAGAAAAATTCCCCGGTTTTGCCAGGGAATTTTTAGGAATTTATTGGCGCCCGTCGTTATTCGGCGGGTTTAAACTGGTCCTTGCCCACACCGCACACCGGGCACACCCAGTCTTCTTTTACATCTTCCCACTTGGTTCCGGCCGGAATGCCATGTTCCGGGTCTCCGACGGCCGGATCATATACATAACCACATACTTCACATACATATTTCATCATCATTTTCTCCTTACAGATGAGTTGCCCCCACAGGGGTTTTGCCTTTAATAACCGTATGGTAATATTCATACGTTAAAGGGAGTGCTTCTTTAAAAAATTGGGCAGCCGTTACGGAACCAATAAACAGCGTGTGCGTACCCACATCTACGGTTTGTTCTACACGCACTTCCAGGCACGAAAGCGTGTGCTCTTTTACGACGGGACACCCGTTTTTACCTATTGTATACGGTATGTTAGCAAATTTATCATAATTGCGCCCCGTACGAAACCCAAAATTACCAATAAACACTAGGGGTGTTTGCTGCTCTAACGGCATTACGTTGAGTACGCGGCTTTTTTCAATGATACCGTGCGTAAAACTGTTTTTACACACGCATACCGCCAATTTGGCCGGGTCGGCCGATACTTGAAACGCCGTATTGACAATAAGTCCGTTTTTACGTTCTCCGTCCGACGACGTAACAATATACAACCCGTACGAAAGACCGTTTAAACTTTGACAAATACACGCGTCCATTAGGGCATTTTCTCCGCTAATTTTTGGCTAACCAGTTTACCTAACTGTTCACATTCCTGTAATTTGGCTTCATCGGGTACAAAACAACTTTTGACGGCCGGAGAAACCACTTCTATCCCCATTTCTTCCAGCGTTTTTGTCAAACTGTCCACCGGCGCGCCGTTCCAACCGTAGGAACCAAACGCCGCCCCGATTAAATTTTTGGGCTTTAATCCCTTCATATAGCACAGCACATCTGCCATGGCCGGGAAAATCTGGCTGTTTAAGACGGGCGAACCTATTAACAAGGCCCCGGCTCCCATAACCTCTGTAATGACGTCGCTGCGGTGGCAGGCGTGCATGGAGAATAATTTTACTTCCGTTCCCCCCTGCAATAGCCCGTCGGCAATAGCGCAAGCCATTTTGTCCGTACTGCCCCACATGGTGTCGTACACAATAACGGCTTTGTTCGTAGGTTTTTGGGCGGCAAATTCCGCATATAATTTTACAATCTTAGACGGATCCTTGCGCCAAATAAACCCGTGATCCGGTGCTATCATCTTAGGAGACAACCCCATTTGCTGCACTTGGCCCAAAAAGCGGGTTACAATCTCGCTATACGGCAATACAATGTTGGCGTAGTATTTGCGCGCTTCCTGCTGCCAAATTTGTTCATCATTCTCATCATCAAATAATTTAGACGTCGCCAAATGCATACCGAACACGTCGTTAGTAAACAAAATATTTTCTTTTTCCAAATAAGCAAGCATACTGTCCGGCCAGTGCAGCATACGCGCCTCTACGAAGGAAAAGGTGTCCCCCCCTACGTCTATTTTATCGCCGGTTTTAACGGGTTTAATTTCAAACGACGGGTGCAACTGGGCTACTAAATTTTTAACGCCCATCGCTGAAGCATATACGGCAGACGGCTGCATATCGGCCACCGCTTGCAAGAGCGCACCGGAATGGTCCATTTCCGCGTGGTTAGAAATAATAATTTCAATTTTTTTGGGGTCCAATACGCTTTGAATACGGGCCAACATTTCCGGATAAAATTCTTTTTTAACCGTATCAATTAAAGTGGGTTTGTCACTTAAAATCAAATATGCGTTATACGTAGTACCGCGGGAAGTAGCATACCCGTGGAAATCCCGCAGGTTCCAGTCAATGGCTCCTACCCAGTATACTTTCTCTGAAATTTGAATGGCTTGCATAAATTCTCCTTAAAACCCCCGCCGAAGCAGGGGTTATTTTGTTACATTATATTATTTTTTACTTTGCCACAACCCGTGCAAGTTACAGTATTCGCGGGCGGTGATATCGTCTGAACAGGTTTTAAAAGTAGCTTCGGGGGCGTCGCCGGGTTTTAAAAATTGCCGCTGGACGGACCCGCACTTGTTACAAATGACTTCAATAAATTCAATATAATGCTCCGGTAAACTCGGGTGCGCGACGGCCCCTACTTTAACCTTGTATCCCCCCTCTATTTTTTCCAGGACCGGCACATGTTTTTCGGCAGCTCCGTCAGTCTCTCCGGCTTTTAACAATTTCATAGGCTGACCACAGCAGACCAATTCCCCGGCCCCCGCGTGTACGACCTCTACCATATTGCCGCATACCGTACATTTATAAATTTCACGTAAGTTTGTCATAGTTTCCTCCTTTCTAATGTTCTTTCATTATAGCACAGCTTGTAAAGCATTTTAACGAAACTAATCATTTTTTTTCTATTGTAAATGAAATTATAGGGTAATATCCCTATACCAAGTAGCCTTAAAATGCGTTATACGCCATTTTAAGGGCCTTATTTTGAATTTTATATTATTGACCCAAATCTCAATAAGTAGTAATATGTAATAAATAAGATTTTAAGGATGTCATGTTGTGGATAATTTTCAATTACCTACCGATTTAGCACCTATTTTTCAAGAAATAGAACAAATTATTGGAAAAGAAACCTATGATTTATGGTTTAAAACGGCACGGTTTTCTATAGAAGGAACAAACCTGTGCATTATCATTCCAAATCTTATTTGTGAGCAGACAATCCATAACCGCTATGAACATATTATTACAGACTGTTTTTTAAAACATACCGGTCAAATTGTTTCCGTTTCGTATAAGATAGAAACTCCTACACAAACACCGTCTGTTGTTTCGGCACAGGATGTATTGCCGGCAATTACTCCTACTACAGCTACACCGGAAGTAGAAAATACCTTCTCCACCCGTTTTAACCCTAATTATACATTTGAAAACTTTATTGAATCACCCTCTAACCGTTTTGCCTATAAGGCAGCCCAAGCCGTAGTAGCTAAATTAGGAGCGCGCGAAAATAACCCGCTTGTAATTTATTCTGCACCGGGGCTCGGCAAAACACATCTGTTGCAAGCAATTGGGAACGGAATTTTTAAAGAAAACCCGCGGGCAAAAGTTATTTACATGTCCGGGGAAGAATTTGTCAATGAATATATAGAGTCTATGCAGCAAAAAACCGGGGATGCTTTCCGTAAAAAATATCGTTTTTTAGATTGTTTTTTAGTAGATGATATTCAATTTGTAGTTGGTAAATCAGCCAGTTCAGAGGCATTTTTTTATACATTTAATGCATTGTTTGAAAGTGGAAAACAAATTGTCTTATCTTCAGACCGTTCTCCTCAGCAACTAGAGTGGGATGAACGGTTATCCTCCCGGTTACTTTCCGGCATTAGTACAGAGATTAAATATCCAAACTTAGAGGCCCGTATTGCTATTTTACGCCAAAAACGAGATTTAATGAATTTTATTGTAGGAGATGATGTTATTACCTTCTTAGCAGAGGGCATCCAAACGAGTATCCGCC
Source organism: uncultured Elusimicrobium sp. (assembly GCA_937891135.1). GTDB lineage: Bacteria > Elusimicrobiota > Elusimicrobia > Elusimicrobiales > Elusimicrobiaceae > Avelusimicrobium. The sequence continues at coordinate 9,212 of CALAFB010000067.1, forward strand.
AACTAGAAGGAGCATTAAATACATTACGCGGTTACTGTACTACACATAACATTACCCCTACTATTCCTATTGCCAAAGAACTATTAGTGGATTATTTAACTAATGAATCCAAAACTCCTATATCTGTAAATGTTATTAAAAAAGTGGTAGGAAAACATTATAGCATCCGCATGGAAGATTTTAATTCCAAACGTAAAATACAATCTATTGCCTGGCCGCGCCAGATTGCAATGTTTTTAACTACCGAAATGACCGATTTATCCCTGCCGGAAATCGGCCGGGAATTTAGCCGGGACCACAGCACCGTTGTACATGCACGGGACTTAGTAAAAGAAAAAATTACACAAGATCCTTTTTTTGCAGCGGAAATAAATCAAATGATTGCAGAAATTAACGCTGTGGAAAACGTGTAGATAAGTTGTGTATAACCTTGTGGAAAACAAGGAAAACGAGTGGAATAAATTTATAAGTGTGGTTAATGTGGACAAAAAAATATAGTTATACACAGTTTGTTAGTATGATATTGTATTCTTAAATTCACAGGTTCCACACAATAAACAGATTATATAAATAAGGATTATTATGAAAATAAATATTACTAAAGCAACCTTATTGGAAGGCATCCAAGTTATTTCTTCCGGGGTATCTGCCCGCACTACTTTACCTATTCTGCATAACTTTTTGTTAGAAACGCAGCAAGGTAAGTTAAAATTAGTCCGTACAGACATGGAAATGGCTACTGTCCATTTCGTTCCGGCTGAAATAGAAGAAGAAGGAAGTATTACAGTTCCTTTAAAAGAATTTTCAGATATTATTAAAAATTTGGCGGATGACCGAGAAATCAACTTATCTAGTGATGAAAATAATAAATTGCATATTAAATCCGGTAAAAGTAAATTTTGGGTCATTGGTACCCCTAAAAGCGAATATCCCGCTATTCCTGAAATTGAACGTTCCGGTAAATTAGAATTAGATCCTTTGTTATTACAGCAAATGATTGAAAAAACGGCGTTTTCTGCTTCTACACAAGAAACCCGTTATATTTTAAACGGCTTATTATGGAGTAATACAGCCGAAGGATTTGAAATTGTTGCTACTGATGGGGGACGTTTGGCTGTAGCCAGCCAACAACCGCTAGAGCATGGTACGGAATTTAAAGTAATTATTCCAACTAAAATTTTAACGGAATTATGCCGTTTTATTACGCTGGTTAAACCGGAAAAAAAAGATAAACTGGAAGTAAATGTATCTTCTAACCAGGTCAGTTTTATGATGAAGGAGACTACCTTTATTTCTCGCTTGATTGAAGGAAATTTTCCCAATTATAAACAAGTTATTCCGGCAAAAACAAATATTAAATTTGACGTATTTGTGAAAGAATTATTAGCTACCACCCGCCGGGCTAATTTGTGTGCAGGGGAATTTGGCAGTATTGTGAAATATCATTTAGAGAATAATGTACTGACCATTTCTTCCACTTCTCAAAATATGGACTTTACTGACGAAATACCAGTAGCGTATACGGGGGAGGCGTTTGAAGCCAATTTTAAACCCCAATATATTATTGATGTATTAAAAGCAATAGGGGGGGAGAAAGTATCCTTCTCATTTGTGAATGCTTCTCAACCAGTTTTAATTAACCCGGTGGGGGAAGATACTTTTAAATATGTCATTATGCCAACGAGGGCATAATGAAATTAGGACAGCCCCCCCAAAAAGTATGGCATTCCAGCCAAGAATTAAACGGTTCATTTAACCGTTTATCTGGGGCGTTAAACCGCTTGGTTATTCTAGAATATGTATGGAACCAACAGGTGGGGGGAAAAGCACGTTTTTGGGTACTCAAGGCCGTACAGCGCGGAACCTTATTTGTACAAGTACGTGTATCAGTAGCCAGAAATGAATTATTAGCCCGTCAACAACCATTAATTCGGGAATTAAATAAACATTTTGACACACCATGGATTAAAAAAATAGAAATTGTGTGATATTTTGATAAGGAGTTTTACATGACAACAGAAACAAAAGAAAAAGAATATGATTCTTCTAAAATTACTGTTTTAGAAGGGTTAGAAGCCGTACGTAAGCGCCCGGCCATGTATATTGGTTCTACGGGGTTGCCTGGTTTACATCATTTAGTATATGAAGTAGTAGATAACTCGGTAGACGAAATTTTAGCCGGGGGAGCCACTACTATTACCGTTATAATCAAAGACGATATGACGTGTTCTATTCAGGATGACGGACGTGGTATTCCGGTAGATTTAATGAAAAACGCCAAAGATGCCAAACTGCGTAATAAATCGGCCCTGGAAGTTGTAATGACAGTTTTGCATGCCGGAGGAAAATTTGATTCCGGTGCGTATAAAGTGTCCGGCGGTTTACACGGCGTCGGTGTATCGTGTGTAAACGCATTGTCGGATTATATGCAAGTAGAAGTACGTCGCGATGGTCATATTCATCAGCAAGAATATAAACGCGGCAAACCGCAAGGGCCGCTACAAATTGTGGGAGATACGAATGAACACGGTACAAAAGTAACCTTCCATGCAGACCCGGAAATTTTTGGCAATTTAGCTTTTTCTTATGAAACCATTGGCAACCGGTTACGCGAATTAGCGTTTTTAAACGCAGGTGTAAAAATTATTTACACCGATGAACGTAAAGAAGAAAACCAAACGGTTACCTTTGTGTATGAGGGGGGAATTTCCCAATTTGTTAAATTCTTAAATACAAATAAAACCGTTATTAACCCTGAACCTATTTACTTAACCAAAGAAGTGGGCGATAATTATATTTCGTTTGCTATTCAATATAATGAAGGATATTCCGAAAATATTTTTACGTTTGTAAATAACATTCATACGATTGAAGGCGGGACCCACTTAACCGGGTTTAGAAGTTCTTTAACACGTTTAGTAAATGAATATATTAAAAATAACAATTTAGCCAAACAACACAAAGAAGTTACCGTTTCCGGCGACGATATTAAAGAAGGATTGGCCATGGTATTGTCTGTCAAAATTCCGCATCCGCAATTTGAAGGGCAGACTAAAACCAAACTCGGCAACAGCGAAGTGGAAGGAATTGTACGCTCCGTCGTAACCGATACATTAGCTACATTCTTTGAAGAAAATCCCAAAACAGCCCGTGCTATTTGTGAAAAATGTATGGGAGCTGCTATTGCGCGGGAAGCTGCCCGCAAAGCGCGTGATTTAACGCGCCGCAAAGGAGCGTTAGAAGGGGGGGGACTGCCCGGTAAACTGGCAGACTGCCAAGAACGGGAAGCCGCCAAATGTGAATTATTCCTGGTAGAAGGGGACTCGGCCGGCGGTTCAGCCAAACAAGGGCGGGACCGTGTATTCCAGGCCATTTTGCCGCTCAGAGGTAAAATTTTGAACGTAGAAAAAGCCCCGCTCGTGCGTATTTTATCTTCGGACACGGTACGTGATTTAATTGCTGCCGTAGGAACCGGCGTTGGGGAAGGAGAAGGCGGTTTTGATATTTCCAAACTGCGCTACCACAAAATTATTTTAATGGCGGATGCTGACGTGGACGGACAACATATTTCTACACTTTTGTTAACCTTCTTCTATCGCCAGTTAAAGCCGCTCATTGATGCAGGGCACGTGTATTTGGCCCAGCCGCCGCTTTATAAGGTCAAAAAGGGCAAAGTAGAACAATATTTACAGACCGAAGACCAAATGCAGCAGTGGCTCATGAAAGAAGGATTAGCCACCGTAACCGTAACCGATACCCAAAAAGACAAAGCATTTACGGGAGATGAACTACGCGATTTACTCAAGGTATTACGCGACGTAGAAGATACGTTGGCAAAACTGGAAGTAAAAAACATTACGCTGGCGGACTTTATGGCTTTCTTAAAAGAAGGGCAAGTACCGGTGTATCGTATTCCGCTCAAAAGCGGCGGGTTTAAGTATTTCTATACAGAACAAGAATACCGCACCTATGAAGAACAATATATCCAAGAAAAACGCGAAGAACTCATTGCAGACGGCGTAGATGCCGAAAGCGTGCAAGATACGAACTTAGTGCCGGAACATCAAAGTTTGTTTGAATTTGGCAAACTGTTAGCGGCAGAAAAGAAACTGGAAACGTATGGTTTTTCGTTTGCCCAGTATCCGTTAATTACCAATGACAAAGAACGCGTCAACCCGCTCTTTAAGGTCAATAACGGGAAGGCGGATGCCTTGGTATACAGTTTGGCCGAATTATTAAAAGCGGTCAAAGATGCGGCCACGGCCGGAGCCGCTATCCAACGCTACAAAGGGTTAGGGGAAATGAACCCGGAACAACTGTGGGAAACTACCATGGATCCGTCCAAACGGAAACTCATTCAAGTAAAAATTAACGACGCAGCTGATACAGAACAGGCCTTTACCATGCTCATGGGGGACCGTGTAGAACCGCGCCGTGATTTTATTTACTCCCACGCGTTGGAGGTAAAGAACTTGGATATTTAATCCGGGTCTTTTAAGGAGAATTTAATATGTCTGAAGAATTAAACAATCAAACACAAAATGTAAACGTTCCTGTAGATTTATTTGGTAACATTGAACAGCGCGACGTAGCTACCGAAATGCGCTCTTATTACATTGACTACGCCATGAGCGTAATTGTAGGCCGTGCCTTGCCGGACGTGCGCGACGGCTTAAAACCCGTACACCGCCGTGTATTATATTCCATGAATGAAATGGGGCTAAAATACAACCGTCCGTATAAGAAATCCGCCCGTGTGGTGGGGGACGTGCTCGGTAAATACCACCCGCACGGGGATACAGCCGTCTATGATACGCTGGTACGTTTGGCGCAAGATTTTTCCATTCGTAAACCGTTGGTAGACGGACAAGGAAACTTTGGTTCCATTGACGGAGATTCCGCCGCTGCCATGCGTTATACGGAGTGCCGGTTGGAAAAAATTTCCGACACCATGCTAGACGATTTGGACAAAGACACCGTCAAAATGATTCCAAACTATGACGGCTCTTTGTTAGAACCTTCGGTCCTTCCCGCTAAACTGCCGGCCTTGCTCGTCAACGGTTCCGCCGGGATTGCCGTCGGTATGGCTACAAACATTCCAACCCACAATTTAGGCGAAGTGTGCGACGGCATTATTGCTTACATCAAAAATCCGGATATTACCACCAAAGAGATGATGAAAATCATCAAAGGGCCGGACTTCCCCACCGGGGCCACGATCCGCGGTACCAAAGCCATTTATGAGTATTTTGAAACCGGCCACGGCAGCGTAAAAGTGCAGGCCGATACGGAAATTGAAGACCGCAAAGGCGGCCGCCAAGCCATTGTGGTAACGGCCATTCCGTACCAGGTAAACAAAACCTCGTTAATTGAAAGTATTGTGGGTTTAGTGCGCGATAAAAAAGTAACCGATATTGCCGATATCCGTGACGAGTCGGACCGCCGCGGAATGCGCCTAGTTATTGAAATTAAACGCGACGGCAATGCGCAAGTTGTGTTAAACCACCTCTTTAAACATACGCAGTTGCAAACCACGTTCCCGGTCAATATGTTGGCGATTGTGGACGGCCGCCCGCGTGTGTTGTCTTTAAAAGAAGTCATGAAGGCGTACGTCAAACACCGCCAGGAAATAGTTACCAACCGTACGAAATTTGACTTAAACAAAGCGCAAAAACGCGAGCACATTTTAAACGGGTTACTCATTGCCATTGCGAACATGGACGAAGTAGTAGCCATTATCCGCAACGCCAAAGACCCGACGGAAGCCAAGTTTACCTTGATGAAACGCTTTACGCTGACCGAAGTGCAAGCCCAAGCCATTTTGGATATGCGCTTACACCAACTGACGCAGCTGTCCAGCCTGGCCATTGAAAACGAACGTAAAGACTTATTAAAACTCATTGCGGATTTACAAGCCATTTTAGGCTCCCCGCAAAAGATTTTGGACATTATTGTGGACGAACTGGCCCAACTCAAAAAAGATTTTGACGACCCGCGCCGCACCAAAATCGGCCCGGATATGGAAGATTTCTCCATGGAAGATTTCATTGAGAAAGAAGACGTCGTCATCACCATTTCTAACGACGGTTACGCCAAACGGATTCCGTTGTCTACCTACCGCAGCCAAAACCGCGGCGGCAAAGGTATTATCGGCAGCAAAACCAAAGAGGAAGATTTTATGGAAAACTTATTCATTACGTCTTCCCACGCTACGATTTTGATGTTCACCAACCGCGGACGTGCGTTTCCTTTGCGGGCGTTTGAAATCCCGGAAGGCAACCGGATGTCTAAAGGTAAAGCCCTTGTCAACTTGCTGCAACTGACCGGCGAAGAAAAAGTAACCTCTACCTTAGCCATTGAGGACTTTAACCCCGCTGCCGACGGCGAGCAAACCTATTTAACGCTCTGCACGCGCTTAGGTACCATTAAACGCGTGGCACTCAAAGAGTTTGAACATATCCGCCGCGCCGGGATTATTGCCATTGGCCTGGACGAAGGGGACGTGCTGATTAGTGCACAGTTGACGTTTGGTAAGAGCGATATTATCATTGCCACCCAAAACGGCAAATCCATTCGCTTTGATGAAAACGAAGTCCGCGCCATGGGCCGCCAAGCCCGCGGGGTACGCGGTATCAGTTTGGAAGAAGGCGATATGGTAGTAGGGATGGAACACGGTCCGCACGAAGGAGTTCAGCCGGACGTACTTTCCGTCTGTGAAAACGGCTTTGGTAAACGGACCGAGTTTAGCGAATACAAACGCCAGCACCGCGGCGGTATGGGAATTATTACCATTAAAACTTCCGCCCGCAACGGTAAAGTGGTGGGGATTAAACTCGTAGACGAGTCCAAAGACCTTATGATTATTACCGAAAAAGGCATGACGATACGCCTGCGCTGTGCGGATATCCGTTCCGTCGGCCGCAACGCGCAAGGAGTAACCTTAGCCCGTATGGAAGAAGGCGATAAGATTGCCCGCATTGCCCCGGTGGTAAAAGCCGAGGAAGAGGAAACAGCTGAAGAAAAATAATACACAAATTCATGCCTGTTTGTTATATATATGGGTGCAAATTTTTTAATTTGCACCCATATATTGTAATGCTAAACCCTAGTTATGTCGTTGGATTGTTTTTAAATCCATTGGAATACCTCGGGTTGAATCTCAAGGACATGCTATTTAGGGAAACCATAGGCATAAACCCGTAGCAATTTACTTAAAAACCTGCGTCAGAATATGTCCAGCCAAAAGGTTCCAAACCAATACAACCAAAAGGCTTTTTGTCCGCAGATAGGTCACTTAAGCATATTTTTTCCCATGTAATACCGTCTTGACTTTGTAGTAAAAGATCATAGCTTTTTCCGTCAGAAGTTTTAAAATATCCATTATTGATGCCTTCTATACAAAATCCAGACGGGCAATATTGTCCTACTCCCCCGAAAGTAACGTAGTAGTCCCAATGTTTAGAATGGCAAGCATCTAGGGAGTCATTTAAGGTACAGTCAATGTCTAAACTTTTGGATTCTAAAAGATTAATATAATCATTTGGTAATCCGTGTTCTAAGACATATCTATGTGTGGCTTGTTGCAACGCTGTGAGCATGGGTAGTGCCTCTGCTATCCGGCTTTTTTCTACGGCCTTCTGATATTGCGGCAACGCCACCGCTGCTAAGATACCAATGATGAGTACTACGACCAAGAGTTCAATAAGTGTAAAACCCTTATTAAATAAAG
>CALAFB010000068.1 GCA_937891135.1 uncultured Elusimicrobium sp.
CATGCACGTTTCTATCTTCGTCGTATATTGCACCGTTGGCAAACTGACTTAACTTATTCATTAAGCCCGCTGCGCTGTTGGCTAAGATGTTTGCGGATTCCCCGGCGTGTTCGTCTTGAAACTCCAAAACCTTTTCCCGTTCAAACTTCGTGTACGCTGTCATAACAGACGGCGAAAGCTGCACCCGGATAGTATGCACTAACAGGTCGGGTAATTGCAGATAGTCTTTGGCCTGCATCGACAAACATATATCGGCAATCTTACGCCGTATAATATCGTCGCAACCTTTCTTAATGTCGCAACGTAGGGTAATGCCGTTGCGGTTATAGGTATCAAAGTAGGTTTCCCGATACTTAGTTACTGACTTACCCAAACGCTCGCCCATATCCAAACAATACATCTGCGCCCAAAGGTCTATCAGGCCGTTAGGTGCTGGCGTACCTGTCAGTCCGATAACGCGGCTAACGGTAGGCGTGGCCATGCGCATAGCCTTAAAGCGATTCGACTTACTGCTTTTGAAACTCGTAAGTTCGTCTATAACCAAAACGTCAAAGGGTAGATTACCACCGTAGAGGCCAACCAACCAAACGAAACTATCACGGCCAATTACGTAAACGTCTGCCTTAGATGCCAACGCCATCTTACGTTGTTTCTCTGTACCCATCACCTTTGCAACCGTTAAACCTTTCAGGTGTTCCCATTTCTCGGCCTCTGTAGTCCATGTGGTTTCGGCTACTTTCTTCGGTGCTACGACTAAGGTACGGCTAATCTCGCAATCGTCTATGAGTTCCTGAATAGCGGTTAGGGTGCTAACCGTCTTACCCAAACCCATATCAAGGAATAGACCGCAACGCGGATTCTTCAAAATCCACTTAATCGCCGTTTGCTGATATTCGTAAGGTCTGAAAATCATAACTCTAATTTTGGGTTTGTATTTTTTTTGTCTCGTACTTTTCAAACTCGGCCTCGTTGTCGGCTAACCACTTCTTTAGTTCCTCTGTCAATTCATCGACTAAGGGTTTGTTATCAATCACCCAAACAACGTGCTTTAGTTTCTGCAACTCTGCTATACGTAGTTCCTGAACTTTGGACGGCTTGCGCCCTTTGCTCTTCAACTCTACCCACATACATTGTGAGGCCGGTAACACTATCACCCTGTCCGGGTAGCCGGTTTCATTCGGGTTTGAATATTTGAGGCATAGCAAACCAATTTCTTTCATTCGCTTGCACAAATATTTCTCTATCTCCTTTTCCGATACTTCGGAATGTCTGACTATGTTTTCAATACCTTTTTTCATATTCTCGATTTTTGTTAGTTCAACTTTCCCGGTAAACCAAATCCTCGCGTGTACGCGGGTAACATTTTGCGCGAAATGAGTTTGGATTCCTGCGCGTGTACGTGTGCGCTCGCGTTATTGCTCGTTATACTACTATTTTTATATGTAACTATTAAACAATACATTTTTATAATATTTTTGGTTTACTTGGTTTACCTTTGCCGAAATCCCTTTGTTTATCGGGGTTTTGCGGTAAACTAAAACGCTTTTGTTTGGTTTACCTTTGGTTTACTTGGTTTACCTCCCTAATTGTTAAAAAATGTAGTTTGGTTTACCTCGTTTACCATTTTCGGCTGTTTGGTTTACCTCGTTTTGTCTCTAAATATCTTCATCGTCGCCATCGTTATATACTCGCCTGAATGACTTTTGCGCCCCGTAGACGGCTTGCGCGTGTTTCGATATACCCATGCGCTCCCAACCGGGTAAATCGTCCATGAGACGGCCAATCTTGCGGGCTAAGTATTTGTATTCCTTATCGCCCATATCGCGGCCTAACCTCTCGCAAATGAACTCTGCGGCGCAAACTCTGGTACGCTCTTCCGTGCCGGTTTGGTCTAACGGGTCGGGGTCGGTAATATAGGCGCGTCGGCGTTTCAAATCCCACGTCTGCCACTCTCCCGGTAACTTCATATCAAGGTAGGCCAAAAGCATATCCTTAACCGGGTCGTCTGCATCGTCGTTATACTCGGCTTGCCTGTGCCTTGCCTCCGTTTCCATGTCGGCGGGTAGGTAGAGTTTTTCGCCCTCTTTCCAACGCTCTACGGCCTCGGCCCAAACTTGGTCACGCTCTGCCATCAGGTCGGCTTTAACGTCGTTATGCTTACGCCTGTCAGCATCAGCGGCCATAACCCAAAAGCGGCGGTTTCCCGTGTCGCCTTTCAGGAAATACGTTTCGTTGGTAGTGCCGCAAAAAACGCATTGGCGCGGGTGCTTTTCCGTTACCGTACCGTAGGCGGGCCGGTAGGTATCATCCTGACGGCTTATATAGGCTTTCACCTGCTCTACGTCGCTTCGTTTGATACTACCCAATTCGGGCAACTCTATTACCCAACCGCCTCGCGCTTGTTCCATACCGCTTTTACCCTCCATCGTTACCAGGCTGTCGTTAAACCACTCACCACCCATCACGCTAAACAGGGTAGATTTGCCTATGCCCTCGGCCCCGGTCACAATCAGGCAATAGTCGTACTTACAACCGGGATTCATAACGCGGGCTACGGCGGCGGTAAAGTGCTTTCGGGTCATAGCCCTGTTAAGCGCGGTATCTTCAACGCCTAAGTAGTCTACTATAAGCGTATCAAGGCGCGGCGTGCCATCCCACGTTAGGCTATTCAGGTAGTCGCGTATCGGATGCACCCGGCGGCGGGTAAATACCGCGTCCTTTGCATCCTTAATCTTATCTTTGCCGGTTACGCCGTAGTTCTCTTCTAAGTAGATGCGTAAGTTAGCATCGTCGCGGTTTCCCCATTGGGTCGCTTTCTTATCCCACGGCAAACCGCCCTTAACCAAATCAAAGCCGCTAAACAGGTCGTGCCAAAGATGCCCTTTCAGGCGTGGGTCATTCTCGATAATGCAGATAATGTTTTTGGCCGTAGACTTAATCGCGCCCTTACGGTCGTACTCCAAATCCGCCATCCAATCCGTGTTAGCCTCTTCCGGGTTTTCCGCTTCGTCTAAATCCACGTCGGCAAAATCGCTTTCAGCATCGGCGCGGCGTTCCTTGGTAAGCAATACGCGCACGGTCTTATCTTTGGCCGCGAAATCCTGCATTTTCAGGTACGACGGCAAACGGGTTATGTCAGTTACCCGGCTACCCTCGTCGTGTACGCCGAAAAGGTGAATACGGCAAAGGTCGAAAGCGTTGCAAAGCTGCATACTCGCCGGGTCTGTCTCGTGGTGGCTGTAGGCAAACTTTCCCTCGTAGCAAACCAAACCGGCGGCAACGCTACCCAACTTATACGTATAGCGGCCATCTGTACCCGTCTTTACGTAAGCATCTTGCAGAAACGTATCTATAGCATCTTCTATGGTGTAGGCCCTGCAAAACGCGCCGATAAGTCCGGGCTTTTCCAACGGGTCGCCTGCCTTGCGTAGTTCGTGGGCTACGGCTTCGGTCTCACGGCTACCCATCGGCCATTCTGATACGTCAAACGGGTTTACGTAGGTCTTTAGTATCGCGTCCACGTCGCAAGCGGGGCCGTCCTGATACTCAAATATAAACTCACCGTCTCGGCTCGTACTCGGCCAATAGAATAGGCGCGGTAACTGATACGTCGTAATGTCGAATAGGTCTATACCCAACGTGTCGGCTATCTTTCTGCAAAGCGGCTCGTATTCGTTTGGCTTTACGTTCCGGGATAGAGGAAACACCAGCCTTAGACGCGGCTTTTCCGGGGTGTGCTTGTGGGTGCTGTATAGCATAGCGGCAAAGCCAAACTGCATCGTGAAATCATCCCAAACGCTGGCCGTGCCGTAGTCTATATCAAGCGTGGCCACACTACGCCACATCACGTTAGGCGTTTTGCGCGTACCTCCTGAAAGATACCCGCCAACAAAGCCGCCAACGTCCTTAATGTCGGCTTGCTCCTGTTTTGTCATTTTCAGGTATTCGCCTACCGTTTCGTCGGTTCGCTTCGTCTCGCTGCAACGCTTAACTAAGTCTTTCCATCGCCACTTTTTGTTTTTCCACTTCTTAGATAGTCGGCTGTGGGCCGTGGCTATATCCAAAGTGAAATCGTGGCTTAACTCCTGTACGCTCATGCCAGATTGTTTAGTAGTTCTTTGAAATATGGCAAATGCTCTTCGTCGGTGTAAATCTCCACTTCCCAAATGCCTTTAACTATCCGTCTCATTCTCATTTCAAACGGGTTTCCCTCGTCGGCTAATTTGTCCTGTAGGATTTTGACAAATCCGGCGTTCATCGACGCGCTCACCATCTGACTATAAAATTCCTTGCTCCTATTTTCTTAAATACTCCTGTATAGTTAATGCACCTGTAAATAATGCCCGTAACCTCTTTGTTAAAGCCGTATAATAGTCCGTTGTGCTGCTGTTTGTTTGACTTATTACGCGGGCAATAACCGCCCTTTCGGGTACAATTACCGCAATTAGCTCGGTCTGACGGGAAATCTTCCAGTGTCGGTATAGGTGTTTTCATATTCTTGGGTACATTTCTTGTATTGCTTTCATCTGTTCTACTGCTGTCATTGCCGCCCATGCGGGTGTAAGATAGACG
>CALAFB010000069.1 GCA_937891135.1 uncultured Elusimicrobium sp.
TTGAAAGACATAAGGAGGAGATTCCCGACAAAAACATTCGGGAATGACGTTGTATAGCGGGCCGCCAACCTTCGGCAATGACGTTGTATAGCGGGCCGCCAATCCTCGGCAATGACGTTTTGTTTTAATCCTCGGGAATGACGAATAGCCGGTTTATAGGTCAGGGCTTGCCCTGACAATTGCGCCCGCTACGGGGCAAATTTGCTAATATATATTTACACAGTTTGGGGACCGCTCCTTTTACGGCGGGTTTACACGGTTTACGATGGAATTTTTTACGCAACTACTTGATATTTTTTTGCACTTGGATGTGTACCTAAACGCCTGGGCCGCTGGTGCCGGGCCGTGGCTGTATGTGGGTATTTTTGCCATTATTTTTTGCGAAACGGGCCTGGTGGTTACGCCGTTTTTGCCGGGGGATTCACTTCTCTTTGCGTGTGGGGCCTTGGCGGCGCAGGAAGGCAGCCCGATTCATTTAGGGATTTTTATCCCGGCGGTATTTGTGGCGGCCGCGCTGGGGGATTTTTGCAATTATGAAATTGGCAAATGGTTAGGCCCCAAGGTGTTTACACAAACGAATAACCGTTTTTTAAACAAAGACCACCTGTTAAAAGCGCACGCCTTTTATGAAAAATACGGCGGCAAAACGATTATCTTAGCGCGTTTTATTCCCATTATCCGCACGTTTGCGCCGTTTGTGGCGGGCATTGGCAAGATGACGTACGCCAGGTTTGCTTCGTATAATTTAATCGGGGCCGCGTTGTGGGTGTGTTTATTTGTGTTGGGCGGATACTATTTTGCGGATTTGCCGATTGTGAAAACCCGCTTCCACTATGTAATTGTAGCGATTATCGTGATTTCGGTCCTGCCCGCCGTGTGGGAATACGTGAAGGAGCGGAAGAAGAAGTAGGGGCACGTTCCGCAAGCCGCACGGGCATAGTTCCCAGGGCGGTGCGCTTACCTAAAATAATTTCAGCCGCCGTTTGTAATGAAAACGCATTTAAGCCGTAGGTAGCCAGTACCGTATTTATTTGCGGATAGTGGTTGATGTCATACGGGTTCATGGTAGAAAGTAACACCACGTCCGGGTATTTTTGCGCGAGTTTATCTATCATATGTTTTTGGTTACTGTTTACTTTATCGGCCCATTGTAAACTGCCTGCTACCACAAGGTCGGCCCCGTCGGCACATTTAAACACACGTTCGGCATCCGCCGCATGGGGCGAAAGCGGTGCGTTATACGTACGTACGTGGAAATTCTGCTCTAAAAAGGGTTTGGCAAAATAAGCCAGTTGGTCTGCAAAGCGCGACGGTGCAAAAAACACCGCACATACAGTAGGGCGTTGTTTGTTAGACGAAAACGGAAGCAAACTACCCCGGTGGCGCACAAGCGTAACGGATTCGTGGCTAAGTTCTTGCAGCGTGGTGCGGTAGGCCCGGCCAATCGGCGCAGGGACGGGGCGGTCCGCATCTAATAAACCTAATTTTTGTTTAGTTTGTAAAATCCGCCGGGCCGCGGTTTGGACGCGTTTTTCTAATTTCTTTTTTTCTACTTCGTGCTGAATTTGGCTAAACAGCGTAAGCGGTTTAATATACCGCCCCAGCAGCACCATATCGGCCCCGGCTTCTAAACTGCGTGCGGCGCAACCGGCAATCGTGCAGAAGGTGGTGGCCCCTTTCATATCCAAACTGTCCGTTACAATCAGCCCTTTAAACCCCAGTTGGGTGCGTAGTAAATCTTGCAAAATCGGTTTAGAAAAAGACGCTACGTTTTTTTTATCCAGCGCGGGGTATAATACATGGCCCGTCATCACGCCGGGCACGCCTTGTTTAACCGCCTCGGCAAACGGGGCTAAGTGAATACGGTTTAGGGTAGCGCGGTCCGCCTCTACCCAGGGTACGCCGTAGTGGGAATCCAGGGCGGTATCCCCGTGCCCCGGGAAATGTTTTACAATCGGCAAAATCCCGGCGGCTTTAAAGCCGTTTATCATCGCCAGGCCCATTTTGGTAACGGTTTGCGGGTCCGAGCCGAAAGAACGTACGCCGATAATCGGGTTATCGGGGTTGCTGTTTACGTCTAACACGGGGGAAAAATTGATGTGTACGCCCGCGCGGCGCAATTCCTGTCCGGCCAAATAGGCCAGCGCGGCGGCTTTTTCTTCGTCCTGGCTGGCGGCTAACATCATATTCGTGGGCAGATAATCAAACCCCAGCGTAATGGGCGTATAGACGGTGCCGCCTTCGTAATCCATAGAAATGAGAAGCGGAATCCGGTGCGGGGATTTGGCCGCCCACCCTTGCAGTTTATCTACCAGTTGGCGCGTTTCTTTGAGCGAATAATTACCCCATTGGATAAGTACGCCCCCGAGTTTGCCTTGCTCAATGACCGGGCGGACGAGTTCGGCACTATCCACATCTACAAACGCCACTAAGGTTTGGCCGAGTTGTTCTTCGGGCGATAAATCCGCTACGGACACGGCCCCCCACAAAGGTCCCGCTGCCAACGCCAGCCATACAAACAGCCATTTCTTCATGGGTTTACCTCTACCAGTACCAGTTCGGCCGGGGCAAACAATCGTAAGGGAATCCCCCAATAAAACACGCCGGAGGTAATATAAAATTTCATTCCGTTTACGTCGTGCAGACCGTATACGCGCGGGAATTGTAATCGGACCAGGTATTTAAACGGCCATATCTGCCCGTTATGGGTGTGGCCGCTAAGCATGAGGTCGGCCCCGTGGGCGGCTGCTGTTTCGGCCAGCAGCGGGGTGTGGCTGAGTAAAAGAGTCGGTTTTTGCGGGTCCAGCGCGTCCAGTACGCGGGCCGCTTCTTGCGCGGATACGCGGGCGGTTTTAATATCTTTGAGCCCCGCTATCTGTACGCCGTTAGGTAACGTAACCGACGTGTTTTCTAAGAGGGTAACGCCGGCCTGTTGGTAAAAATCTTTGCTGTTTTCGTACCCTACGTAATACTCGTGGTTGCCCAACACGCCGTAGGAACCCAGCGGGGTAGCGGTTTGTTTCAGCCGGGCTGCGTAAGCCGCGCGGTGGGGGCCGTATTCAAAAATATCCCCGAGTAAAAGGAGTGCGTCCGGCTGTTCGGCTTCTACTTGTTTTAAGACGTTCTCAAACCGGGCAAGTGATACGCCCATTCCCAGGTGTGTGTCCGCCAGTACGGCCAGTTTCATGGGGGGCGCACCCGGAATTTGCACCGCCACGCGCTTGAGCCGGGGGGCTGAAAATCCGCCCCATAAAGAAAGAATAAATACCCCACTTAACGTAACGAGGGTAGCCGGGCCCAGCCACGCGGTGGGAAGATGTGCCCACGTTAAAAGTTGGTTTAATACGGCAAGCCCCACGCAAAAACAAAACGCCACAAATACAAGTCCAAAATAAATGTACGCGGCGTAATAAAGTGCGTGCCAAAAGAGCCCCGTTTGGTGCGTGCGCGTTAGGGTAAACCCGGCTAACATCACGGCGGTAGCCAGCCCCGTAACCAGTAGCGGCCCTTTTAGGCCGAGGGACGGAAAACATTTGATGAGCCACGCGGCGGCGGTTAATTGCATCAAAAACGCAACTACGCAAAAAAGCACATAAAAAGCACTCATAATTACATTGTAAAAAATTTAAGGTAAATGTCCAAGGGTTCATTCGGCTATTTACGTCATTCCCGCGTGTTAACATACAACGTCCTTGCCGGGCATTAAAACAAAACGTCATTCCCGAGGGTTGGCGGCCCGCTATACAACGTCATTCCCGGACATTAAAACAAAACGTCCTTGCCGAGCATTAAAACAAAACGTCATTCCCGAATGTTAACATACAACGTCATTCCCGAATGTTTTTGTCGGGAATCTCCTCCTTATGTCTTTCAA
>CALAFB010000070.1 GCA_937891135.1 uncultured Elusimicrobium sp.
CAAGATAGACCGCTTAACACGCAGTTTAATGGACTTTAGCAAGATAGTAGAAGTACTAGATAAGCATAATGCCTCGTTCGTATCTATTACCCAGCATTTTAACACTACTACCAGTATGGGTAGGTTAACGCTCAATATGTTATTATCCTTTGCCCAATTTGAGCGTGAAGTAACCGGGGAGCGTATAAGAGATAAAATCAGTGCAAGTAAAAAGAAAGGGATGTGGATGGGTGGTAAACCGCCATTAGGGTATTACCGCAAAGATAAAAAGATATATCCCAATGAAGAAAAAGCGGAACTTGTTAATACTATATTCAAAAAGTATGTTGAACTTAAAAGCACCACGCTCCTAAAAGAGTGGCTAAATAAACAAGGGCATAATATATCGGTTGGCAATTTGAACTGTATTTTGCGTAACAAAGCATATATCGGGCTTGTTGGCCACAAAGGGACATGGTACCCGGGAGAGCACCAGGGAATAATCTCAAAAGAGTTATTTGAACAAGTCCAAGCCGTAATGGCCGATAATCGTATTAACCGCCAACATTATGACCCTAAAAAGAGCCTCTTCTCCGGTAAATTGTATGATGACAAAGGTAACGCTATGAGTCCCAGTTGGAGTACAGGTAGCGGCGGCAAAAAATATCGCTATTATGTCAGCCAAGCACTTATCCGCAAAGAACCGGGCAAAGTGGGAAAGATAAGCAAAGTATCTCTACCGCAACTGGAAAACTTTATAGATAGTTGGTTTAACGAGTTTCTAAAAGAAAAGAATAAAATCTATCCGTATGTTCAGCATTTTGAAGTTACCAAACAGAAGAAACTATTAAAACTACTGTCGTCTTATACAATAACGCGGGATATAGAAAAAGCTCTAATCAAGCATATTAAGTTAAACCCAAACAAAGTAGAAATAGCCCTACATCAAGAACAAGTAGTAGAACTATTTAATGCTATCTATGAAAACCGAGAAATGCGCCAACTCAAACCCGAAGAATTAAAACAAGAAAGCACCTACATGGAACCGTACCATATCGGTATAATAGATAATGGTGCTAAAGTGATCGTAGGCCAATTTACAAAGCCGAATAAGCAGCAAGAGCAAAATTTTACCAAGATATTGACGCAAGCATTTAAGTGGCACCAAGATATATTAAATGGTGCTAGTACAAAGCAAATCGCAAAGCAAGAAAAAGTATCGTATCAATATGTAATACGGTTGCTTAATCTGAGTTTCTTATCTCCACGAATTGTACGTGCAATTTTGAACGGGAAACAACCGGCAGATTGCACCCTCAAAAAATTGTTCTCAATAAAGTCCTCAAATTGGCACGAAGAAGAGCAAATCTTCTACAAATAATCGCATTCAAAACAACTTCCTATCTAGCGTTGTCAGCATAAAATCCAATAAATTTTTATAAAAGCCAAAATGGGCTCAGAAATACTATGCTATCGGTTGTTTATAAAAAAATCCTCGTCGGACAAAGTGCCAAACGCGGATAAATGCTGAAAATCAAGAACTACAGTACGGAAGGGGAGGGATTCGAACCCTCGATACAGTTTCCCGTATATCAGTTTTCAAGACTGACGCCTTAAACCACTCGGCCACCCTTCCATCACGACGATAATTTATAATTCTATTGTACCAAACTATAGGCCAACTGTCCAAAAAGTGTCTGTTTGGTAATTTAAGATTTTATAAACGCAGCTAGTTCTTCCGGCGTGCCCAATACATGCACGTGGCGCGAGTCAATATCTGTTATGTAAATTTCTCCGCCCTGGTGTAACAAATAATCATATAACGGGGCTACATATTTTTCTGTACCGAGAGATACATCTTGCTGGTAGAAACCATGGTATAAATCAGCAAATAATTGGCACGATTTAAAATAATAAGCCCCTAATGTACAATATTTGGAGATGCGCTGTTTTTCTTTAATTTCAGCTACTTTTCCTTGTGGGTCTAATCGTACAAAACTCCAATGGTCTCCAGGGGCCTGAAAGCACGGAATAAAACCGTCCCCTTTCAAATCCGTACTGGTTAAATATCCAGGTTCTACGTAGGTATCTATGTTATAAATGATGAGTTCATGAGCCGGATTCCAGTATTTTTCTGCCAATAGTGCCGTAGTGGCTTGCCCATCCGTAAGATGGTCTAATAAAATAATTTTATAAGCGGGAAGCTGTAAGGCCCGGCACTGAGCTTGTAAGAACCCGGCTACATCCGTATTACGGTCCTGCAAGGCCACAAAAATATATTGACAAACCGCTGGGTTATATCCGCTTAAACTACATAATGACCATTCAAATAATGTTTTGCCTTTAGCAGGTATCATGTATTTGGGCACGGTATACCCTTGTTTTTTAAAACGAGACCCCAGCCCTCCCATCGTAATTACGATCTCTATTTTATGAGACATGTTTTTCTTCATCCTTACAACGGGAAGTAGCACAAATTTCTTCCAATTCTTGCGGGGTATATTTTAAAAATTCATCCGGGCGAACGGTGCGGTCATCTACATAAAACCCCTTGTGCCCGGGCCAAAGTTTGCCGTATATAATTTCATCATAGGGAATGTCCCATTTTTCCAACCATTGTGTTAATACTTTAGCCGTATATTTATTAATAAGCCCCAAATTTCCCTGATACGTATTCATATTACGCGACGTATACAAAATAATTTTGGCTCCTTGCTGTTTGTACATTCGCAATTTTTTTACCATATCCGGGTAGGGAATCAGGTCTTCATAGTTTTCTGTTTTGGATTTGAGCGGGCATAATGTTCCGTCAATATCCACGATAAATGAATAACCACTATACATAAGATTCTAATTCCTCCAAAATGTTACGCGCATTTAAAATAAAACCAACTACTTTATAGGGATTATCCATATGCAACGGTAGCATGGATAAAAATAAAGACACCTCATACACGCGTACGGTATTATAATCAAAGCCATGTTGTGTTACTTGCTGTTTAAATAATTGTTGGTAAGGGATTTGATTAAATGGAATAGATAGTTCGTAGTGTAATTCTTTATTTAGTTTAATATCAAATAAGTTTTGATTAAAAAAATCATACCGGCCGCAAATACAATGGCTTAATTTGGCTATGTCGTAATAGGGATGTGTCCATAATTCTTCGTCGCAAAGAGCCCCTTTCGGATCCACAAATTTAAGCAACCGGGTCGCTTTATTATAAAGTGTATTGGCAAAACCAGGGTCCCCGTGGCCGATGACTTCTTGTAGTGGATAAACGGTATTTTGTTCAATTTTTTGCTTGCATATTTTGTAGCGTTCTACGAGATTATCCAACGAAATCTCCCCCGCTGCTAAAAGCTGTGCCAACCTAGGAAATGCCGAATGATTTTTTAACTCACGCAAGCGTTTGTCTAGTTTTTCTATATAAAGTTGATGGGTGTGACGGTGGTATACTTCCGCCGTACAGGTTCGGGCATGACGGTTGTTAAAGAAATGAAAATAAATCGTAAGCAGCCCAGCAAAATCTTCTAAACTAATAGAACCGTGCACCCATTTAATTGCCAAATCTGTCATGTGCAGCCGTTCCATCATGTAAGAAGCAGTTTTTTCATTTTCTTGGTAGTTATACGGCATAACAAACCAGCGTTTCATATCATCAGGCAGCAAACGATAGTAGGTATATTCTTTTTTTAATTTTATTTTATCGGTAGAAGTTTTGGTAAGGGTATAGGCATCCTCTTCTAATGAGTTAAAATACCGGGAATCCGCGTGCGCTGTAATGTAATGAGTAAACTGTTGTATATTGGATAGGTCGGCAATTCCTTGGGCTTCAAATGCTTGCTGGACCATATCGCTCGCTTCCGCCACGGATAAACCGGCCATGCTGTTTTTACAATACGTAAGATACGTTTTAATATGCGGGAAAAATAAACATACTGTTTTGCCGTTATAAGTCATTCGCCAGGGTTCTTGAGCATAATTAAATTTTTGAAAAGAGAGTAACGCCTCCTGCGGATTAGACAACCAGGCATTAGCAAATAAATGTACAATATGGACCTCATCTTCTTCGTACTGTTTGAGGTAGGTTTCCAATTCAGCGTACTCAAAAGCAGAAGAAATCTTTTTCCAAACAGCTTGTTGAAAGACAGGTAAAATAAAACCGGCCGTATATTCTTCCACGCGTTGTTTATGAATGACTACATCGGCAAATCCTTTTTGTCCAATGATGTCGGTAATGGCTTCGCTTTTGGATATATGATTATCATATACAATGATTGTTTTCATGGTTTTTCCCCTTCTTATGTTGCAATATACCAGATAATTTTAGCACAATATACATTCCCAATAATAATATAATACTAGCTGTAATAAATCGCTGCAGCGGTAATGAATTGCCGTTAGTTAATGCAGCAGACATATAATTCGTAATTTGCTGTTGAAGGCGAATTGCCGACGGCATTTTGGTAACTAGGGCTAAATTAAGTAGTTCAATACCCCAGGCCATAAGCGAAAGTATATAAAGAAGCATTCCCCGGCCATGAGCTACCTGGGCGGCTTCTTGATAAACCAAGTTCATACGGGCGAACTGTCGCAGTATCCATAACGTATGAGCGGAAGCTGGTACAGACAGGTAATAATATCTCCGGAACCGGTAAAACCCCGGAAACAAATAGTAACCTAACAGAATAAGCCCCCAAACAACTGCCAACAAAAGTACCAAAGGAGGAAACTGCCCAGCTGAGAAAAAATAGAAGCCCAGTAATAGGGTCAGCAAGGCACTTGTATCCATAAACCGGTCTAATATCACAATGACTGTTCCGCGCAAAAAATCGTGAATTAACTCCCCGTAGCAATAGATGCGGAAAAATTCCCCCAATTTATAAGGAAATAGCAAACACACAGGGGTTACCTTACAATATGTTTTGATATACGACCTGATTGAAAAGGTTGCCCCGTACAACGCAACATATAAACGCAGGGCCTTTATAAACTGCACAACTAGTGCCGTTACTAAAAATAGCCCGATCTCCCAATATGTTTGTTGTGCAAATATTGTTTCGTGGTCATCGTGTTTAAGAAATAAATATAAAGCGAAGGCCAAGATAAGCCCATTAATAAGTATATATAAAGGGGTTCTTTTAGTCATGTTTCTCCTGCGGATAAATCTGTTTGGCCCCATAGTGTGCAAATGGACGAACGCGGTGTTCTTGCTGCATAAAACGGTTTTTATTTATGATATACAGGGCTAATAGCTGAAGTACAGTTAAGGCCTGGCTGGTTAATTTTACATTAGAAACTTGATCGGTTTCCCGCCAGCTAATCGGAAAGAAAAAATACGTTTGGTTGTAATATGAAAGGGCCAATATCATACAATAATTAAAAAGTAAGTTATCACTAAATTTTTGATAAAACGGCTTTTTGAGTATTGTGGTTTTATACATATTTAAACCCGCCCCTAAATCGTAAATACGCAGCCCGGTACCTACAGAAAAAAGCCCGTTATATACGCGGTTGCCAAATGCACGGAATTTAGAATATCCTTCCAGCCGGGAGCCTTTCATAAACCGGGCCCCCAGCATACAATCATACTGCGTGTATTGGCGGCTTTTTAAATAGGGCAGAATATCTGCTATATTTCCTTGGTCATCCCCATGTAGCGTAATTACATAATCAAATTGATGGGTTAATGCATACGAAAAAGCCACTTTATGGGAACCGCCCAATCCGTAATTTTCATCATTACGTACTAATGTAATAGGAAGGTGCGGGTGTGCGGAGGCATAGCAAATGACGGCTTGTTCTCCTGCATCTGTACTGCGGTTATTAACGATTAAAATTTCTGTAAAATAGGCTTGGCTTTCCGGAGTAATTTGGTCTAACACCCGGACAATTTGTTTCTCGCAGTTATACATTGGGATAAAGAGTAAAATTTTATCTTTCATAAGACGGCTCCTGTAATTTTAAGAATAGCATTTTTTGAAGGGGAGGAAACGCTATCGGTTCGCCGTTTTTATATACGCCGATTATTAACTCCGTATGTGTATCCAACAACCACCGGGCCCCGGCCCCTAAAGGAATAAGTAATTTCCCTTGGCCCATATCCTGTTCTATCATATATGGATTTCCTTCATTATCTAGCCATTGTATGCGTACGGTAACCCCCGGATTGTAATGTTTTTTAAATAAAAACGGCAGCAAGGGATCTCGGACCTGTTTCCATCCTTTCATATCAAAAAGTGTATATTCATATACTTGATCTTGGTTTGGAAATTCTAAATATAAAAAATCCGCATCGTTTCCTAACAAGGGAGTATCAAATACTACTATCCAGTCTTGCGGGTAAGCATGTATGTTAAAAGAGTTGGACAATTTAGAAAACCGAGGATATAATGTGTCCATAGATAACCCCCAAGAGGACGGAGTCATACCTAGGTTTAAGAAGGAATCTATAAAAGAAGCCGTTCTGTTATACGCTAAAGCCTCTTGTAAAGACATACTAGGTTCTTTAGGCAGAAACATCTTCTTATCTGAATGCCAACGATACTTTCCAGACGTAAGCAACCAGTTATACAAATAATAATGGGCACTTGACGTAAAACCTGTGCCTACAGCGGTTGGATATGCTGACAATAAGGAAATAGTTTCTTGTGCTGCCGGCAAACTACGCAAAGAGAGTGATTCTAATACCGACAGACCCGGCACATCATGCACATAATAATCGGCAAATAATCCCAAGCCAAAATAAGGATGCGTAGTGGTTAGAATAGGTTGGCGCATATAATTATAAACGAAAGGATGAATAAACCCGGTTCCTATCTTATGCGGAATATCCTTAACGATCCAAAACCCTGGTGGAATGGGATAGGCCCTTTTTAGTTTTTCTGTTTGATTTGAAAATCCCCACGTGTTAACTAGTAATGGAATCAGGAACGCAAAACAAATAATCCGCTGTTTTATTTGACTGTTTTTTACATAATTAAGGGAATAAACAATTAGCAGCACGGCCTCGGCTAGTAATACCCCGGTTGACCGGGCATATAAAGTGTTCACATCCAAGCGTACTACCGTGTAAGAAAACGCCACTAACGGCATAATGACAAGTGCCAATACTACACACCCTTTTACTAGAGCATCCGGTTTTAATTTTGTGTGTGCGTGCAGGTTACATACATGTAAGGATAATGCAAAAGCCACCCACAACACCAGAGCAGGAAATAAAAATGTACCTAAGTACACCGCTATTAACTTATATCCGGCCATTTGAGTATATGGGAACAACGCGTCCCCAAAATTTTGCCCAAACCGTGCAAAGCCGTCTGCCAGTACAGTTTGTATAGCCATAGCGCGTATATGTGTATAAGTACCCTTGAGGAACGGAAAAAAAGCCGCAGTAAGTACAAAACATCCTATCCAGCCCAGCCAAAAATGACTGGTTTTAACCAGTTTTTTGCGGTCCGCAGATTTCCACAACCGGATCAGTTGGTACACCCCCAAAGGCATATATGCCAAGCAAACAGCTGCTCCAAAAACGGGATAATATAAACCATGTAGTAAACTAGTTACAAACCATACTTGCAGCCATGTATTGGGGCGGCGGATTAACCACGGCGAACTTAAAAGCAGCATCAGCGGTAACACCCACATTACCCGGTTATAATAAACTACTGCAAAAAATACCGAAAACAAAAATAACTGTACATTATTTAAAAACTGTTTAAGTAAATACAAAGTACCTACCATCATAAGCAGATAGAAAATACTCTCGGTAATGGCATAGTGGGACGTATAGCCGTTTCCTAAAAATTGGAACACGGCCCCATGTAATACGGAGTACAACCCGGATATGGGAATATATTGCTCATAAGGGATTTGCCCCAGTTGAAAGATTTGCTGAAACCCGATAATATTTTCAAACGGATGATGCAAATCCGACAGGACAACTGCTCCGGTATAATTAAATAAATTAAACCCAACAACTGCAATACAAGAACCTATGGTTAGCAAGGAATACAACGGAGCCGGTTTTTGCCAATATGTGCGTAAGTTACGTAAAGATGTTAAAAACAATAATAGGATGAACCCGAATATCAAAATATATATTTGTGGCTCATAGGGCACGCGAAGAAATTCTCCGTCAAATTGGTATATATCGGCTACATATATGAGTAGTAACCCGGGCAGCAGAAGTTGTTCTATGAGTACGAATCGCGTAAACCAACGGGAACGAAACCGGGTATATATAAAAACACCGATAGAAACCCCGGTCGCTGCCAACAAAGCCCACCAAACCGGTAGGGTATGCGTGCCTCCGGCCCATACATACCAGCGATAACAGGCATATAGGGTATATAAATTCAAAAAGAAAAACGTTAAACCAGAAAAGAATTGCTTTTTATCTTGAAAGTAGAAAAAGAGCGAAACCCCTAAAATAGTAAATAAAAAAGGATTGGCATCAGCAAATAATACCAGCTGACAGCACATCATCAATCCCGTTGCCCACAAGGCGGTTTTTGCTGAATCCTCTCTCGTGCCCAAAGCGGTTATTGCAGGTTGCGTGTATTTGACAAGCGCGTAATAAGCGGCATAAAGTACTATCCCTGCTAGTATAAGCCCGTAACTCAGCCATATTTCTGCCGATTTATTAGCTGCTACTGAAGAGGTCCATTCCATAATAATATCCGGGTAATGTTGCGGGGAATTGCCAGTAAGGGCCAAGGTTACCAGGGAGACAACAGCCCCTAACCCGACCAAAAGCAGTAAGAAAAAAAATGAGTTTCCTTGTTTAATTTGTTTGAGTAAATACATGTTGGCTTTTAAAATTATAAATTCTATGTTTTATTATAGCATTATTCATTGGAGAGAAACTCAATTTGACCTGTTAGCAAATATTATATATCTTCCGATATGCAAAATAGTATAATCTAAAATAGGAGAATTTATGATTATTTCGTCCCCTAAAATTGTATATCGCTTTGGCAACAATGTATATTTAAATATCACAAACCGCTGCCCGAATTTATGCGTATTTTGCATTAAAACAAAATGGAAAATGGATTTCCACGGCAATAATTTAAACTTAGCTGGGCACGAACCTTCCGCTCCCGAAATTTTAAGTGCTTTAGAAATAGAACTCAAAAAAGCACCGTTTGATGAGGTGGTATTTTGCGGTTACGGTGAGCCAACCATGCGTTTAGAGGTGCTTTTATTTGTAGCTCAAACCTTAAAAGGCTGGCAGGCACAAGCGAAGTTCCCGCCGTTTAAAATCCGTCTAAATACCAACGGATTAGGGGCGCGTATTAACCATAAACCCATTGTGCCGCAGTTGCGCCAGGTAATAGATAGCGTGAATGTAAGTGTCAATGCGGAAAATGAAACCGTGTGGCAGCAACTGGTTCGCCCGGAAACTGAATACCGAGATGCCTACCCGGACGTGTTAGCCTTCTTGCAGGATTGTGTGGAAGCCGGATTTGAAAAGGTTATACTCAGTTGTGTGGAAAATACCGGGGCAGATACCGGGGCCCTTGCGGTGATGGCCCGGGAATACGGGGCCCAGCTGTATGTACGGAGTTTTTTAGATGAAGACTAAACATACGGGTAATTTGTTTGCGGTGTTTCTGTTACTATTTATGGGGGCTTTTGTGTGGTTTTTGGCACAAGCCCAGCGGTGGTATTGGTTGTCCAAAAGTACGGTACAGGCGGCGAGTGAAATTGCTCCGCTTAGTAAGGAAGATATGGCAGCCCGTCTTACACCCATTCCTATGGCTACGGAAAAAGAGGTCAAATATCGTACTTTCTTTTTAACAAGTCCGGGTGCGGAAAAGGTGGAACTGCGTGGGGATTTTAACCGTTGGGGGAAAGACGTATTGGAACTTGCCCCATATAAAAAAGGGTATTTTGAAACTTCTATTGCGTTGGCCGCCGGGGAATATCAATATGAATTTGTAGTGGACGGAATTCCCCAGCCGGACCCGGTAAATAAAGACCGCAGGACCCTGCCGGATGGCCGCGAAGTGTGTATTAAAACAGTACGCTAAGAGAACTATGAAAACGGCCGAACTAACTACTTCTTCCCGGGAACAAACGCTGGCCTTGGCGCGTGTATTTGCCCAGTTGCTAACCGGAGGAGAAATTGTATTTTTACGCGGACCGATTGGTGCGGGGAAAACCGTATTTGTAAAAGGCATAGCGGCTGCGTTGGGGCTAAAAAGTTCGCCCACGAGTGCCAGTTTTAGTTTGATGAAAAAATACCATCATAAAAGTACGCGTTTATTTCATATTGATTTATTCCGCTTGGAAGAAGGCGAAGTGTTTAATTTGGGATTTGAAGAAATGTTAGAAGATGAACAGGCGATTATTTTAGCCGAATGGCCGGACCCCGTGCAGCATTTTTTCCCACAGGACCGGTTAGAGATTGATTTTATCTTACAAAGCGGGGATACGCGTATTTTAAAATTTACTTCTAACGGGCGCGTGTCGGACCGATTATTGGAGGAATTATGCCGGGCTGTACGCTTGTAATGGATACGTCTGCTTCGCCGTTGTTGGTGGCCCTGGAAAAAGATGGAAAAGTTTTTTCTGCCCGCCGGACAGGGATTAAGCAGGAAAAACTGCTGTTTCCGGTGTTAAACCGCTTGCTGGGGAAGGCAGAGGCTTCTTTGCCGGATATTTCCCGCGTGTTAATTATCCGCGGCCCGGGGCGTTTTACAGGTATCCGTATTGCGCTTACGTTTGCTTCTATGATGCAGATGCTCAACCATACCCAAGTGTTAGGGGTAACTTTGTTTGAGGTGCTGGCGTATCAGGCACAGCATACCCGTTCGTACCCACAATGGTGCAAGCAACATCCGACGGGGCGGTTGGCGGTTGTGTTACATGCCTTCCGGGAAGAATACTTTTTGCAAATTTTGGATGATACCCACGCCGGGCCACAATGGTTGGGCCGGGGAGAGTTACTACGCCAGTTGGCGCAGTATCCGCTGCCGCTATTTATCGTGGGGACGGATAGCGGGTTTCAGCCGTTAGAGGGGCTATTGGAAAATCAATATACGCTAGCTCCGTACCGGGCATGCCGCGTGCAGGCGCGTACGCTTTTGCAGTTAGCACAGGCCGAAATTGGTACGGAACAACCGTTAGAGCCGCTTTATTTAAAACCGGCCCGTTTTGAACTAGAGGGGGTAAAATGAATATTCGTTTAGCAGGAGCGGCCGAGGCCGCTATTTTAGCCGCGTTGGATGCAGCTAGTGCATTTAGCGCACATTGGGATACAGCCGGCTGGCAAGGGGAACTGGCTCAGCCTGCTTCCCAGGTATGGTGTGCAGAGGTAAACGGCCAAATTGCCGGGTTTATTGCATTTCGTGGCGTTGACGGACAATATGAAATTACCAACTTAGTGGTAGACCCCGGGTTTCGCCGCGGTGGTATTGGGCTGCAGCTGGTGCAGCATGCATTAGAAAAAATTGCATCCGGGGATGTTACGCTGGAAGTACATTCCCAAAACGTCCCTGCCATTAGTTTGTATGAAAAAGCCGGGTTTGTCCGCCGGGGGGTACGCAAACAATTTTATAAAGACGGGGCGGACGCACAACTAATGGGTAAACATTTATGAAATGGGGGGCTTCCTTTTTGTGTTTGTGGCTGGCAGCAACACCGGTAGCGGCGTTGCCTCTCAGCCCGCAAGCCAAACAAGAGGCTTCTTTATTGAACGAATTTTTATCAGTAGCGTATGCCCAACGGCAAGCCGATCCCAGGCGTTTTGCTAAACTCCGCCGGGCTTTACGCCGTATGCCGGATTCTTATTACCTCAAACAACAATTGGTGTCAGAGGCCTTGGCCGTAGACGTGGTGGAACTGGCTGATTTATATGCTAGTTATATTCAACAAGAGGATGCCCAAAAAGCTCCGGACGCCTGGGCCGTTTATGCGGCTTACCAATGGCGCAAAGGCAATTTACCGGGGGCCGTAGAAGCGTATGAAAAATCCTTGGAATTGGACCCAGATGATGAACGGGTGTTATTTGAGTATATTACGGTGTTGGTAACGGCCGACCCGGATAAAGCCGCCCTTACGTTGGATAGCCTGGCTAAGAACCGTCCGTTATTTGCAGCGGATATTTATACGGAAAAGGGCCGGATGTTTTTATTCCATAAACGCTATCAAAAAGCCCTGGAAGCATTTAACCAAGCCGTTGCATTGGCTCCTCAACACACAATGGCGCGTTTAGGCCGGGCCGATGTATATGAAAAAACAAGCCAGTATTTTTTAATGCTGCATGAATTGGAAGAATTAGATAAACAAGGCGTTGCTAGCGCACAAACGCTTTCACGCATGGGGGCTGTATACGTGCTAGTGCAGGATTTTCCGCGTGCCGAACACTATTTTAGGCGTGCCAAAGAATTGGAGAACGGTAATTTGCCGGCGGGTAATTTTTTAGCATTACTGGCCGAGCGGCGGGGGGAGTATGCCCGGGCTATTACGCTTTTGCAGGAAACGGACGACTACATGCGGGACCCGGCCAAACAAATCCAAGTTAGTTATTATCAGCGTAAATTAAATGAACCGGAAGAAAGTTTTAAAACGATTTGCCGCACGCATGAACTTTTTCCGGATAATGGCGAAGTAACGTATTTGTATGCTGTTGCTTTAAACGAACGAAAAAAATATAAAGCGGCGGCCAAGTTATTAGAGCCGCTCGTAGAAAAATTCCCGCAAAGTGAAGAAGCCCGGTTGCAATATGCGTTTGCCTTGGAAGGTGCCCGCCAATATAAGCAAATGGAAGAACAAATAAATGCCTTGTTAGCGAAAAATCCGAAACACGCCCCGGCACTTAATTTATTGGCCTTTTCGTTGGCGGAACGCGGGGAGCGGCTGGAGCAAGCGGCTGAATATGCTGCACGGGCGTTGGCCGTTTGGCCGGAAGATATGTCATTTATAGACACGCAAGTGTGGATTTTTTATCAACAAGGTAAGTATGAAAAAGCAGTAGATTTAGTGCGTACCTTCCCGGCGAAGTATATTGAGGATAACCCGGAAATTGCATATCATACCGGGATGATTTACGCTGCAAATGCCCAGCCGGATGTCGCGCGGACCTATTTACAAATGGCCGCGGACGGTGGTTGGAAACCTGCCCAAAAAGCCCTTAAAAAATTAAAATCATCACAACCTTGAACTATAACTTCCAAGCAAACAATATATTGGTGCTTTGGTGATCAGGATTGTATTTCCCGCTCTCTTGTTGGCAAATTTGTGCTTGTAAAGAAGATAAATCAGTTGTATAGGCCACGCATAATCTTTTTCCTCTTAGTTCTACGGAAGGATGTTGTTGCAAATAAATTTGATACCTCATATTGCTATTTTCTTGTGTACATTGTACAAACGTATCCGTACTAGAAATACCTATCGTACAGAACCCCCAATCATATTGATAATTGTTACTAGAACTTGTATTCAATTTGTCGCTGGGCATATGCTGGGCATATCTAGTAGCAGGTTAGCAAATTGGTTTGTATAATTCCCGTGCTCTAGGTAATAGATTTCTTCCGCTTGGGCAATACTGCTAGTAAGGTCTTTCAGGGAAGTATACCGGCTTTTTATGATGGCCTTTTGGTATTGCGGTAAGGCTACCGCTGCCAGGATGCCGATAATGAGCACAACGACTAATAGTTCAATGAGGGTAAACCCGTGGGTGAGCCCCCTCATCCGGGCTTTGCCCACCTTCTCCCTCTAGGGAGAAGGGGACAACAACCTCCTCATTCCGGTGCTAACACCCTTGGCCTTTCCCCTTAGGAGGAAGGAAACGAACTGTTTACCTCTCCCTTGAGGGAGAGGGTGACCCGTAGGGGCGGGTAAGGGGGTATTTCTAAAAAAAGACGTTATTCCGTAATTGATACGGGAGCTACCACGCAGGTTGTTTCGTAACGCTAACAGCAAGCGTTGAAGATGCTGAATCAAGTTCAGCATGACTTTATTTTTTATAACAACATCCTTCTCTATTTGCGTATGACCCCGCCGGGCATTTGTTTGGTTCATATTTATTCTCCTGTGTTTATCTGCTTTGGAAAATAAATAACGGCTGCACATGCGGGCTTCTAGAAGGTAGCCGGTACAAACAGCCGTAGTTCTCCGTTTTAAATGGAAAACACTCAGCACCCGGCAACAGGCTCATGACTTCCTATTACCGAGTGCCTTATACGACCGCTTTTGGCCTTCTAGAATGTTTACACTACATACCCGTATTCCGCATACGGTTCCAAAAACAGATTTCAAATTTTCTTTACTGCCCTTCTATTATAATATATTTTCTGCCAAATTGGGGACGGAGTGGAGGATATGTTTTTGAGAGGGCTACCCCTTCGGGGTTGGTTTATGATACAATAAATGAAATGTTAGCCGAATTAACGACAGTTTCTTATTTTACGTGGGTGGATTGGTGCGTGTTTGGGGCGGTATTAGTGGCTACCGCAGCTGCGGCTGTGTACGGTTCCTGGCGGTTAAAAAAGAACCGCAACCGTCCGTCTTCGTTAGATTATTTGTTAATGGGGCGTCAGTTAACACTTCCTTTGTTTGTGGCTACCATGGTGGCGACTTGGTACGGCGGTATTTTTGCTGTCAATGAAATTACCTTTAATTACGGAATTTATAATTTTGTAACGCAGGGCGTATTTTGGTACGCGGCGTATTTGGTGTTTGCGTTTGTGATTGCCAAACGCTTGGCGCGTTATTCGTCCTATACCTTGCCGGATTTGACCGCCCAGATGTTTGGCCCTAAGTCAGCTAAAGTGTCTGCTGTTTTAACATTTTGTTATATTGCTCCGGTAGCGTATGTGTTGTCTTTAGGAATGTTTTTGCACATGGTATTTGGTATTAGCGTACTGGCCGGAATGATTTGGGGAACACTATTTGTAGGATTATATAGCGCGTGGGGCGGGTTGCGCTCGGTCGTGTTTTCGGACATTGTGCAATTTTTTGTGATGTGTAGTGCGGTAGGGTTAGTGGTGGTGTTTTCCGTGGGGCATTTTGGCGGGTTATCTTTTTTAAAAGCGAATTTGCCGGCTTCCCATTTTACGCTTACAGGGGGGGAAACGTGGCTCAGCACGCTTATTTGGGGGTTTATTGCGTTTTCCACCTTAATTGACCCGAGTTTTTACCAACGCTGTTTTGCGGCGCGTTCCCCGAAGGTCGTTCAAAAAGGGATTTTAATTTCTACGGTCATTTGGTTTTTGTTTGATTTTTGTACGACGACGGGCTCTTTGTACGCGCGTGCGGTGTTGCCGCAGGCCGAGCCGGGCCAAGCGTATTTTTTCTATGCCATTCAACTTTTACCCGTGGGACTTCGCGGTTTTTTTGCCGCGGGGATTTTATCCATTATTTTATCTACTTTAAATTCATTTTTATTTATTGCGGCCAATACGCTTAGTTTTGATTTACTACGCAGCCGTTTTAAAAATGTGGTGCTCTCGAACCGGATTGCCGTGTTTGCGGTGGGGGCGTTTTCTATTGTAATGGCTCAGTTTTTTCATGGCAGTTTTAAAGAAATTTGGTTGGTGCTGGGGTCTTATTTTTCGGCGTGTTTACTAGTACCTATTTTAATGGGATATGCTGCCCCGCACCGGATTTCGGACCGGTTATTTGTATGGTCTACTACCTTAAGCGCGGCGGCCATGACGGTGTGGTATGTGTTGCCCCGCTATGCCCTTGTGCAAGCGGTGGACCCTTTTTATATTGGCATTGTAGTCAGCGTAATTGTGATTTTAATTGGGAGGAAACCGACAAGTGCAGACGTCTCGCATATTACTGATTGGTAATGGGGAAGCGGTTTCGGCCCGATTACTGAAACAATTGGCCCGGCAAGCAGATTATGTGCTGGCCGTGGACGGCGGTGCGGATAATGCCCTGGCAAGCGGGGTCATGCCGGATGGGGTGATTGGGGATTTGGATTCGGTTTCTACGCGCACCAAAAAACAACTGACAGACCGCATGTTGCATATTCCTACGCAAGAAAATACGGATTTGGAAAAAGCCCTGTTGTGGACGCACAAACATCATTTTACACATGCCACATTGGTAGGGTTTGTGGGAGACCGGTGGGATTTTTGTATGGGGAATGTATTGTTTTTGGCGTCTTATGCGCGCAAAATAGATTTGACGCTAGCCGGGGACGGTTGGCGGATGGATTTTTTAACCCGCGGGGCGACGTTTTCCACAAAGTTAAAAAAACGCGTGAGTTTAATTCCGCTTACGCGCTGCACAGGCGTTACGTTAACGGGGCTCCAATATCCGTTAGCGGGGGCTACCTTGCCCGTGGGTACGACGCGCTCGTTAAGTAATGAAACGGCGGACAACGAATTTGGGGTGCAACTTTCCCGCGGCATTTTGCTAGTGTACCGCGAAGTGTAATTTGTCTACAAAATTTTCCACACATTTATTTAATTTTTATACAATATATACTTGTTATTTATGCTGCAGCTAAAAGGAGATTTTTAGAAAGAAATGTCGCGCTTGTTAAGTAAAATTAAACTCAATACCTTTGCTATTATTTTAGGGATTATTGCCGTCGTAGCGGTGATGACGTACATCGTCCCCAGCGGTAGTTACCAGCGTGTGGAACAAGACGGGCGGCAAGTGGTGGTGCCCGGTACGTACGAGCGCGTGGCCCGTGCGCCGCAAGGGCCGTTTGATATTTTAAAAGCACCCATTCGGGGGTTTTCCAATACGTCGGAAGTAATTGTATTTTTACTGGTCATCGGCGGGGTGTTATCCGTCATTGAAAAAACTGGCGCGATTACAGCTGGTATCGGGGCTGCGAGTGAGTTTTTTAAGCGTAAACCGCAGCTGCGCTTTTTGTTTATTCCGCTGGGGATTATTACATTTTCGCTCTGCGGGGCGACGTTTGGTATGTGCGAAGAAGCATTGATTTTTATCCCGATTTTTATTCCGCTTGCGCTATCTTTAGGGTATGATTCCGCCCTGGGGGTGGCCATTCCGTTTGTGGGGGCGGGCGTTGGCTTTGCCGCCGCGTTTACGAACCCGTTTACCGTCGGGATTGCGCAAGGGATTGCCCAAGTGCCGCTATATTCCGGGCTAGGGTACCGGTTTTTGATTTGGGTAATTTGTACGGTGGTAGTGATTACGTGGATGAGTGTGTATGCGCGCAAAATCCGCAAAAATCCGCAAGCCAGTTTAACCTATGAATTTGATGAAGTGAAACGCAAAGAACTTAAACTTGCCCAAGCGGCCCCGCGAATTACCCGCCGCCAAAAATGGGTGCTGGCTGCGTTTGGGCTGGGGATGTTGTGCTTAATTATTGGTGTATTAAAACCGCAAATTTGTGCGTTTATCCATAACCATTGGGGGCTGGATTTAATGCAACTGCTGCACTTAGAGGCTGACGGCTGGTACATTACCGAGATTGCTTCTTTATTTTTGGGGCTTGGTTTTGTGTGCGGTATTTTGGGTAAAATGAAAATGCAACAATTTAATGACGCGTTTTTTGACGGTGTGCGTGGTATGGCAGAAATTGCAATGCTGCTCTGTTTTGCACAGGCCATTGTGATTATTGCCAAAGACGGACACATTTTAGATACCATGCTGGAATGGATGAGTGGGGCGATTAAACATTTGCACCCGATTTTTGCATCGTGGGCGGCCATGATGCTGCAAACGATCATTGACTTTTTTATTCCGTCTGGCTCCGGCAAAGCGGTGCTGACGATGCCGGTGCTTGCGCCGCTAGCAGACTTAATTGGGATTACGCGCCAAACCATGGTGCTGGCGTTTCAGTTAGGCGGAAGTTGGCTAAATATTGCCATGCCGACCGACCCGGTAACGATTGCGGCTATCGGGTTTGCGCGGATTAGTTTTGGGCGGTGGCTCAAGTGGATTTTGCCGCTACTTGTTTTGATGTATGTGTTGAGTTTTGCGTTCTTAATACCGCCGTATTTTACGGGCTGGTAGAGAGCTGGAGTGATTAACAACATGTTGCAACGTTGCGCGGAGAGAGACCAACAATTTGCCAAAATCTTTCAATTTCGCACCGACTTACCCTTACGTACTTGCCGCGCTTTGCGCGGTCCGGCAGACGTACGCTGCGGGTAACTTAACGGTGCGAACTTGTTTGATTTTGACAAATCAGGGTACTGAGAGATTATTCCGGTGCTGTGACGAACAGCACTTGCCAACACCCCGAAGCCAGAGCGATTAACAACACGTTGCAACGCTGCGCGGGGCCCAAGTTGGGCATGTGCGCAACAAGCGGCGAGTAAAAATTTTACCCTACCCTGCATTTATTTGTTTGAGCCGGGGCAAGGGTTTTAATTAAAACGAAAAAGAGGAAAACAAAAGGAAATGAAAGAAGCTGTCGTTCATTCGTTTGGCCGTGCTAAACGGATGTTGTGCAACACGTATTTTCTCGTGTTTGCGATTATGGCTTGTGTAGCCATGTTAACGTGGGTATTACCCACCGGGCAGTATGACCGTATCGAAGAAGCCGGGCGCACCATGGCGGTGGCCGGTTCCTTCCACCCCGTAGCCAAAGCCCCGCAGGGCCTGGGCGAAATTTTAGCCGCCCCTGTCAAAGGGTTTGAAAAATGTGCCGGGATTATTGCGTTTATTTTAGTCGTAGGAGCACTCTTTACGATTATTGAGCGTACCGGAGCCGTACATACGGTTATCAAAAAAATAAGCGCGTTTTTTTCCACGCATCCGCGTTGTACCAAACTGTTTATTCCCGTATGTATTTTTCTGTTCTCCCTGTGCGGGGCCATGTTTGGAATGGAAGAAGAAACGCTCATCTTTATCCCTATTTTTATTCCGCTTGCACTGTCTTTGGGGTATGATACAGTCGTAGGGATGAGTTTGCCGTTTATCGGGGCATTTACGGGGTTTTCGTCCGCGTTTGTGAACCCGTTTACGGTGGGAATTGCGCAAAGTATTGCGGAACTGCCGATGTATTCTGGCTGGGAATACCGCCTTATTGTGTGGTTTATTTTTACGAGTGTGGTAGCGGGAATTTTCAGTTGGTACGGCGAGCGCGTGCGTAAAAACCCAACTAAAAGTTTAACTTATAAAATAGACTTGGACAAACGCGCCGAACTCAACATTATTAACGACGTCATGCCCGAAAAATCCTATACATTGACCCGCGCGCATAAACTGGTTATTCTCTCATTTATGGTGGGGATGGGGGCGCTCTTTTACGGGGTCATCCGCTACCAATGGTATATGACGGAAATTGCCGCGGTGTTTATCGGCGTGTCTATTGCTAGTGCGTATTTTGGCGGGCTTACGGTTAACGAAGCCACGGACGCGTTTATTGACGGCGCAAAGTCCATGGTTAGCGTGTGTATTTTAATGGCCTTGGCGCGCTCTATTGTGGTAATTGCTACCGACGGACATATTTTGGATACATTTTTAAATGCCATGAGCCAGCTGGTCGGGCATTTACATCCGATTGTCGCGTCGTGGGTGATGTTTTTTACGCAGACGCTGCTAAACTTCTTTGTACCGTCGGGCTCCGGGCAAGCCGTACTTACAATGCCGGTTATGATTCCGCTGGGGGACCTGGTGCACGTGTCGCGCCAGACGGTAATTTTGGCCTTCCAATTTGGCGACGGCTGGGGCAATCCAATTTTACCAACGGCCCCGGTTACCATGGGGGCACTCGCGCTGGCGGGGATTTCATACCCGATGTGGCTTAGGTGGTTTATTAAGATTGAGGTAGTGTTAGTAGGGTTGTCTTTATTGTTGTTAATCCCGGCGTATTATTTGTGGTAAAAGAAAAAAAGCCTCCGGCAAAGCCGGGGGCTTTCACCATCACTTCGCAGGATGCCTGAGGGAAAATCCTGGAAGGTTGTGTGTTATATTTCGTTGTCCGTAAACTCAAATCCTTGGCTTTCTAACCATTTACAAATAGTGTTTCCCGTTTCGGTAAATTGAGTCATACAAAGGTTGGACACTATCTTTCCATTCATCCATTCTCGGGAAATAGTCCAGTTGTTGCTATCATCGCAATTGTC
This sequence comes from uncultured Elusimicrobium sp., assembly GCA_937891135.1. GTDB lineage: Bacteria > Elusimicrobiota > Elusimicrobia > Elusimicrobiales > Elusimicrobiaceae > Avelusimicrobium. The sequence goes on from CALAFB010000070.1 coordinate 19,996, forward strand.
AGGATCTAACACATTCCCCACATAGCAATTTCTGCGATAGGTTACTAGAAAGCAATAAGGTTCTGTAGGATTGTACCGGCATTGAAAATCATACTGAGCAGTTTTGGTGTAATACGAAGTGCCTTGAAGTTGGCCACCGCTTAAATCAATTTCCAAGTTTTCAAAACTGATCGGATCCGTTTTGCCGCTTAGCAAATACATTTCCGCTGTTTTACTTATTGTATTTACTGTGGATAGAATTTCCACTGCGCGGCTTTTTTCTACGGCTTTTTGATACTGCGGAAACGCGACGGCTGCCAAAATACCGATGATTAACACCACGACTAAGAGTTCAAGCAATGTGAACCCGGTTACACCTAATTTGTTTCTTTTCATAAGAGTTCTCCTATTTTTTATTTCAATTCACCTGTTTTGGGAATATGCAAACAAAAACGGCCACTTGTTTAAGCAATCACAAGCAACCGAAACAAACAGCCGTAGTATCTATCCTAAAAATACGATAGAAAACATTCGGCAGAGATGAGGCTGCAGACTCATCTCTACCTAGATACGGCCATTTTTGGACTTGTGATACGCCTTCGGGCTCCCGAAAGCTGTCCGTATTCCTCAATACGGTTCCAAAAACAGGATAAAATTGTAGTTATAGTATAATAAAAAAATGTTTGAAGAACAAGAAAAATATAGAAACGAAACAGGGGACTAATGGAACTCCCTTTTCAAGGTTTTGATGTAAATTGTAAAAAATTTGTTGGGGTGGTTTTATTTCCCGGTGATTTTTTTCAAATAGGCACTTAACTTATTTAATGTTTCTTTACTAACGGTGTGTTCCATTTTGCAGGCATCTTCTTCGGCGGTTTTGGGGCTGACGCCTAAAATATCTTCTAAAAAATGTTTAAATAAGGTGTGGCGGTTTTTAACGTCCTCGGCGGCCCGGCGGCCTTTGGCCGTCAGCCGGATGGCACTATACGGCGCGCGGACGACGTAGCCTTCTTCGGCAAGTATTTTCATGGCTCCGGTTACGCTGGGGGTTTTTACACCCAGTAAATCCCGTATGTCGCTTACGCGCGCGGCCCCTTCTTCATCCGCGCAAAACGAAACAGCCTCTAAATAATCTTCCATATTAGCAGTTAACTTCATACTGGTATATTAACATATTTTTTTCAAAAATAAACTTGCAATTTAGGCGCAATAGATGTTAAATACAACTATGAACACACAAACCTATTTATCTGATTTTTTAACAATCTTCCGCCGCAAAAATGCGGCGCAGCACGTATTTATCCAGGCGGTGGAAGAAGTCGTCCGCACCCTGGCCCCGGTGTTAGACAAAAAACCGCAGTATATAAAAGAGCGGATTTTAGAACGTATGGTAGAGCCGGAGCGGATGATTGCGTTCCGCGTGCCGTGGAAAGATGATAACGGGGAAATTCACGTTAACCGCGGGTTTCGTGTGCAGTTTAATAGTGCGCTTGGCCCGTACAAGGGGGGGATTCGGTTCCACGAGTCTGTTACAGCCGATTCTTTGAAATTTTTGGCCTTTGAGCAAACCTTTAAAAATAGTTTAACGACGCTGCCGTTAGGCGGCGGAAAAGGCGGCAGCGATTTTGACACCCGCGGCAAAAGCGCCGATGAAGTTATGCGGTTTTGCCATTCGTTTATTAACGAACTGTACCACCATATCGGCTATCATACGGACATTCCGGCCGGGGACCTGGGCTGCGGTGCGCGCGAAATTGGCTATATGTTCGGCCAGTACAAAAAATTAACGAATGATTTTACCGGGGCTTTTACCGGTAAAAAGCCTAACTGGGGCGGCAGTTTGTTGCGCCCGGAGGCCACGGGCTATGGGGTAGCGTACTTTGCCCAAAATATGCTGGCCACGCGGAAAGATGAACTAAAAGGCAAAACGTGTGTAATTTCGGGTACAGGCAACGTAGGGATTTACACAATGGAAAAATTAACTCAGTTAGGGGCCAATGTGGTCGGGTTTATGGATTATGACGGCAGCGTGTATGACAAAGAAGGCATCAATGCCGAAAAACTAGCCTATTTAAAAGACCTGGTGTTTGTGCGCCGCGGTTCTTTAAAAGAGTATGTGCAAAAATATCCGCACGCCCATTTCCGCCCCGGCCAAAAAACGTGGGATATTGCGTGCGATTGTGCGTTTCCGACGGCTTGTGAAAACGAGTTGGACGGAGCAGCTGCCAACACGTTGCTTAAAAACGGCTGCCGCTTAGTGTGCGAAGGGGCCAATATGCCTTCTACACCCGAAGCGGTGCAAGCATTTCAACAAGCAGGAATTTTGTATTCCCCGGGCAAGGCCTCTAACGCGGGCGGGGTGGCGGTGTCCGGCCTGGAAATGACGCAAAACAGTATGCGCGTTTATTGGTCGCGCGAAGAAGTAGATGCGTACTTACAGCGTATTATGGCTAGTATCCATACGTCTTGCTTGCAGTACGCAGCGGAGTTTGCCCGCCCGGGGGATTATGTGGCCGGGGCCAACATTGCCGGTTTCTTAAAAGTGGCCGACGCCATGATAGACCAGGGATTGGTGTAGGTGCTTTTCGGTGAATATCGAGATCGTGCGAAATATAGAAATTGTTTTATAGACAAGGAGGGCTGTTGGGAGACAACCCTCTTTGTCTATTAAGGTGTATTCAATTACATGCTGTGGGTTCGCTGCTTGATAAATCCCAACATTGATATTTAGGAGGCAACATCTTACACATAGCGACTCCTATCTTATCATTTCCTTCACAAAAGCAGTCCCAACTACCGTTGGAATATCTGTCACATCCCAACATGTCAATGTGGGAAATTTGAAGATTAGCATTGAGTGTAAATAATTGAGGATTACTTTCCGCGCCGGCCATATACGTAAAATCCGTTTCCGGTAATTCTACAGGCAACGTGATTGGCGTTCCCCCATAACCAGGTGAGATTTCCCATATGTCCTCCCCGGTAGGAAAACCTTTTTCTAGGATATAGGCCTCCACTCCTTTTTCAAACGCATCGGATAATGCAATCCATTGAATCATGCGTGCTTTGGCTACTGCTTTTTGGTATTGAGGTAATGCCACGGCTGCCAAAATACTCATGATAAGTACTACTACTAACAACTCTATGAGGGTAAACCCTCGTACTGCTTTTATGTTCATTTTGTTGCTCTCCTTTAGTTTATTTAGGCTTCGCATAGCAACAAAAAGCGGCTGCTATACAGAGCCGACAACAAGCAACCCACTTATAACAGCCGTAGCGTCCTGTTTGGTAACAGGAAACATTCGGTACAACCGGGTATCGATCCCCGGTTGTACCTGTTAACGACCATTTTTGGTTTGTTGTCGTATCACTTATGTGATATGCCCCCTTTCGGGGTTCCAAAAACAAATAAATTGTATGGTTATTATAGCATAAATACACGGCAATATACATTTTGCTATACTATATACTATGCTCTACATTGTTCCTACTCCCATTGGTAATTTGCGGGATATTACATTGCGCGCGCTGGACGTGTTACAGACCGCAGACGTTATTTTGTGTGAAGACACCCGCCGTACGCAGCAACTACTGACGCATTTTCAAATTTCTAAACCTTTAGTCCGTTATAACGAAAATGACGACCGTTCTGTCGCGCGTTGTTTGGATGCGCTAAAAAGCGGTAAAAATTGCGCGCTGGTTAGTGATTGTGGTACGCCGTGTATTTCGGACCCGGGGTGGAAACTCGTCCAAGAAGCTGTCAAAGCCGATATCCCGGTTACGTCGCTGCCGGGCCCGAGTGCGTTGGCGTGTGCATTGGCTGGGGCGGGGCTTACGGGCGGTGCGTTTACGTTTTTAGGTTTTTTGCCGCGTAAACCCGGCAAGGCCGCTAAATTATTACGTCAAGCAGCCCAATTGAATCATCCGGTGGTGGTGTATGAATCCCCGTACCGTGTACTCAAAATGTTGGAACTTATCGGCAAAACATTGGGGGCCACGATTCCGGTGGTGGCGGCGCGGGAATTATCCAAAGTGTATGAAGAATATGTGCGCGGAACCGCTGCTGAAGTAGCCCAACAGTTAGCCAAACGGCCTAAAGTGCAGGGGGAATTTGTACTGATTCTGGATTGTTTTGATTACACGGCCCCGCAAAAAGAAGATGAAACAAACGAAGATTTATAAACTGGCCGACTTGACCGCGGCGCAAATATCCCAAATTGCCAAGCACCTAACTCAAGGGGCGGTAGCCGTATTGGCAACCGATACCGTGTACGGCCTGGGAACGGGAGCATTTTGCGAAGCGTCTATCGCCCGCATTTGCGCGCTTAAACAGCGGCCGCTTACGCAGCCGATGCAGGTTTTAGTGCCGTCTGTAGAAGGTGCTAAAAAGTTAGCCGTTTTAGAAGGTCCTTCCCGGCGGTTAGCCGAAAAATATTGGCCGGGGGCCCTTACCCTCATTTTGCCGCCTACCTCTGCCGGAGAAAAACTGTTGCGCGGAGCGGCGGGGCTTGGGCTCCGGGTTCCGGCGTATGAGCCGCTCACGCGGATTCTCCAGCAAATGTCCGGGCCGCTTGCGTGTACGAGTGCCAATGTGCACGGGCAGCCTGTCATCACAGCGGAAACTTTTTTAGAAAAACAATTTAGCGGGCAGGTAGATTATATTTTAACAGCCGGTACGTTAAGCCCGGTTGCATCGTCGGTAGTGGACTTTACTGTTTGCCCGCCCCAGTTGTTACGCGCGGCAAAAATTACTAAAATAGAATTAGCCCGCACGAGCGGGATATTATTTTCGGAGAAATTATGACAACTTCCCAAATTTTTTTATCTTGTTCCCTATTTGTAGTAGCAGTTGTGGTATTAGTTACCTATTGGATTACACGTAAAGTAGCCCTTAAAAAAATGAACCGTACCATTATGAAGGCCGAACATAACTATCAACAGCAAATTGCTAATTTACAGATGCAGCTTTCCGGCAAAGTGAATATGCTGGAAAGTATGGTGGAAAAATTACAGCTTTCTAACCAGGAATTAAACCGTTTGAACGAAATCCGTTCCAAATTTATGTCTATTGCCGCGCATGATTTGCGTCAGCCGCTTTCTGCGATTGCGGGGTTTACGTCCGTACTTATTATGGACCGTAACTCTACTGCCGGGGAAATGGATTCAGACCAAATTGCGCTTAACAATATTCTAAAAGCCACGGATAATATGAATATGCTGATGGCGGATTTGATTGATATTTCGCGTATTGAATCGGGGCAGTTTAAAATGGACGTGCAAGCGTTTAATTTTAATGCCCTGCTTAATGACGTGGTAGCCTTGCAAAATGTAGGGGCTCAAAAGAAAGGGATTTTTTTGCAAAAGTACGAATACCCCGAAGAAGTTACCCTGGTGGCGGACCGGTTCCGTATTTCGCAAGTTATCAATAACTTAATGGGAAACGCCATTAAATTTGCCCCGCAAGGCGGGCGTATTGAAGCGCGTTATTATGTGCAAAACGGGTGGCTGACGTTTAAATTAACGGATAACGGCCCGGGCGTGTTGCATAGTGAAAAAGAAAAGATTTTCCAAAAATTTCACCAATCTGATGTGGACCGCAACGCCAAAAAGCAAGGGTGGGGGTTAGGGTTATCGATTGCTCAGGAAATTATCTTGGCCCACGGCGGCGAAATCGGCGTAGAAAGCCCGGGTCTGGGGCAAGGGGCCACCTTCTGGTTTACGATTCCGCAAGTACAAGTCACGCAAAACGATAAAGAAGCTACCGTTCGCCATGCCGCTATTGCGTAACGCTTGGTTTTTTGTATTGTAAAACGGGTTACAAGCGGGTGGATATTTACTATAATATAACTATCCTATTTATTGACAAAAAATTTTGGAGTTTTTACTTATGGCAAAAAATAAATATTCCCATACCGTCCTGTTACCTAAGACGGATTTCCCCATGCGCGCGGGACTTGCCCAAAAAGAGCCCGGTATTTTGGAATTTTGGAAAAGTATCAATCTGTATGAAGCCATGCTTAAAAAAAATGAGCAAGGCAAACATTTTGTATTGCATGACGGGCCGCCCTATGCCAACGGCAAAATCCATATTGGACATGCATTAGATAAAACGATTAAAGATATTATTTTAAAATCCCGTGCTATGACGGGCCATTATACGCCGTATGTGCCGGGGTGGGATTGCCACGGACTGCCGATTGAGACCGCCCTTTTAAAAGAACTCAAACAAGAGAAAAAACACATTACAGATGTGCCTGCCTTCCGCCAGAAAGCCCGCGCGTTTGCCGCTAAATTTATTGATTTGCAACGTCAAGGGTTTAAACGCTTGGGTGTACAGGCGGATTGGGACCACCCGTACCTTACCATGGACAAACGCTATGAAGGGATTACCATTGGTATATTTTTAGATTTAATTGAAAAAGGATACGTCTATAAAGGGCAAAAAACCATTACTTGGTGCCCGCATTGTGAAACCGCTTTGGCGGATGCCGAAACTGAATATCAAGACATCTCTTCCCCGTCTATTTATTTGCGTTTTAAACTCGTGAACGCACCGAAGGAAATTTTTGGGGAGTTGGATTACACGAAGCCGGTCAGTTTAGCGGTGTGGACTACTACGCCGTGGACCATTCCGGCTAACCGCGCCGCTGCTGTTAGCAAAACGGAAGACTATGCCATTTTGCAAGATGACCAAACCTCTGAATACTACCTTGTGGCAGAAAAATTAGCGCAGGAATTTAGTACACATACGGGCCGTTCTTGTACGCAGGTAGGTAAAGTGGCGGGGAAAAAATTAGTTGGCCTGAAATACTATCATCCGCTTACCCATGCGGAAAACCCGGTGATTTGGACAGATTTTGTAACCATGGATGCCGGAGTGGGGATTGTGCATATTGCTCCGGGACATGGGGAAGAAGACTTTTGTGCCGGGAAACAATGGCAGTTGGAAACTTTTTGTCCGGTGGACGAAAAGGGCTGTTACACGAAAGAAGCCGGTGTATTTGAAGGGATGCACGTATTTGAAGCCAATCCGCTCATGGTTAAAAAATTAGATGAGCTCGGTGTGTTGATTAAAGAACAGGAAATCTCACACAGTTATCCACATTGTTGGCGGTGCCATAACCCGATTATTTTCCGGGCTACGGAACAATGGTTTATGTCTATTGATAAAAACGGCCTGCGTGAAAAACTGATGAAAAATTTGGATAACGTCCAATTTTATCCCGCGGCTGGGCAAGAACGCATGCGTTCTATGATTGGGCTGCGGCCGGATTGGTGCTTATCACGGCAGCGTTTTTGGGGGAGCCCAGTTACGGTAGTGTATTGTAAAAAATGCGGGCAGCCGCAAATCAATGCAAAACTGTTTGAAAATATTAAAACCCGTGCGCTGGCCGAAGGGTCTGACTTTTGGTTTACAGAACCGGTAGAAAAATTATTGCCGGCTGATTATCAATGCAGTTGCGGTGGAACAGCGTTCCGCAAAGAGACGGACATCTTAGACGTATGGTTGGATTCAGGGGTATCTTGGGCGGCTGTACTACAGGACCGTGGGTTGGATTTTCCGGCGGATGTTTATTCGGAAGGGTCCGACCAGCACCGCGGTTGGTTCCAAAGTTCGTACATTCCGTCTTTTACGCTTGAAAATACCGCTCCGTTTAAAACGATTTTAACCCACGGAATGGTGTTAGACGGCAAAGGAAAACCTATGCATAAATCCGCCGGAAATGCAGTAGATCCGGAAGATGTAATTAACAAATATGGGGCGGATATTTTGCGTTTATGGGTAGCCTTGTCTGACTATCAGGGGGATGTGCGTATTTCGGATGAAATTTTACAAGGTACCATAGATACTTACCGCAAAATCCGCAATACCGTGCGGTATGCTTTAGGAAATTTGTCCGATTATGATCCGGCCTTACACCAGGTTCCGGTCAAAGCACTCGCCGAAATGGACAAATATATGCTCGGACGTTTGGATGCGCTTATTCAGGAAGTACATGCCGGGTATAGTGAATTTAATTTCCGCCGGGCTGTACGGGCATTGACTGATTTTTGTATTTTGGATTTATCTTCCTTTATGTTGGATGCTTCCAAAGACCGTCTGTATACATTAGGAACCCATGCGGCCGGACGGCGTAGTGCCCAAACTGTGTTAGCAGAAATAGTAACTACACTTTTACAGTTGGCGGCTCCGGTTCTTTCCTTTACTGCGGAAGAAGCCTGGCAAACCTTACGCCAGACTGCGTTGGGGCGGAACTTGGCCCAAAGTATTTTTTTAAGTGATATGCCGTGTAATGCTTCGTATATCCCGGACGTTCGTTTAGAAACCAAATGGAACGAAATCCGCCGTATCCGCGAAGGTGTACAAAAGTTTTTGGAAGAAGCCCGCGAGAAAAAAATCATCGGTTCTTCTTTAGAGGCCAAAGTGATTTTTAGTACTTGCGATGAAAGCACCAAAGCATTTTTAGAAGAAACGAAAGAGATATGGCCGGAAATTGCCATTGTATCTCAAGTGGAAATTAAGGACGGCAAAGACCCGCTATTCGTAGAAGTTACCCATGCAGACGGTCATAAATGTGCCCGTTGCTGGCAATGGAAACCCGAAGTGGGAACGCTGACGCCGCATACGGATATTTGTAAACGGTGCGCGGACGTATTAGCGGCTGAAGAATTGACTGTGGAAACGGAGCCGGTAAATGCCTAAATGGGCGGAAGTATATGCCTGGTTGACCCGGCACCGGGGGCTGGTGTTGGTTTGTTTGCTGCTTTTAGCGGTAGACCGGGCCAGTAAAGTGTGGGCATTTCAAGCATTAGCGGTACATGGACCGATTGTGTTCGGACCGTATTTTTGGCTGAATTATGTAGAAAATACCGGGGCGGCCTTTGGGATGTTTCAGCATGCAAACGGGTTGTTAGTAGGGGTGATGTTAGCCGTTATCGGTTATATTGTGTGGAGCTGGAAAGATCTGGTTCGCAACGGTAGGCTGGCCGAATGGGGGGGAAGCCTAATTTTGGCCGGGGCCTTCGGAAATCTGTATGACCGTTTGAGTTTAGGATTTGTGGTGGATTTTTTAGATTTTAGAGTGTGGCCGGTTTTTAACATCGCAGACAGTTGCATTACTGTAGGGGCGGTACTGGTCGGGCTTGGTTTTATTTGTTACCGCCCACAACAGGAGGGAAAATGAAAAAGTTTTGTAATCTGGTTGTTCTTTGTATTTGTTTGGCTGCATGTAGTTCAGACACGCGGCTATTTCAACAGGCCAAATTGGCACAAGCACAAGGAAATTTTCAAAAAGCATTGACCTTGTATAATAAACTTGTTCGCCAAAACCCGCAGCACGCGGCTGCACTTACCAACCGGGGGCTTCTGTGGGAACTTATGCCCGCCAAAGATGAAGCGGAAAAAGCTAAAAACCGACACTATGCTGAGCAAGATTATTTACGTTCTCTTTCTATTAACCCAGACCAAGCCGAAACCTATAATAATTTAGGGGCCTTATATATAGACCAAAAACGTAATGGGGATGCCATTATGTATTTAAATGAGGCTATTGTGCGGGAACCGCGGTATTTCCGCGCCCTTTTAAACCGGGCTAATGCCCATACCAATTTAGGGGAATTTACACAAGCTTTAAGCGATTTTGACCGAGCAGCCGCTTTAAAACCCAATGACCCGGGGCTGCTTTTAAACCGTGGGCTTGCGTATTTTTCAATGGATAAATATGAGGCGGCTATCGATGATTTTTCACATGCGTTGGCCGTTACCCCCGAAGATGCCCGTTTGTATTTAGAGCGTGCCCGGGCCCTTACCAAATTGGGGTATCCGGCGGATGCTTACGAAGATTTGGAAGATGCGGTGCAGTTACGCCCCAATTATGCGCTAGCTTATTATTATTTGGCGGAATTGTCCTTTCAAAATGGGGATAAAGACCAAGCCTTAGGGCTTTTGGTCCGTGCTAAAGAATTGGCTCCCCGCTACGTACCGGCTTACGATTTAATGGGGGATATGCTAGCCATGGAAGATCCCGTTTCTGCAACTGCTAATTACATGGTAGCCTTAAAGTTAGACCCGGCCCAGGCTGCTAAGTACCGCTCAAAAATAGACCAGATGAAAACGGAAGAAGGTCGTTACCGTGTGATGAGTAACCGCTTTTTTCCGCAAGGACGTTCTTATAATTCCCAGGGCCAGCGTTATGTAAGTCGCCCGGTAACGCCGCAGCCGAATGTTCCGGTTCCCTCTGCCCGTAGAACGCGCCGCAACCGCTCATAAAATGATGAATTTCTTTTCTTCCATTTCTGTCCCGTTTACACCGGCAGCCCTTTCGGTACCGTCTAAAGATTTTACGTACCGTTTTTTCTTATCGGTGTGCTTGTTGGGGTTGGTGTTATGTTCACAGTTGTTACATCATTCCGCTTTAGGTATTTTTATTTTGGCAGTAATGGATTTGCTGTTTTGCGCGGATATTTTAATTCGTTGCGGGGTAAAGGACATTTTTCACGGACGGTGCAGTTTCTCGGCTTTGGTATCGGTAAGTATTTTATGTGGGCTGCTTTATTCGGCCATTAGCAGTTTTGAACTAGTACGTTGGCGCGGCCCGGTAACGGATTTATATGCTTATGCCATGTTACTTATTACGTTGGCGTTGTGGATTGAACGCCGTTTGTCTAAAGAAAAAGAAAAAACACATGTTTTTATTAAAAAATTAGATGACTTTTTACCTAAAAGTGCGCGTTTATGTGTGGGGAGGGATTTTCGCAAAGTATTTGCGCGCGAATTACATAAGGGAGATTTAATTTTAGTAAAACCCGGCGAACGGTTGGCTGCTGACGGTATCATCCGCAAAGGGAAAACTTCTGTAGATGAACAGCTGATTACCGGGAATATGATGCCTACGGCCAAACGGTTGGATAACCGGGTCTACGCGGGAACGCTCAATAAATCTGATAATATTTATGTGGAAATTACGGAGCCCTTGGAAAATTCTGCTTTAATGGGTATTATTAGTGCCATTAAAAACGGGGAACGCAACCGCTCCGGCGCGCGTAGTTTGTTGGACGGTTATGCAGCGTGGATTTTACCGTTTATGGGGATTTGTGCCTGCCTTTTATATTCGGGTCTTTTAGTACGTTACGGGTTTACCCATTGGGCTACCTATTTAGGTGTATTTTTGTTTGTTATGGCACTTTTCTGCCCGGCTGCGTTATCGTTTGCAGTAGTATTTCCGTCTTTTTTTGCACGACGCGGGGCCGCACGGCTTAAAATCAAAATTCAAAATTTACATGCACTTGAAAAAATTCATAATGCCCAAACATTCTTTTTTGATAAAACCGGTACGCTTACATACGGAGAACTGCGCGTATCGGGCGTATATCCGGTTTCCGAAACGGCTAGAACACCGCTCGTAGAGGCTATATGTACGGCAGAACAATTGGTGGACGGACCGTTTGCCGATGCGGTAAATACCTATGCCAAAGAACATAAAATTAAACCTAAAAAAGTATTAGCTTTTGAGGTGCTTCCCGGATTAGGTGTGCAAGCAACCAGCCAAAAGAACCAAATTTTAGCCGGCTCCATTCCGTGGATGAACGAGCAAGGCATTACGGTAAGCCAACAGATTACCCAACAGTGCGAAGCTGTAATATGCGTAGCTGTTAACGGTACATATTTAGGATATATTACGCTGGCCGACGAGTTGCGCCCCGGGGCTGCTGATATGGTGCAATTTTTAAAGGACCGCCAAAAAGAAATTATTTTAGTATCCGGGGATAATGAAAGTTCCGTTTCGGCCATGGCCAAAGAAGCCGGCATTGAAAAATATAATTTTTTTGTGCTTCCTAAAACCAAGGCGGAAATCGTTTCCAACTTGCGTGGCCTGGGGCAGCAGATTGTGATGGTAGGGGACGGATTTAACGATATTATTGCTTTATTGCAGGCGGATGCCGGGCTGGTGTTTTCTTCGGGCCGCAACGTCTATAATAACTGGGTGGACATCATTATCAAGCGGCGGGATTCTAAGGCCGTTTACTATCTTTTTGCTATACATACCAAACTACAGCGCATCATCCGCCAAAATGTGGTGCTTTCCGTATTATTAAGTGCCGTACTGGCGGCGGGGTTGGTGTGGAAAAGCAGCCAAGCCCAGGCCAGCAGCTGGCAATGGGCTGTGGGCGGTGCGTTAGGAGCGGTAGTGGTAGTATGGTTAAATTCAACAAGGATGTTACGAATCAAATGACAAAAGATATTGACTTTGGATATACCACTACGCATGCCCGCAAAAATGCGGATACTGTTTTGCCCACTATCCAATGCTGGGAAAACCAGTACAAACGCGATTATACCGTGCGTATTGAATTGCCGGAATTTACGTCCGTTTGCCCCAAAACCGGATTGCCGGATTTTGGCACGATTGTAATTGAATATATACCCGATGAATTATGTTTGGAGTTGAAATCCCTCAAATACTATTTGTTGGAATACCGCGATATGGGAATTTTTATGGAAAATATCGCCAATAAAATTTTAGATGACGTGGTAAAAGCCTGCCACCCCAAACGCGCGACTGTAACAGGTAACTTTACACCGCGGGGGGGGTTAAAGTCCGTCATCACAGCTACGTATGAAAAATAATATTTTACTAATCCTGATATTTGTTTCCGGGGCGGTATTTGGCGGTGTAGTGTCTTGGTATTTTTGGATGAAGGCTGCCGAGCAAGTGCCGTGCACGTGTGCGTTGCCGCGTTCTGAGGAAACGAACTTATTACTTGCCCAGTTAGAGCAGGCTGCTTTGCCGGATGATGTGCAAGAACCGCAGGAAGAAACGCGGCCCCAACGTGCTGATGAAATGCCTTCGCAGCTCGTTCGTACGGATTGGCCGGAAGATTTGGTGATGGGGGCCCAGCCGCAAGCCGGAGAAATGCCCGCAAAACCGGCAGGGGTTGTGCTAGATGATACGCAAAATACAGTAGTATTAAATGCGAAGCGTCCACCGCACCGCGCCGCAGACGGCAGCAGCATCACGATGATTGAGGCCCCGGTGGCTGCTAAGCGGATTACTTCGCTAGATGAATACAAAGCGTTTAAACGCGAAGCGCGCGGCAGTTACCCGCAGGCCGATTTTGCCAAAGAAGAAGTGCTTGTGCTGGAATCCCAAAGCAATTTGCCCGATAAAGTATTTGAAATTGTGGAAATCATTCCGGGCCCGGAAGACGTAAAAGTAATGTACCGCGTCAATATGTTTGGATTAGACAAAAAAACTAACACGCATAGCGCGCAAAAAATGCCTAAAACCAAACTCCCGGTTGTTTTAGAACAAGTGTTATAGAATATGT